>NZ_CAWNWY010000007.1:0-157735 GCF_963878365.1 Photorhabdus sp. HUG-39 | reverse complement strand
TGTGTGCCTAGCGGATGCTGAGTTTTATATTCGGGGATAAGTGGCGCCATTTTTCCCCAAAGTTCATCACTGAGCCGCCATTTATTGTTTGCCATATTCTCTATACCTTCAGAAATTATCCGTTATAGAATATGATAATTCCTTTTGGGATAGGTTCTTAAACTCTATTTCAATGAAAATAATAGTAGAATGAAATTACTAGAGTGAATGAAGTAAATACTGCATAAGGATGATGATCACCATGTTTAACAATAGAGCTGTTGTGCTGAGTATACTATTAAGTGCCGCAAATATTACCGGCTCATCGGGTCTCATGATTTGGGTAGATACCGTGCTTAAAAGCGGAGGAATGATTTTATCTGTTTACTTGGCATTATAACAAATTCTGGCATACTCTATTTGCTATTCACAATTATGGTATTTTTAGCTAATACCATTATGCAACCTATTTTTTTCTCTTATCTAGGATTATATTCAAAAAACTCTCTTTATACTTTGGGTATGCAATCAGGTATTTATGTATTTATTACTATGATCATCCTTTTTTATACTATTTATTTAGGTGTTGGCGTTGAAGACATCATTTCTGGATTTACAATATTACTAATTTCTTCAATAGTTATTTCGACTATTTTTCACTTTACCATTAACTCTAAAAAAACAATAAATCCAACATAATTATTATATTAAAAAAATTATTGCGCAATGAAGAGACATAATAATGATGGGTATTTCACACGAACAAAAATCAACCGCACTGACTAATAATACAGTCTAACTTCCTTTTTCAATAGAAGAAACATTCATAGTTTTCAACGCTGATTTTGCATCATTTTAGACTACAATCAATAAGGGGCTTCAATTATATCATCTGAAAAATTCAAATATTTATATACTTACAGAAAATATTTATTTTATGCCAAGTGATGAGGATGATATAGATACCACACAATTGAAAGATACGCTATTACAAATGCTTATCTTAGTAATTATGAAAGATAAAAAGCACCCTAAAGTGCTTTTTATAAAATCATTGATGATAAGCAGTAAAGATATAATAATCATACCCTATATTAGCTTGCTAATACCTTTTTATTTCTAAAGTAAGTACTGAGTAAAGTAAAGAAAGTAAAAAGCATCAATAATATCCAACTTAAATTATAGCTACCTGTAATATCTCTTAATATCCCTACTAATGGCGCAATAACAATCACAGAGACTTGGTTAGCAGTCATAGCCAAACCTAAAGCAAATCCCATCCTATCTTTAGGAGCTGTATCTGCTATATAAGCGACCCAAGGGCCATACCAACCTACTCCAAAGAAACCAAGTAAGATCATTAATGAGAATAAAAAATAATAACTATCAGTTTTAATAAAAAATAAAATCGTGACTCCAATTAAAGAACAAAATAAGCAACATAATACTTGAAAATATCTATTTGTTTTTGTTCTGTCACTCCAAGCAGCTAAGGCTATTCTTCCTACACCCCCAGAGACAAGAGCTGAAAATAATAAAGTTGCACCTATAGATGGCGAAATTTTTAGCTCTTCATAAAAATAAGAAATTAGATAAATAACCACACTATATTGAACGGCTGTTAAACAAGCCCCAGACAACATAATATTAAACATCGCAGGTTCTTTAACCATTAATATTTTATTTCGGATAGTCGATATAATATTAATGTTCCGTACTTGCTTTGCTCTAGGATCTTTATCTTTATAAAAGATAAAAAAGAGTGTAGCCCCAAAAATAGCAATGCATCCACTAGCAAAGAAAGCAAAATGCCAATTAAAACGTATTGCCAAAAATGGTAGGATTAAACTCGCTAAAGCCCCTCCTAAAGGTAATCCTGCTTGTCTAATCCCCATAGCAAAACCTAACTGACTTTTTGGAAACCAATTAGAAACGGATTTGGCTCCACCTGGTTGCGCAGAGCTATATCCAATCCCAAGAATAAATAAGAGTATGAGAATCGCATAATAGTTATCAAAAAATAGGGTAAAACATAGAGTCATTCCAACTAAGAAAACACCTATACTTACCACGTACTTTTCATTAAACCTATCAAGTAATTCTCCAACTACTAGTAAACCAACTAATGGTGCAAGTTGAGCAGACGAGACCAGTAACCCAATTTGGAATGCAGATAACGACATCTGTTGTTGCAACAATGGCGCGATAGAACCTATCCCTTGAACAAAAAAACACGCACATGCTTGCGTTATCGTAGCTATAAATAACACTGTCCATTTATAACTTTCAATATTTTGATTTATCACGAATTAACTATCCTAGAAGATCTTTATAAAAAATCACGGTAGATTCACTTTGCTCAAGCTTAATTTCCTTAATATATGTCATCTTCCTACTCTAATATAGTTAATATAATAAAGACCAATTTGGTTCAGAGGATTTGTATTATTTTTCAGTTTAAAACCAAACTGTCTTTACATTTATTTACATTTTTATTCTTTCTAAAATTTTATTTTATTCATAACTTTCAAAAAGTTATATTCACCTTTATGGAAAAAACATCTTTTTTCAAATAGAACAAAAATATTTCCGAAAATAATATTTAAATCCATTTTTTCAAAAAATTATGCATTTTTTATTTAAATACTAACGTAATATGCGAATACTAGTACTACAGCCGTAGATACCAGAAAGTTGCATTTTCCTTGATGCTCACAACTCTGAGAAACCGCATGAATTAAGCTTTTCTGTGGGTGTCTTTTCTGTTGAAAAAAGTAAGTACGGCTGTAGTACTAGCTTTTTTGTTGTTTCCGCACGAAGCATATTCAAAGTCAGATCATATACAAGCCAGAATTTCAACTGTATTAAAAACCCTATCGGGCTTTTATCCTTATAACGTAGCCCCCATTGGACAAGGGTTAACGAAGGCTTTCGCTAATGACTATCATATTCCAAATCGGGGATAATACCTTGCCAGCCAAATTGTTGTATTAAACGCTGCCATGATACATCCCATTTTGCCGTAAGCGATAATTTCTCACCCGTAACAGGATGATTCAACTCAAGACAACTGGCATGAAGCATCAACCGGCTGGTTTGATAATGAGCAGCAACCCCTCTGTTTTGCCGTAAATCGCCATGCGTTGTATCACCAATAATGGGGTGACGAATATGTGCCATATGGCGTCTTAATTGATGTTTTCGGCCTGTTTTCGGTGTCAATTCCAACAAACTAAAACGTGATGTAGGATAACGACCTATTTCTACCGGACACTCCACCGTTGCCAGTGGTCGGTAATAAGTCACACTGGGTTGAGCCTCTTTATCACCCTCTGCAAATTTATCCGCGATCTTATCCAGCTCCTCAACCAGAGGGTAATCAATAATAGCTGATTCCAACACATAACCGCGCACGACGGCGTGATAAGTTTTTTGTAACTGATGATGTTCAAACTGTTGAGAGAGCTGACGGGCAACATCGCTGGAAAGCGCCATCAGCAATACGCCTGACGTCGGTCTATCCAGACGGTGTACAGGGAAAACATGCTGACCAATCTGATCACGCAATGTCTGCATAACAAAGACCGTTTCATGACGCGCCAACCAGCTACGATGAACTAACCACCCCGCTGGCTTGTTAACTGCCACAATATGATCATCCTGGTATAACACTTCCAACATATCAGACGTTATCCTGCATAAATAAGCGATCCAACGCACGAAGATGTTCAAACAGTTGCTGGTAACGCCCGGTAGTATCTTCTTTATAAGACTCCTCAAAGTAAGGCGCGATAGCAAATGCCGTAGGCAACGCCAATCCCTGCTCCAACAATGCATACATTCTCGGAATCAATACCCACTGCAACCACTCTTCAGCTAACATCCGATCAATGGAAAACGGCTCAACACTTTCGAAAGCTTCCGGTTTAGGCGGATGACTCTGCCACAGGTCAATTTCCCTCATGGCTTCTTCAATTAACTGTAATTTATGCAGAATTTGTTTTGCAGTACTCATATTTTCAGCCTGACTCAATTTTTATTCAAAACAACCAAGCCCGCAAGAATACCATCGATCCCCCTTAGCTGAAAATTTGCTTGCTCCACCAAATAAGAGAAGGGAGCGCACAAGCGCTCCCCTTAAGTTGATTTTATAGCAGTCCCGCTAATAATATGCTCCCTGCTCACTCCTTGACAAATTGTCCCTAGTTGGTTATCCGTTACCCATCATTTTATTTATGTTGCATACGATCCTGTTATGCATTTGTCATCCTGACCATCATCACTCATCTGTCCTTGAGAAATTGTGCGCAATGATTCCTTTCCTGCTGAGGACAGAATGAATTAATTCGTTCGATGAAACAAGCTACACATAATGGAACTAGTAAGTCAGGGCAAAGAATAAAATCTGTGATTATTTATAGACTATTGAAATAAAATGAAAATAATAAACTAATGTGAAACTTACAAAAGTAAACAATGATATCTCTTACATGAAGTGTAAGAGATATCTCACAAAGGCAGCGTTAAAAATCGGGGCCTAACGCATAAAGGCAGGTTCAATTGCGCCAAGAAACCCAATTAAGTCGGTAAATAAGCGCTTTCGTTTATGACTGCCAAACTGTTCCAAGATCACTTCACCGGTCAAATTACACAGAGAAATGATACCCATATCATCTGATTCCATCGGCGCAATAAACGCCGTTGGCAACAGTTTCAGCCGTTTCTGTGTCACCAAATGTCCTATCAAGTTTTCCTGTAAACGGATAAAGTCATCCTCACTCCAAACCTGAATCAAACTAAGCCGTTGACCTTCAAACGTTACCGTCATATCACCGGCCAATTGTGATGTATAAAAATCATGAATTGCTGGCTGCAATTGTATATCCAGTGCAACTTCGACGCTATTCAGCTTATCCTCTAAAGGAAAAGGCTGAGGAAGCCAATAAACTTCGTTGTCACCAGTTTGGGTAATACAAGGTGATGGTACACCATAAAGTTCACGGCTTGCAGGAGGGGTTCCGGTTTCCTTCTGCCACAAATCAACATAACAACGGGTAAAATTAGACAACGCTTCTGTAACATTAGAAATCATATTATTTTCAACCAGTAACTGTTAGGGTGTACTTAGCAATTTTATAGTAAACCAAAAATGAGCGAACAAATAAAATTCAGACAAACGCGCTAACTTGCTAAACTTAAGCAACCACTATTATCAGATTTTGAGGAATAACATGTCGTTATATCGGGATCACCAAGCTCTTGAGCAACTTACTCTGGGTAAAACCACTTTATATCGTGACCAATATGATGCCAGCTTATTGCAAGCTGTACCCCGTAATATGAACCGTGAACCGCTGGAAATTTTCCCTGATAATTTGCCATTTCATGGCGCTGATATCTGGACACTGTATGAACTATCATGGCTGAATAGCCGCGGTTTGCCACAAGTTGCTATCGGACATGTTAGTTTAAATGCAATAAGTAAAAACCTGATTGAATCTAAAAGTTTTAAGCTCTATCTGAACAGCTTTAACCAAACTCGTTTTGAAAACTGGCAAGCCGTCGAAGAAACACTACAGCGCGATCTGGCTGCTTGTGCTGAAGGCAAGGTGGAAGTGTCACTCTATCACTTAGATCATTTCAATAACCAGCCAATCTCCGCTTTTACAGGTGAATGTATTGACGATCAGGACATTGAAGTGACTGAATATGATTTCAATCGTCATTATCTGCAAGATGCAGCACAAGGCCCGCTGGTAGAAGAAGTTTTGGTTAGCCATCTGCTGAAATCTAATTGCCTGATCACTCATCAACCTGACTGGGGATCTGTCCAGATTCACTACAAAGGGTTAAAAATCAATCGGGAAGCATTGTTACGTTACTTGATATCATTCCGGCATCACAATGAGTTTCACGAGCAATGTGTCGAGCGTATCTTCAGCGATTTACAACAATTATGTGCACCAGAAAAGCTCTCAGTCTACGCTCGTTATACCCGTCGTGGGGGATTAGATATCAATCCGTGGCGTACAAATAGTGAAGGCTTTGTTCCAGAAACAGGCAGATTGGCACGTCAATAAATCCGTTCTAAATCTGCTTTCCTAAACGCAATTCGTGAAAAATAAGCTGAAATAGGGCATGTAATACATTCAGTTTAGTGATATTGATATGTAATCCATACACGGTATACAAGGAGTCATTCTTGATCACACATATCAACCCACTCGGCTCGATGGATTTATTATCTCAACTTGAAGTAGATATGCTAAAGAGTACCGCAAAAAGTGATCTGTATCGCCTGTTCCGTAATTGCTCACTGGCCGTGCTCAATTCAGGTAGCCAAACCGATAATAGCAAAGAGCTGCTCTCTAAATACACCGATTTTGAGATTAACGTATTGCGCCGTGAGCGCGGAGTAAAACTGGAACTGGTGGATCCACCAGAAGATGCATTCGTTGATGGAAAAATTATTCATTCACTACAAGCTAACCTGTTCGCAGTGCTGCGGGATATCTTGTTTGTTCATACACAGATTACCGATCCAGAACAACAGGATTATTCCGATTCAGAGCATAGCGCGCATATCACCAACAGAATATTCTCTATTCTGCGCCACGCCAGAGCACTGCATACCGATGAAGATCTCAACATGATCGTCTGTTGGGGAGGCCACTCAATTAGTAAGCAAGAGTATCAGTATGGCCGTAAAGTCGGTAATCAGCTTGGGTTACGTGGACTGAATATCTGTACCGGCTGTGGTCCCGGAGCAATGGAAGCACCGATGAAAGGTGCGGCTGTCGGCCATGCCCAACAGAATTACAAAAATAGCCGTTTTATTGGTATTACCGAGCCATCAATCATTGCGGCTGAACCCCCAAATCCATTAGTGAACGAGTTGATTATCATGCCAGACATCGAAAAACGTCTGGAAGCTTTTGTTCGTATCGCTCATGGTATCGTTATTTTTCCAGGAGGTGTCGGTACAGCAGAAGAATTGCTTTATTTGCTAGGTATTCTGATGAATCCAGAAAATCAGGAGCAAATACTGCCATTGATTCTTACCGGACCGAAAGAGAGTGAAAACTATTTCCAGGTTCTGGACGAATTTATTGTTCATACATTGGGCGAAGATATACGACGCTACTATCACATTATCATTGATAATGCGCCTGAAGTTGCCAGAATAATGAAAGAAGCGATGCCATTAGTGAGAGATAGCCGCCACAGTACCGGTGATGCATATAGTTTTAATTGGTCAATGAAAATCAATTATGATTTGCAACAGCCGTTTGAACCATCTCATGAAAACATGGCGGATCTTAATCTCTATCCTGATCAACCCCCTGAAAAACTGGCAGCATCACTACGCCGGGCTTTTTCTGGAATTGTTGCAGGCAATGTAAAAGAGGTAGGTATTCAAGCGATTGAAAAACAGGGTCCATTCAAAATCCACGGTGATGCTAGGATAATGCGCCATATGGATAAGCTACTGAAAGACTTTGTGGAACAGTACCGAATGAAACTACCGGGAGGTACTGCCTACGAACCTTGCTACGAAATCATCAAATAAAATTACCTGAAAAAATACCTGCGCTCCACGGATGGAGCATTATGCTATTTAAAGTGATCCCATATGATACACCTTCTCATTGTTGACGCTCTTAACCTTATCCGACGCATTCATGCTGTACAGGGTAGTCCATGCATTCCTGCTTGTGAACATGCGCTACGGCAACTTATCCAACATACTCATCCCACGCATGCCGTTGCAGTATTCGATGAAGAGAATCGCAGTCACAGTTGGCGTCACCAGATATTACCTGACTACAAAGCCGGCCGTTCGCCCATGCCTGACAATCTGCAACAAGAAATGCCACAAATCAGAGCATCATTTGAACAACAAGGGGTCACCTGCTGGCATGCCAAAGGGCATGAAGCTGATGATCTGGCAGCAACACTAGCCGTAAAAGTGACTTCCGCTGGTCACAACGTGACGATTGTTTCTACTGATAAAGGTTATTGCCAATTACTTTCACCCAATATCCGTATCCGTGACTACTTCCAGAAACGCTGGTTGGATATGCCATTTGTTCAACAAGAGTTTGGCGTTTTACCAGAACAACTGCCTGATTATTGGGGGCTGGCGGGGATAAGTAGCAGTAAAATTCCGGGGATTCAGGGGATCGGGCCGAAAACCGCTGCCACTTTACTGCAACAGGCCGGTACACTGGATAATCTGTTCCAGAACCTCGACCAACAACCCGATAAATGGCGCAATAAACTAGAATCAAATCAAGAAATGGCGTTTATCAGCCGGGAAGTTGCATCATTACGTACCGATCTGGCTTTAAATGGTAATCTGCAACAACTCCGACTGACAACAGCAACCTAACGAAAATACTTCGCTATCTTATCCAGATGTTCGCCTTTTAATTCTCCGGCCTCACTAAGCAGGCCGATCCAAGCCTTAATATAATTATATTTTGCTTGTGAGAGATCGCGTCGAGCAGTATATAACTGCTGTTCAGCATTCAAGACATCCACATTAACCCGCTGCCCAAGCGCAACACTTTTACTGGTCGCATCTACCTGTAAGCTAGCTGATTCAACCGCCATTTCATAAGCACTAATCCGTTTTTCACTATTTAAGTACTGATTATAATTGCGGCGTAATGCATTGAGGACTTCTCCAGCCTGAGCATCAAGATCATATTTAGTCTTGCCATAGTTGGCCGCCGCCTGACGTACAGAGGCAGACGTAGCACCACCATTATAGATATTCATGCTCATCCGTAAGCCAATGGTATCGGTTCGATATTTTTGATCTACGGTATTATCGCTGCTGGATTCGTTTTCAGAATGGGAAGCATAAAACTCCAGCTTAGGTAAATAGCCTGCCCGATTACGCTGTACTTCATGGTACGCGGCTTTCACCTCCTGACGCGAAGCGGCCAGGACCGGATTGTTGGCTAATGCCAATTCTTCCCACGCCTCATAACGTTCAGGTAACAACTTCAATATCTGGAATCGTTTTTTATTTGACAACCGTTGCACCGGTAAATCAACAGGGAGAGAGACACCCACAATGAGCTGTAAACTTCGGATTGCCGCATCCAAATCGTCTTTAGCTGCTATCTCATCAGCAATCGCCTGACTGTAACGAGATTGTGTTTCCACCACATCAGTACGTGTCCCTTCACCAGAAATAAACAACTTTTTATTCAGTTCCAGTTGTTTTTCATAAGCCATTTTCTGCCGTATGACTAAATCAATCTGATCCTGTGCATAAGCCACATCTACGTAAGCATTCACGACCCGAACAGCCAATTGCTGAAAATCTGCCCGAAAACGCTCATTACTCATCAAGGTGTGAGCTTGACTGGCTTTATAACGAGCCCATATTTCAAAATCGATCAACGGCTGAGTCAACACAACAGCCGCGTTATAACTGCTATATTGGCGATCCCGACTGCTAGTTGTCTTCCTACCCCAGAAGTCATACCCAACAGACTCCATATGTTGCCAATTCCGCGGTGAATTTTGGTAAGACATTATTACTTTAGGTAACAAGTCAGCTCTGCCGAGCTTTTCATACTCTTCACCGCCTTCCCGCTCTTTCGCTGCGGCAAGAAAAGTAGGATCATTTTCTAACGCCAGCGCATAGGCTTCAGTCAAACTCAATGCCCATGCAGGAAAAGAGAACAAGCCGACACAGAAAAAAATCAGCAAACCACTTGATAAAGAAGCATTATTCAGTTTCATCATCACTCCTCTATCAACGATGTTGAAGCCCGATCCAACAATGGCTTAAACAGATAACTTAACAGAGAGCGGGAACCCGTTTTGACAAAGACCTCAACCGGCATCCCTGGCCTGATATCCAACCCTTTCAGTTTTTCCATTCCCTCAGGAGAGACAACCACTCTCATCTGATAATAAGGTTGACTGGTTGCTGGATCGACCAACCTATCTGCGGAAATCACGGCAACTTTTCCTTCAACTTTTGGCGTCCGATTCTGGTTAAAAGCGGTGAACATCAGATCCACATTCAACCCTTTACTAATCTTATCTGCCAAATTAACCGCAACACGAGTTTCCACTTCAAACGCCATCTGGTCCGGCAGAATTTCCATTAGTTTTTCGCCAGGAGCAACAACCCCACCTTGGGTAAAAATATTTAATCCCACCACCGTGCCGTCAACCGGCGCAACAATTGAAGTATGAGTCAGTTCAAACTGGGCTGTATCTAGCTTATTTCTATATTCACTGGCAGAGACCTGCACCTCTGCTAATTGTGTGCGCACTTCCCGCTGATAGTCTGCTTTGCGCTGAATAATACGCTGCTGTGTTTCCTGTAATTGCTTTTCAAGCTGACCCGCTCGTCCTTCCATTTCCGCTATGCTGCTGTTGAGTTCAGCCTGCTCACGCAGAAGTTCCAGATAACGATTACGCGGAAAATAGCCCTCATCCGCTAAAGATTTCAGATTAGTTATTTGCTCTTTAAGCGCCGCCTGCTGCATGCGTTTACTGAGAAAAGAAGATTTCAGCCCTTTAATTTGGAAATCTATTCCTTCGACAGATTGCTCAAGCCCTGCCAAGTCGCTTCTCAGTACTTCACGGCGTGATACAAAAAGTTGTTTTTGCAGTTCGATAATCTCATTCACCCGTGGTTCAGATTGTAATTGCTGTAATATGTCGGGGAAAATTAACGCTTCATCACCATGCTGTTCGGCTAATAAACGGGCTTCCGTTGCCAGCGTGGTATACAGTTGATCTTGAAGTGCATCGACCTGTGCCTTTGCCTGCACCTGACTGAGCTGGACGAGTGTCTGACCCGCTTTTATTGTTTCTCCTTCAACAACCTTAATCTGGCTGATGATACCGCTTGCCGGGGCCTGAACTGTTTTACGATTACCATCCACAACCACCACACCTGAAGATGCAACCCCTTTATCCAACGGTGCTAACGCGGCCCAAATGAGAAATCCCAGTATCCCCACACCAATCACTAACCATCCTAGTCGTAAAAAATGCCTTTCTTCCAAAGGCAACAATCCTTTTTCATCTCTTACCGGCGTAATCTGATCAGACATATCCACTCCCGGACAGAAATCTCCGTCTCAGCTATTTGATATTATTATCATTAAATGCACATTTACCTATGATGCCTGTGGGACTGCCTTAGTCGCAGAATGTTCCTGACTATTATTCCTTTGTGATAAAGCGGCCATCACCTGTTGAGATGAACCGAACATCTTCATTTTCCCCTGAACCAGTAGCAATATTTTGTTTGTCTGTGATAGCAATGAGGTGCGGTGAGTAATCACAATCACTGTCTTTCCTTGTGCTTTTAACTGAAAAATCGCCTCATTCAATGCTCTTTCCCCTGCCTCATCCAAGCTAGAATTAGGCTCATCCAACACGACCAATGACGGCTCGTCATATAATGCACGAGCAAGGCCAATTCGCTGTTTCTGCCCACCAGATAATCCAACTCCGCCAGCACCAATCACGGTGTCATAGCCCTTATCAAGTGCTAATATCAGCTCATGAACGCCCGCTTTCCTTGCCGCCTGTACCACCTTTTCTGGCTCCACTTCATTAAAACGAGCAATATTTTCAGCAATAGTGCCACCAAACAACTCAATATCTTGCGGTAAATAACCGATTGAGGAGCCCAGTTCATCTTTATTCCACTGATAAATATCTGCATTATCCAGACGAACAACGCCTTCCTGTGCCGGCCATATTCCAACCAGTAACCGGGCAAGAGTCGATTTCCCAGACGCACTGGGACCAATTAATCCCATCACATCACCGGCATCCAACGAAAAGCTAATATCCTGTAAAACAACCTTACTGTTTCTTCCCGGCGGCGCTGCGGAAACTTTATCCACGGCTAAACTTCCTTTTGGCGCCGGCAATGACATTCCCGGTTTACGTTCCGGTTGTTGTTCCAACAGGTTGGTTAACCGTTGCCATGACAAACGAGCACCACTCCAGCCTTTCCAGGCTTGAATCAGTTGTTCAATCGGTGAAAGTGCACGTCCCATCAAAATTGAAGCCGCAATCATCATACCCGGCGTAATATGCCCACCAATCGCTAACCAGCCCCCTAATCCAAGGATCAGTGACTGCAAGGCCAAACGCACTGTTTTAGTGACTGAATTAATCACTGAAGCCCGCTCACTAGCAATGCGCTGGAAATCCAGGAAACGCTCATGTAATCCAAACCATCTCCGACGTAGCACCGGCAACATACCTAACGCCTCTATGACTTCGGCATTACGTAAATTAGTGCTAGCAAGACTTGCTGAACGTAGAGAGAGTTTACTGGCTTCGGATAACGGCTGACTTGATAACCACTGATTCAATACAGCCAAGGCAATCAATACCAGTGCACCGCCCAGTGACAACAGACCAAGCCAGGGGTTAAAAAGAAAAATAACGAGCAGATAGATTGGAAACCAAGGGGCATCAAAAAAGGCAAACAAGGCGTTACCCGTCAAAAACTGGCGGATATTGGCCAAGTCATTGAGCATCTGACCAGCATCAGTAGTGCCATTTTTCAGATTCGATTCATAAGATGCGGTATAAACCCGGTTATTCAGCTTCATATCAAGCTGGCTGCCAATACGGATAACAATCATGCTACGGATATATTCCAGCATTCCCATCATGGCAAACATGCCGAGGGTAATCAGAGTCAACATCAGCAAAGTGATTTCATTGCCCGACGGCAATACTCTGTCATAAACCTGCAACATATAAACAGACGGAACTAACATCAGCAAGTTAATAAAAGCAGTGAACAACCCGATAGCCCAGAATACCCGGCTACGAGCACGAATGACATCAGTAATTTCATCCTTCGGGAGCAGTAGTTTCACACTATTTCCTTATTTTTATTTTTTTAAAAATATAACTATCTGATGTTAATGTTTCCTTTCTTATTCATTTTTCTTATTAGTCTTATTGGGCTTTATCATTAATTCCCGACCATCGGCAAAGCGGGCAAACCAACCATCTGGCTCATGAGCAAAAAAAGCCAAACCACTCCCCTGTTCATCAGTAATTGTGAGTCCATCTGGAGTTGGCCGCCAACCGGCAGGCACTTCGCCAAACATATACGCTAAACAATCGTTATTACCATTAAGTGACCAAATTGATCCCTCTGGTAAGGGATGGTCAGTCAATAACACATCGCATTGTTGATGTTTATCCGACAATTGCCACACGCCTTTCAATTCACTCGCGTGTGGGAGATCAAGACTACCAGCCATACTTCCTCCGCTAATGCTGAATGTCAGAGCAACAAAGAATGCAAATTTCAGATACCAAGCTGCAAAAACCATGCCGCCTCCAAACAAATAACCGCATCTAAGTCAGATGCGGTTGTGTTGTTGTGTTACGAAAGGATGAAATCAGACTCTAATATGGGTTCTCCAACAATCTTCACCCAAAAATCATCGTAGGAAAATTTACCGCCCAAATTAATGGCGAAATCATTCACCTTATCAACCGTGTTATAACGAAGCACAGCTTCTCCGACTTCCCCCGTGAATTCCCTTACAAATTTAACGCCACCCTTCCCGGCGTCACCCAGATCAAACAGTGATACATCAATCTTGTCTTCACCGGAAACAAAGTCATGGATCCAATCACGCTCAAGAGGAGGTGATTCCTTGGCACTCAGGTAGACAAAGGTATCTTTGCCTTCCCCACCCCAAAGATTATCTGCTCCCAAGCCACCGTAAATGATGTCATCACCCGCGCCACCTTTCAGAGTATTGGCGGCATCATTCCCGATTAAAACGTCATTACCACTGCCACCAATCGCATTTTCAATCGTGACACCACGGGCAATAGAGACGTTTCCTTTCAGCCCACCGACATCAGAGAAAGAAGCTTCATTCAGATTGATACGTTGATCCTGAGTAAAACCAGAGAAATCAAACGTATCATTACCCCCTGTATCCCAAGCGGTGAACAACAGTTTGCTGTTCTCATCTTTTGCGGTATAGAAGTCACGATCTGTGTTGGAATTAAAACCATATACTGTGTCATCAGCACGGATGGTACTATTCGCGCCGTATACCGCCTGAATGGCAGAAATATCGTTGAGTAAGGGTGCAGAAGAATAAATACCTTTAAAGTCCTGACCCGTATTTTTCTCACCAAAATAACTCATGATGGTATAAGCACGGCTATCTTCAAAATAAGTAGCGCTGTTCTTATAAGACGGGCTGACCTTATCAGACGCATTATAATCAGCCGGATGTTGCAACCCTAGAGTATGGCCAATTTCATGCGTAAACGTCTGACGGCCATAACCATTCACGTCGATATCGTTGTTTAAGAAAGTACGGCTTTTCGCGTTATACCAAGTTCCTATCTGTGTCTTCTCGGGGGTTGGCAGATAAGCAAACGCATAGCTCCCCGTCAAGCTAACATCAAAGAATCCAAAGGTGATATTTGCCTCTTTGACATCAGTGGTTTCAACGAAATTAATATTAGCAACATCAGCCCAAGATTGTATTGACAGTTTTGCAGCCGCTTTTTGTTCTTCATTAAATGCTGAAAATTCAGAAATATGCCACGGCATATTATCCGGCTTACTCTCCAGGAAAGTATACTTTAATTGGAAAGCGTTAGATTTATCGTCGTCCTGATGCCCCCAACGATAATCACCCCGGATTAATTCTTTAGCAGCATCTTTACTAGGCTCATGCTCAACGACAATATTAGAATCTTTACCTGGTATATAAGCCTGTAACCATTTCAGCAACTCATTTGCTTTTTCTGAACCGCTAACGTCTTCCGAGTATGAAATTTTCTTCTTTAAAGACATATATTTCTCCATAAATTCAGGACTTAGATGTAAAATTCTTTTTATTTAATTAAATACAAGTCAATAAAACCTGAAAACAACAGACCGCCCTTGGTCATACAAATTAACAACTAAAATCCCTTTCACATAAACGTAACACTAAAGTTAATTATGTAAAAAGCAATTAACATATTTTTTTAATATAAACGTGATAAAAATAACATAAAACAAATAAACGATTGTTTTATATAACATAACTCTTTAAGGCGAAAAAAATACCGCTAATTTCTTAGCGGTATTTTCTTACGAATTAATTATCTATTTATCTAACTATCTATGAAGTAAACTTTAAAAAATTTATAACATTATTATTAATAATTTTAATCTGAGATTATCCCAAGCCGTTATATAAATAGACAAAATCAGAATAATCGACCACCTTTGACTGCAATATTGAACGATATGACTCATATGAAAAGGCCCTAAATCAGTAAACACCTATATATTATTAATAAATTAACGAATCAATAAATTAATAACAACTTGATTAAATAAATAAAAAACATATATCACAGAGTAGTTAATATTTCATTTATTATAAAGCACTCCATCATAATATAATTAAATTATATTTTTGGTTTTTGAATATAAAATAATAATATCAACATAGCTGGTTAATTCATAAATATATTAAATATAAAACAGCAATTTAAATCTATACCCTATGGATTTCAAGTTGCATCGCGACGGCAAGGGAACGAATCCCCGGGAGCATAGATAACTATGTGACCGGGGTGAGTGAGTACAGCCAACAAAGAGGCAGCTTGAAAGATGACGGGTATATATCAAATAAACATTATTTATATTTAACATTACAATTAAACCCCATATTTAAAACATTAATAAAACCAATTAAAAAATAATCTATTGCATTATTTTCCATTTTATAATCTTAATTTATTGAATTATTTCACATTAATTTCACGTTTAATTAAACGCTTATAATAATATATTTATTTTTATATTTACCTTAAATGAAGTAAAAAAATCAACAATTTTACGACATAAATCATACAATATTCATTGTTACATTAAATCATAATCACCACACACATAGAGTATTATGTAATACTTTCTTAGCTAAAAAATTAATTAAATCATTCTAATACACTCATTTTACTTCGCACGGTAATAAGAGATAAAATGCAATAATGCTATTCAATACTGAAAAAAAACGCCTCAGGATATAGCTGAGGCGATTTAGGAAATCTTATTTTATGAGTTATTCCAGAATGATGATGAACAATAGTGAATCAGTAATCATTCCGGCTAGCTGCATAAGCAGACCAAATACGACGAACATGAACCGTTATTTCTTCCCTGTCATGATAAAGGTGTTTTGCCTGAATTTGTGCATTTATACCCCCCTCTTTTAATTGCAAGTTCATTTTATGCAAATTATGAGCAACTTCTTCATAACGCTTTTTCATGGGTAATTTAAGATTAAAAATAGCTTCCCGGCACCAGCCATTAACTAACCAATCTGCCATTAACTGCGTCACTTTTGCTGGTTTTTCCACCATGTCGCATACCAGCCAATAAATGTTTTTTGTCGAAGGCTCAAACTTAAAACCATCAACTTTGTGATGTTTAACTTGCCCCGTATCCATCAAACTTTTCGACATCGTGCCATTATCTACCGCATGAACCATCATACTACGTTTCACCAGTTGGTAAGTCCAACCACCAGGGCATGCACCTAAATCAACCGCATACAAACCGCTAGCCAACCGCTCTTCCCATTCGTCATGTGGGATAAAAACATGAAAGGCTTCTTCCAGTTTTAATGTTGAACGACTTGGTGCATCCGAAGGAAATTTCAACCGAGGAATACCCATATAAAATGGCGAATTATTGTTACTGTAAGAATAACCAACATAACAGCAACCCGGAGCGATAAAGAAAACGTGTATCACCGGGCGATTAACGTTTTCCCGAATCTGCAAGATCTTTTCCTGACGCATAGCATTACGCAGCGGAACAGTAAATTTTCGACAGAATTTTAATAACTCTTTACTTTCATTAGTATCAGGCACCTCAACCCGTAATTCACCTGCACGCTCAATGACACCATGCAGCATACCGACAATCGGGCTTATCCGATCTTCAGGAGGTAAATCTCGCAATAATTCACCCACGACCAGCATCTGGCGGGCAAAAATCAGCTCCCGAAATGGGATCTCACGAATCAGCCGATCGGCATCTTCATATTGATAACACTCAAACAGGACATAACCACTGTTGTCTTTCACCCGGGCAAAACCGTAAATCTCTTTTTGACCCGCCTTATCAGTGATTTCTGCTGCACACTCTTTTTCAAAACCAGGGCGGCAATATAAAGCAATTTTATTCATGGCGAAGCGCCGATTTCCTTAGACGCAAAGCGCCAATTAATACTAAAAACCAGCCGATAAGAAAGCTAAATCCTCCAACTGGCGTAATATAAGCGAAAAATTTAACCTGCAATAAAGCCATACAATAGAGACTGCCACTAAACAACAAAATACCTACTGCAAAAAAAACGCCACTCCAGTAAAACCAGAGCACAACTTTACGCATTAGCATGGCAGACATCGCCATCATTGCCAGAGTGTGAATCCCCTGATATTGCAGACCGAGATCAATCCAACTTATCTGATATTTTTCCATCATCGGAGATAATAAATGTGACCCTACAGCACCAAACGCCACATAGAAAAACCCACTGAAGCCAGCAAAGATAAGCATTAAGCGACTATTCACTGTTATCTTCCTTTTTCTTCTATCTGAGAGCTCTTACAGCTCGAATGCCTTATTCCGCTCTTACTCATTGGTAATAAAGCCCAATTTCTCCTGCTCACTGGCTGCCTGTGCCAAAACCCATTGTCTGAATGCGGCAATTTTCCCCAATTCAGCCTGATTGTCATGACAAACAAGGTAAAATGCATTCTTACTCACTAACACATCATTAAATGGGCAAACTAAGCGCCCCGCATCAATTTCAGTCCGAGCCATGACATTATTTGCCAGTGCAATACCTTGCCCATGAACAGCGGCTTGGATCACCATTGCACTATGGCTAAATATCGGTCCTTGCTGAACATTTATCTGCTGCTGCATATCAAGCTGGCGTACATACGCTTGCCAGTCACGACGAGAAGAATCGTGTAACAACGTATGACGCGCCAAATCTGCGGGGGTCTTCAAAGGATTTTCTCCAGTCAATAACGAAGGAGAACAAACGGGAAGCAAATATTCTGCGTAAAGACGATCAGTGCGTAACCCCGGCCAATTTCCACGACCATAAAATATGGCAACATCAACATCATCAGCAAGCTTATCTTCTTCTCTGTCTACCGCCTGTATTCTGACATCAATGCCGGGATAAGCTAAATTAAAGCTGGACAACCTTGGAACCAACCACTGGATAGCAAAGCTAGGTGAAAGGCTAACCGTCAAAGCTCCTTTGGCACTTCGAGCTTGAAGTTTACGTGTTGCTTCATTTATCGCCGTGAATATCTCTTTAATGTCCAGATAGTAGCTTTGACCTTCTTCAGTCAACAATAGTGATCGATTGCGACGACGAAACAACTTCAATCCAAGAAAATCCTCCAGACTTTTCATCTGGTGGCTAACTGCGGCCTGCGTCACAAATAACTCTTCAGCCGCCTTAGTAAAACTTAAATGGCGCGCTGCGGCATCAAAAACCCGCAACGCATTAAGTGGAGGTAAACGTTTGGACATGTGAGCCCTTATGTAATGTTGGCGATACCGGTAACTCTTTATATTTAGTTATTAGTTTTTGTAATCCGAATCATTATAAATTGTCCATTGAGGATACACCAGTAAATCCCTATAGTGGCGCCACTTCCTAAGCCGGAACGAAAAGTGAATCAGCTTAACGCTATGAAACTTTTGGCTTTGTGGTTGTGATGTTGTGTTTGCAAGTTGTCTGGGAAACCGGACCCTGTAGCTCAAGCTACTGTTTTTTTCACTTTCTGTACATTTACCCTGTCTGTCCATAGTGATTTTTTAATGCACCGCAGTTGCGGTGCTTTTTTTTTGGCATAAGGCGTGGAACGTGGCAATATTATTCCATGTAATAACCTATCCATTTTCAGCCAGAAACAAATGGTTAAGCCCCATCACCACCAAAACAAAATTAATACATCTATGAAAAAGTTCGAACCAGAACAGTTCCGCCAGCAATTTCCAGCGCTACAACAATTTCCATTACAACAATTTCCATCACAACAACAGACGGTATTTCTGGATAGTGCAGCCACTGCACTCAAACCACAAGCCATGATAAAGGCAACTCAAGATTATTATCGAAACAGTAGCGCTACCGTACATCGTAGCCAACACAAAGCAGCACTGGAAATTACATCCCGCTATGAACAGGCCCGGCAACGAGTTGCTGAATTCATTAACGCCCCAAAAGCTGAAAATATTATCTGGACAAAAGGAACAACAGAATCCCTCAATCTAGTTGTTCAAAGTTATTTCCGCCCTCATCTCCAGCCCGATGATGAAATTATCGTGAGTGAGCAGGAACACCATTCCAATCTGATACCGTGGTTAATGTTGGCAGAGCAAATCGGTGCCAAGGTTATTAAATGGCCTTTAGGCAATGACAAATTGCCTGATATCAACATTTTGCCTGAACTGCTAAACGAACACACCCGATTGATAGCCATCAGCCAGATGTCCAATGTGACTGGCGGAGCAGTTGATCTCGCTGCAATAACTGCAATAGCACACCAACATGGTTGCCTGGTCGTTGTGGATGGTGCCCAAGGCGTTGTTCATAATCCCATTGATGTTCAACAATCAGATATCGATTTCTACGCATTCTCTGCTCATAAACTCTATAGTTCGAACGGCGTTGGTATACTTTACGGCAAAAGTGAGCTTCTTAATGCTATGTCTCCTTGGCAAGGTGGCGGAAAAATGCTTTCCCACACTTCATTCAGCGGTTTTATACCCGAAGCGGTACCTTTCCGGTTTGAAGCGGGTACACCGAATGTTGCAGGTATTATTGGTTTTTCTGCCACGCTGGAATGGTTGAAAGATATTGATATTGCCAAAGCCGAAACCCATGCAGTCGCACTTGCTGATTATACCGAAGCACAACTCTCCGCTTTACCCGGATTTATCAGCTATCGCATTGCCGGTTCCAGCTTATTGGCTTTTAATTTTACCGACATCCATCACAGTGATTTGGCCGCCATTCTGGCAGAACAAAATATTGCTTTACGTTCCGGTCAGCATTGCGCTCAACCCTTGATCGAAGCGTTAGGCATCAGCGGCTGTTTGCGCGCCTCCTTTATGCCTTACAACAACCAACAGGATGCCGATGCTTTAATTCAGGCAGTAAAATTTGGCCTTTCTCTATTACAGGATGAATGAATTACAGGACGAATGACATTATGACTCAAACCGCTGAAAACCGGATTGCACCACACCCATTTGGCCGGGAAATCAGCCAACAACAGCTCATTGCAACCTTTGACCAATGCCGCCAATGGGAAGATCGTTATCGCCAGTTAATCTTACTGGCAAAGAAACTGCCCGCATTACCAGAGAACTTGAAACAGCAAGACACTGAAATGTCCGGCTGTGAAAACCGGGTTTGGTTAGGGCATCAATTACTACCAGATGGCGATTTACATTTTTATGGTGACAGCGAAGGCCGCATTGTAAAAGGCCTGCTGGCGGTAATCTTAACTGCCGTAGAAGGCAAAACACCGGAACAAGTTTTAGCAACTAACCTATTGGCACTGTTCCACCAACTAGGGCTGGAACAACAGATAAGTGGCTCACAGTTAAACGGCGTCAAATCGCTAATCAATACTGTGCAGAACGCCGCAACATCTTATATACCCTATGGATTTCAAGATGGATCGCGACGGCAAGGGAGTGAATCCCCGGAAGCATAGGTAACTATGTGACCGGGGTGAGCGAGTGCCGCCAACAAAGAGGCAACTTGAAAGATAACGGGTATATCAAAGATCACCCTGACGTTGCGCTTTAGCCACCATTTTTTTCAAGGCATAGGAAACCGCAACAAATCCAAATGTCGCCGTGACCATCGTTGCGGCACCAAAACCAGAAGCGCAATCCATACGCTTAGCTCCCTCTGCGGTACTTTTCGCGGCACAAACAGAACCATCACTCTGCGGATAAACCAATTGCTCGGTTGAAAACACACAATCGATGCCCAATTTACCTTTGCCATTCTTCACAACACGATAATCAGATTTCAGCCTTTCTCGCAGTTTAGCCGCTAAAGGGTCCTGAACCGTTTTTGCCAAATCAACAACCTGAATCTGTGTAGGATCAAGTTGCCCTCCTGCTCCACCGGTTGTCACCAGCGGAATTTTATGGCGGCGGCAATAAGCCAACAGCGCAGCTTTCGGCCTGACACTATCGATAGCATCAATCACATAACTAAATCCAACCGCCATCATCTCTTCAACATTATCGGGTGTGAGAAAATCATCAACACAAGTCACTTTGCACTCTGGATTAATTGCCAGAATACGCTCGGCAATCACCTCAGTCTTTGGTTGCCCAATATGCTGTTTTAAAGCATGTAATTGGCGGTTGGTATTGGTGATACAAACATCATCCATATCAATCAAGGTGATCGCACCGATTCCTGTACGAGCCAAAGCCTCAGCCGCCCAGGAGCCAACACCACCGATACCCACGACACAAACATGAGAATGGCAAAACAAAGAGAGCGCTTTTTGACCATATAAACGGGCAGTCCCCGCAAAGCGCTGCATATATGCATCAGAAAGAGAAGTTTGCATTACTGAATATCAATCCTGAAAACCTGTTATAAAATTTATGAAAAGCAATCACTGATTTACCATCAACATGGTCGGCGGCGCTTTTTTTAACACCCAAACCCGACCATAGTGGTTATAGAAACCGGCCGCTATACCCGCCGCCCCACCAATACCATGATAGATATCGAAATGATGTCCCTTTATCGCCCCACCAACATCCAATGCAACCATCAGCCGCATCTGGTACTGACCGGTAAATTTACCCTCTCTATCCAACAGAGGTATCTCTGCTAACAGGGTTGTTCCTGGTGGAATAAGCATTTTATCAGCGGCCACAGAAGCTTTTGCAATTAAAGGAACACTACTCGCACCTCGTACCGGCGCATAGTTTTCAGGTTTAAAGAAAACAAATGATGGGTTCTGCTCCAACAGCTCACGGACTTCTGCCTCACTGTGAGATTCTGTCCATTTACGAATCGCCAGTATAGAGATATCTTCCTGCGCAATTTCTCCGCGCTCAATCAGCAACTTGCCAATGCTCCGGTAAATATGCCCATTCTTACCGGCATAACCCAAAAGAGTCAGTGGCTCACCATCACCAAAATCGACATAACCACTCCCTTGTACCTCCATAATATAATTATCAATCAGTGAACGACTATAACCAATAATCAGACTGGGGCTAAGAGCGCCATTGTCTATTTCAGTTCGGCTTGGTAAACGGTATTTACTCTTAGGCGGCATCCGGTACAGAGGATATTTAAATTCCCCCTGTTTAACACGACGAGCTTGTAACACTGGCGTATAGTAGCCGGTAAATTGGACGTTACCGTAATTATCCACACCTTCCATCTGGTAAGCGCGTAAATTAAACAGATTCAACTTACTGGTTTCACCACCCGCTAGCATCCAGTTTTGAACAGCGTCAAAAGTTAAACTATTACGATTATACAGACGAGGAGCAGACTGACTAATCAGCGCAACCTGCTCTGAAAAATCCTTTGCATTAACTGGCTTACCCTGCGCATTAGGTTGATTAACCAGCCGTAAATCCTGAGCAATATGACCATCTCTATATTGTTGGCCCTGTTCTGTTGGGCGAGAATGACATCCAACCAACAGTGAAATCACGGTTCCACACAACAGATACTTACCCCAGTATTTCATTGTTGTTTTCTCTCTTACCAACATAACTCTGTGGCGAACAAAATACTAAACCAATAGAAACGATGAAACTTACCATAAAAAAAATAACTTAACAAAACAACGACACAAACGAATAGAAAAACATCAATACGCAGAGTAACTAATCAAAAACGTAACGAAACAAACAATAATTAATAAAAAAACTTGCAACAGATCTTATCCTGAGTATAGTGCCCGCATCGGACGCGGGATGGAGCAGCCTGGTAGCTCGTCGGGCTCATAACCCGAAGGTCGTCGGTTCAAATCCGGCTCCCGCAACCAATACTATAAAGTAGTTCAATATTTGCGAATGGAACCGATTCCAGCAGGCGCTAGTGATGCAGGAAAATACAAAGTAGGTTCTAATACGGACGCGGGATGGAGCAGCTTGGTAGCTCGTCGGGCTCATAACCCGAAGGTCGTCGGTTCAAATCCGGCTCCCGCAACCAATTTTCGCTACTCAGAATATCTATACGGACGCGGGGTGGAGCAGCTTGGTAGCTCGTCGGGCTCATAACCCGAAGGTCGTCGGTTCAAATCCGGCCCCCGCAACCAATTCTTTATGCATTTCAGCATACAAACTCCAAAAGCAACTTCATAATGACTTTTAGATAATTTTGTCGCCATCGTATCTGCTCTCAGTTTAATGATAAATATCCACATATAGTCATTTCTGGCTTGACAGATTATCGTTTATAAACGATAACAAAGCCATGAATGAGATACGACACTATATCGACAACAACATATCGACAACAACGGACGTGATGTCTTTGAAGAATGGCGAGAACAAGTACGTGACACCAAGGCTCAAATTGCCATTGACCGACGCATTATGCGCATGGAACTGGGTAACTTTGGCGATCACAAACCCTTGTCCGAAGGTGTCTGGGAACTGCGCATTGACATAGGGCCGGGGTATCGTGTCTATTACGCCAAATCTGGCTTAACTGTAGTTCTTCTGCTCTGTGGCGGCGACAAACGTAAGCAAAACGCAGACATAGCCAAAGCATGTGAATACTGGCGTGAATGGAAGAGTAGAAACAGATAGGAGAACAAGTAATGAAAGATAGATCACACGACGACACAATGGCCGAGGTGTTCCGCAAAGACCCGGCTTACGCGATTGAGCTACTAAACAGCATCCTTGAAGATGGCGAACAAGCCGAGTTACTGATTGCCCTTCGCCAAATGACCAAGGCTTTCGGCGGAGTTCGTAACGTGGCCAAGGAAGCTGAGTTGAATCCGAACCAGCTCTATCGCACCTTGTCAGCCGAGGGCAACCCGGAAGTTAGAAGTCTAAGCGCGATTCTGCGTGTCATGGGCTTGCGCCTGGCAGTTCAACCTATCACTACCCACTAAATAGGGGGGGAGTATAGGCTAAAGGAAAATAGCCTCCTTCCCTGTTTAACAGCAAAAATTACCCATAGCGGCAAGCTCAAATTGCCAAATTACCACCATTCTTGAAATAAGCTTTGATACCCGCAAAAATTGACTCTGCGACTTGCTGCTGGAAACGTGCGGTTTTCAGTTTCCGCTCCTCTTCCAAATTGCTAATAAACGCAGTCTCTACCAGAATCGAAGGGATATCTGGTGCTTTCAGTACCGCAAATCCAGCTTGATCCACCCGATTTTTATGCAATTTATTCACTTTGCCCATACGCTTAAGCACTTCGCTACCAAATTTAAGGCTGTCATTGATTGTCGCAGTTTGTAACAAATCAAACATCGTATGATCCAGATACTTATCACCGCTTTTACTTACTCCGCCAATTTGGTCAGCTTCGTTTTGCGTCTGGGCTAGAAAACGTGCGGTATTACTGGTTGCACCTTTAGTCGAGAGTGCAAAAACCGAAGAACCACGGGCAACTCGGTTAGTAACGGCATCAGCATGAATAGAAACAAAGAGATCAGCTCGCATTTTACGCGCTTTTGCCACCCGGACTTTTAGCGGGATAAACACATCTTCATTACGGGTCATATAAACTTTCATACCCGGTTCACGCTGAATAAGCGTTTTTAATCGACGGGCAATTTGCAAAACAACGTCTTTTTCACGAGTTTTATATTTGCCAATAGCGCCAGGATCTTCCCCGCCATGTCCAGGGTCAAGCATGATAATGATCGGCCTGTCTTTACCTGCTTTACCTGACTTTGGCTTTTCCACTGGTAAATCTTCTGCTAAATGACCTTTATTGTACTCTTCAAGTAGAGCAAGTAATGGATCATCATCCGTATTAACCCTCGCTGCCGGATAAATATCCAATACCAAACGATGTTTAAATTTCGCCACTGGTTTCAAAATAAACATATGTGGGTTGACCGATTGCTTAACTTCGAACACCAAGCGAACAGTTTTAGGATTAAACTGCCCTACCCTCACCAGTTTAAGATAAGGATCACGGGATTGAATCTGCTCCCCCATCCCGCTTAGAGTGTGATTCAGTTGTACACCGTCAAGATCAACCACAATTCTATTTGGATTTTTTAACACAAACTGGCGATATTTGAGTGGAATATTGGATTCAAGAGTCACACGGGTATAACTGGATGCTGGCCAAATACGTACCGCTATAACATTTGCTGACGCTGCGTAACCCACCTGGCTAACACTAAGTAACCACATCGCTGCGGCTCCCTGCAACAAACGACGTCGTGACAGATTATGATCTGAATGACTCATCTACTTAATATTCCATTCATAAAATACAAACACTCAGGGTGATATTCACCAAAGAAACGATCGAATTAAAAACTTTAACCAATCGGCATTATGCTGTCATCAATAAACAGCATCTTATATTTTGCAAATTATTAACGTCTACAGGTATATGAAAATGTTTTTATCTGAATTGCCTCTTGCCATTTTCTCTCAAAAGGAATAAAAAAGCATAAATTACGAATAAAAATTCAATCGAGAGTCTGTTATGAAAGAACGCAGCACCGAATTAGTTGAAGGATTTCGTCATTCTGTTCCGTACATCAATGCACATCGTGGTAAAACCTTTGTTATTATGCTTGGTGGAGAGGCTATTGCTCATGAAAATTTTACCAATATTATCAACGATATAGGATTACTGCATAGTTTGGGTATCCGCCTGGTCGTCGTTTATGGCGCCAGACCTCAAATTGAACAAAATCTTGCAGACCATCATTACAAACCGATTTACCACAAACATACCCGTGTAACCGATAATAAAACATTAGAATTAGTCAAACAATCTGCTGGTTTGCTGCAACTGGATATTACCGCACGTCTTTCTATGAACCTAAATAATACTCCGTTACAAGGAGCCAATATTAGTGTTGTCAGCGGTAACTTCATTATTGCTCAACCTCTTGGCGTTGATGATGGTGTGGATTATTGCCACAGCGGAAAAATTCGCCGTATCGATGAACATGCCATAAATCGCCAATTAGACAATGGCGCAATCGTGCTAATTGGCCCTGTTGCGGTTTCTGTTACCGGAGAGAGTTTTAATCTGGCATTTGAAGATGTTGCTACTCAGTTGGCTATCAAACTACAGGCTGAAAAACTGATTGGTTTCTGTTCTACTCAAGGCGTACAAGACAAAGACGGAAAAATTCTATCGGAAATTTTTCTTAATCAAGCACCGGAACTGATTAAAGAGCAAGAAGTCAAAGGTGACTACTATTCAGGTACAGTCCGTTTTTTACGAAGTGCAGTAAAAGCTTGCCGTCGTGGCGTTCGTCGCAGCCATTTATTAAGTTATCAGGCAGATGGTTCTCTACTTCAAGAATTATTCTCCCGAGATGGTATTGGCACTCAAATAGTGATGGAAAGTGCAGAACAAATACGCCGCGCTAACATCAATGATATTGGTGGTATTCTCGAACTTATTCGCCCACTGGAACAACAAGGTATTCTGGTTCGCCGTTCAAGAGAACAACTTGAGAGAGAAATTGATAAATTCATCATTATCGAACGCGACAACCTGACTATCGCCTGTGCTGCGCTCTACCCTTATCCTGAGGAGAAAATTGGCGAAATGGCTTGTTTAGCGGTTCATCCTAAATACCGCAGCTCTTTAAGAGGTGAAGTATTACTGAATCGCATTGCGGAACACGCCAAACAGTTCGGACTAGAAAAACTGTTTGTTCTGACTACCCGCAGCATTCATTGGTTCCAAGAGCGAGGTTTTGAACCCGCAGAACTCTCAATGCTACCGATTCAGAAACAAGTGTTATATAACTATCAGCGCCGTTCTAAGATTCTTATGCTGAATTTGGAACCACAGTGATAAACCTGCAACGGACTGATAAAATAATCAATTACCCGACGTCCATCTGTTTTTAACAATTACCCCGTAAACCCTAGCCCAATTGAAGTGCGCCCCAAAAGATGAACATTTTGCCCGTCGAAAGACAGACGTCCTCATCTGGGGCGCTTACATTTAAACGGCGCGATTCACCTATTTATTATAAAGGCCCGCGATAACCATCGCGGGCCTTGTTACCGATCAGTGCCAGTTGGCTGCCAGCACAGGTTGCAGCCGCTGCTGCTCGACATCGCCGAGCATTGTGGTCGCAGGTGTCGGCGGCGCGAAGGCAGCCATCGCCTGGACAAGATTTTCGACATTACGGTCCGTCAACCGATGATCGTCACCCGCCATGATGCTACCTAGTCGTTCGGAAGAACTGGCATACCAATTATGCAGTGTGACCTCCTGCTTGCTGCCAATGACCGAAATTTGCAGATCCTGCCCTTCATGCTGGAACCACAGACGCTCAGGGCTGATGTCCTTTCCGAACACTAAATTCCCCATCTTACCACTAAATTCCAAATCGTTGTCCCCATGCCCGACTTCTACCGTCGACATAGTACCACTGGTCACAATATGGTTATTACCATCCCCGACTTTCACTTTCGACATAGTACCGCTGGTCACGATATGGTTATCACCATTCCCTACTTCCACTCGCGACATAGTACCACTAGACACTATATGGTTATTACCGTCCCCTACCTTCATTGCCGCCCTCCCTCCTGTATCAGTGATACTATTGTTACCATGTCCGACTGTTAGTTTGTCGATATCTCCGACAATGACGTTATTACCATTACCCAGCGTAATATTTGACATCGATTCTGCCACATTGACTGTATTGTCACCGTTACCCGCAACCATTTTGACGCCCACGGCTTTCACATTGACAGTCTTACTCTCGTCCCCCAAGGTAACCTCGCCAAAAGTTTTTTGGACCGTAATGGAATTAGGGTCAGTGGTCACCGGTGTAGGTTCCACTGCTGGCTCAATTTTCGGAACGTTAAGCGTTGTGCGCGGCTCAACAGGAGGAGTGCTAATCGGCTTCCGGTCAATCAGTGACATCCGGTCAACATTCTGGTCAAAACGCGACCTCAGGTCGACAAGGCCAGTGTTAATTCTGGTCGGATTCAGCTCAACAGGGGTAACTTTAATCATATCCCGGTCAATATCAATAGAAGAAATTTTAGTCAGATTCCAGTCAATAAGGGGAATGCTAACCGGCTTCCTTGGGGGAATACTAATCGGCTTCAGGTCGATAGGGGAAAGTGGTAAAGGCTTATCAACGCCAAGAGGGTCGACAATTGGTGTCAATGAACCCGGTACAGTCACCGTCGGTTTATCAAGAGATTGCGTCACCACTGGCTTGACCGTTGGGACCAAATCCGGCGTAAGCTCCGCAAAAAGGAAGTCGGCCGCATCGACCTGCGAAATATCCAGAGTATCGAGATACAGCAACTTCACGTTTGAATCAGTACCGCTGGCCCCATTAAAGACCACCTCAACGCCATGAATTTGTGACAGGCCGTTGATTGTGCCACGATGACTCTTAGCAATTGTGAGTTGGCTGAAATCAGTGACGCCGGTTTGACGCAAATCAATTTTATCTATGCCGTGACGGAACCCACGTAATGCATTCTTGTAGTCCTTGACACCCGGTTGGGCTGCCACCACAAAAACGTCTGACGCCGCACTGTCATGACTATAGATCGTTCCATTCAAGCTAAATTTCATCTGACCCTGAGCATCGCTAGTGAGCATGACGCCCTTGCCGCCGCCCTTAAGGATCACGGTTCCCAAACCTTCTTGTGGCTGGAGCGTTGAGGCGTCACTACTCGTGTAAGCCATCGGGGCGATAAAGGTGTCCTGGAACTTGAAGTTCGTCGCACCGATCCCGGCGAGTGTCTGATTTTTCAGGACAATGCTCTGCCCCTTACCCAGATCGACCTTAACATCCGCCCCCTGCTGCGTCAGCAACAGATCGGCAAACGTTTTTCCACGAAATCCTACCAGATCGATGATTTCACCACGAGCCGCCTCGAAGTTGCTGATAACATCACTGCCTGCCTCACGGCGATGGACCACAAAGAAGTCCTTACCCGCGCCTCCTGCCAGTGTGTTGTTTCCACGCCCGCCATCAAGCAATGCATCGGCATTACCAGCGACCAGCGTATCGTTGCCATCGCCGGTAACGATATTCTGAATGCTCGACGGATTCTTTATCGTCAACGCTGTGCCGCCAATGCTGGCAACACCTGTCAGCAAGTTGACTGAGGTATCCCGCGAAACAGCTGCCGCATTGAGGGTATTACGCCCTCCCGCCACGCCATTGGCTACGTCATCCAGCACCGCGCGGTTGGCCTGCCCGACCACCGATTGGATATATTCGTCGGTGTAAAAGTAAGTGTCATCCGAGGTGCTCTTACTGCCGTACAAACGTAGCGACCAGGCATTTAATGTGACCGGCAGGCCGGAATTAGCGTCGGTCATCTGTAGGGTCCAGTTGCCAGCCGAGCGTTCACCAAAATCATGGGTCGACATAAAGCTGTATTTGAACGTCCCCGATTGGCTACTCCCCAGATCGGTCGCACTCGCGCCCGGCATGCCGTCTGGAACCTTACCCTGACGATTGAGCAATATGCTCTGAGTGCCATCGGGAGAGATCAGTTTGAGCGTCAGATCACCAAGACGGCCTGCCTGGGCGTCAAAATCGATCTCGACATGCTCGACATTCAGACCGGCATTCATGGCGATGGACGACGTCAGCGTCTCACCCGCTGCCAAAGTTTTCCCCAGAGGGCCGCTGGATGCGCTATAGACGTACTCGTTGGCAGCGGTGCTTTGAGTCATCCAAGACTCGGCCAAGCGAACAGCGGCTCGCGCATCGACTTGACCAAAACCGTAATCGTTGCTGGTATGCATGCCGCCGCCATTCCAGCTATGGCTACTATTATCGCTCCATGCGGTAGATGGGTCATTGATCTTGCGAGCGGATAGAGCAAGGATCTGCTGCACATCCCGATAGCCTAAGTTCGGGTTGGCCTCAAGCATCAACGCAACGACACCGGAGACTATCGGAGCGGCAAAGCTGGTGCCTTGCATGCTGGTGTAGTCATTGCCAAAAGTTGAACCACGTTCGGTTTTCAGCATATAGCTGGTAGACACGACATTGCTGCCCGGTGCCGAAACCAACAGGCTGGCTCCCGGGTTGGAGAACGGAGAGGAGCCAATCTGCAAAGTCGACAAATCGCCCTGTGCGTTGATTGCACCGACTTCCACCGAAAAGCGGTTGTTATTGGTCAGTGACCCTTGGGCATTGCCGCCTTCTGCACGGTGGTTGCCGCCCGCCGCCACGATGACGGTACCCAATCCGCCACGACCATTGGCCGCCGCGTACTGCGCATTCATGCTCAGCGACGCGGCAGTATCTATAGAGCCGTCCTGAAAGCTGCTGAGTACGAAATCGTTGGCAAATCCCCAGCTATTGTTGGCAACGTCAAAACTGACCATATGTCCCAGTCCCGCAAGATCGGCACCGTCATTGGCCAGATAATAGCCGCCCAACGTAGCATCATGGGCAACCCCGACGCCACCTCTATTATTTTTCGCCGCGACCATCACACCCGCCACCATTGTCGCGTGGTTCGACACCACGTTCGGCAAAGTGCCATTGGTTTGTTGAGTCTGCAACCAAGCTTTGTCAACATTCGCCGCAAGGTCGGGGTGATTGACATCAAATATTTCAGGCGCGGTAGCAAACTTACCGCCCGGCTCGAACTGACCAATGCGTACCCCTTTGCCGGTGTAGTCCTTCCAGACCGGCAGAATGTTGGCATCGCTCAGATACCATTGTTGAGCAGCTAATGGATCGAGCGGGACTTCCGGGGTCAATAATGTCGCCACGGCGCGCATCGGCGCGGTTTCCCCACTGCTTAGATCGACTACCGATGCTGATGGATTACCGGCTGCGTCAGTTACACCATATTTAAAGCTAATGACACCGGTGTAATCTGCATCCGGCGTAAACAAGACATCGCCCTGGGCTGTGAGTTTGACCGTACCGCCTATCGCATCCCCAACATTGGCAATGCGCAGGGCACCCTGACTGTTAAGGTGTTGATCGTTAGCCAACAGACTTTCTGCGGCAATCAGATGTGGCTGAGTACGATCAAAAACCTTGCCGTCCTTGTCGTGAGTGAGAACATCCTCGACAGGCATCGCATTGGGTGTTTGTAAATCAACCGCCGAAATATCCGCGAAATTGAGTTTCTGGATATTTTTCAGCGTTACCGTACCGTCACGCCCGGCAACCTTGTCGGCCACCACATACCCACTGTCGGTACGGGTGATTTGATAATCGCCGTGGTTACCGTGCAGGCTGACTATGTTGATCCCGCCGTCCCCATCAATCGTAGCATTGCCGTGACCCACTTCGATCACGTCGTCACCAAAGCCTCCAAAAATCTTATCATCGCCGCCACCGGCGTGAATAATACTGCCGCCTTGGGAGGCGTAAACTGTGTCACCCTGAGGACCGGCATAGATAACCGACTTACCCGTGCCACCAACGATGGTGTTGCGCCCGCTGCCGCCGACCAGGACGTCGTTACCCATGCCACCTATCAGAGTCGAATTGCCGGAGCCCCCCTTGATAAAGACACCGTTGACACTACCGCTTATGATAGTATCGTTGCCGCTCCCACCTTCGGCGATGGTTAAACTGGCTTGACCCATGTTCAGCTCCACGCCTTGGTTACCGACAATGATCGCCGTATCGTGCCCGCCATTGCCGTGAATGTTTTTCGTATCGTCAGAAGCGCTGATAACAAAAACATCATCGCCGGTACCACCGACATAGGTATTGCTCCCTGCGCCCCCGACCAGCCAACTGCCAGTTTTTGCCGCAATCAGCGTATCATTGCCGCTGCCACCATACAGATTGCTGACTCCCAGTTGCTCCGCATTTAGGGTTTCATCTGTTTCACTCTGACTGGCGTAAGCCGTGGTTGTGATATCGTTGTGTGTGGAGGTCACTCGCGTGCCCGCTCCCTCAGTACTTAGGGTATTGCTGACGGGGTCACCGAGAAAATCGACGGCCAGCACTTCCTGAGTTTTACCATTGATAGTAAACGACCCACTGGCAACGACCTTATTCCCATCACGCACTTCTGTTTTGTTCGAAGCCCGGGCGTTTATCTGAGTAATACCCCATTCCGCCAGTGTCTTGAGTTCGCCCGCATCGACTTTTGCATCGTGGGTGCCATCAACCCAGACCCGTAATTTACTCCAGATCGGATCACGTTCATCAATCACGCCGTCTTTGTTGGCATCTTCACTGGCTAAGGCACCGAAACCCTCCTTGAATTTTTTTTCGCCAGCAGCACCGTTTATCCCAGCCTTGCCACCGTAGTATTCGGAAAACATCTGGCTGGCATTTTTTATCTGACCGCTACCATCATCGATCACCAGTATTCCCGTATTGCGATCCGCCCAGCCGCTACGCTTAAGCGTGCCACTGTTGTCCATGTCGAAAAGCACGCCGTCACGAATGTCAGTCATATGCACACCATTGCCGCTCAGATCCAATAACAGCGGGTCAACATAAGTGTTAAACGTTGTCATCGCCGACAAGCCGTTCAACGTCACAGCATTACGTAAGCCGAAATCCAGCTTACTAGTGTCCCCGGGTTGGTAGAAAGGCTTATAGAACTCTGACAGATAGGTATTAGGTCGGACATTGGGGTCAAGCTGCATTTCACCGGGACGAATACCACCGGTGGCAAGACCTGCCATCTGGGTGGAGGCAAAGTCTGTTTTATTGAGCATATCCCCGACGGCAGATATTTTATGTGTTGCAGAATTTTGTATAAACCCGTTAGCAACATCCTGCTGAGCTTTGTTTTCGCCCTGAATATGCCGCAGAGGTTTTGGCGTGGACACGATATCGATGTTAATCAATGGCTTCATCGGTAGAGTGATTTTCGTATCCTCTGGCCTAAGCCATAAACACGCTCGACCACTTTCATCGTCCAGATAATAAAAGTCACTATAACGAATATAACGACTCAAGTTGTCACGGATAATTCGACTTCCATTATTTTGCAACATATCACGCAAATGCATAGGATTATTATTAGGGAACAGTTCTCCCTTGGAACCTTTTTCGTTATAGCCAATGGCTTTTAATGATGCAAATACGAAATCCACGCAACTGTTTTTAGCCACGTTGTAATGCTTAGCATCAAATCCAACTAACGATGGGTCTTCTGAAAAAACTTTTAACCTGTTGTACTGAAATTCAGTCAATTCTACGGTGGTTTCGTAAGAAGTCTGTTGGTAGGCCGCATCATCATAAATGGTTATGTTCCCTTCACCAAGCATTTGGTCATACTTTGACTCGAAGCCAAAACTCGCTTTATTCCCGTTGCCGTCATTTAAAACATACCACATATGACCGCCAAATGAAGAATGTACGTCTCCAGCTTTGTGTTTTACTTTATCGGCCTGATAAATATATTTCGCCCCCATCGGAGCAACTTTATAGGTTACAGTATATTTCTTTTTCATACTCGTTATTTCCTTGTTTTTTTACAGATGTGAATCAAATTTTCGGATTGTAATAGGTGAACTCGGCAAAACTCTCAATGCCATTAAAAGCAGGCACATCCTCTAGGGTTGTAACAACAGCAGAGTAGCGTCCGGCGGGTAACTCTAGTATTTTAATATTGCGCGCTGCCGTATTTATCCTTCGCTCTTCGTAATAGAAAGCACGTATCCAACCATACCCCACCGCGTTTATTTCCTTGTCAAAAAAAACCTTGCCGTCTTTAACCAAACGAAGCGAAACGGGGATAACAATCCCATCATGATCAAGATTCCCGAACAACTTAAATCGCCTTTCCATTTCATCAAAACCACGCCCAGTCGCAAACAGCAGGGCAAATTGATAATTTCCTTCCTTGCTGATTTCAAAATCAAATTTAACTGATTGACCAGACTGTGTCACATCAATCGGTTTGTATATATCAATGTACTTAGAGCAGGCCATTAATAATGTACAGCTCATAAAAATAATAATATTTCGCCAATTTTTAAACCTTTCATATATACGTAATAATTTCATTTCTTCACTCCAAATTTTGATATTTCCTTTGTTTATACTGATACCATTTTAAATCTTCGGATCGTAATAGGTGAATCCAACAAAACTCTCGATGCCATTAAAAGCGGGAGCATTCTTCAAGGTGGTAATAACCACAGAATAACTCCCGGGGGGTAGTGAAAATGTCTTAATTTCTCGCACCGCCGTATTTATCCTTCTCTCTTCGTAATAGAAAACCTGTCCCCCATCGTATCCCCTAGCATTTATTTTTTTGTCAAAAAAAATCTCGCCATCTTTAACGATATGGAGTGAAACAGGGATAATTACTCCATCTTTATCAGCTCTCCCAAAAAACTTAAACCGCCTTTCCATTTCATCATAACCCTCCCCAGTTTCAAACAGTAAGGTGAACTGATAATTACCTTCCTTGCTGAGTTCAAAATCAATTTTGACTGATTGACCAGACTTCGATACGTCAATAGGTCTGTATATATCCATGTGCCTAGAGCAGGACATTAATAAGGTTAAGATCATAAAAACAATAATATTTCGCCAATTTTTAAACCTTTTATATATACGTAATAATTTCATTTCTTCACTCCAAATTTTGTTATTTCTCTTTGTTTTTTCTACATAAATTAAATCTTCGGATCGTAATAGGTGAATTCAACAAAACTCTCTATGCCATTAAAATCAGGGACATCTTCCAGGGTGGTAATTACCGCAGAGTAGCGTCCGGGAGGTAATGAAAATGTTTTAATTTCTCTCACAGCCGTATTTATACTTCTCTCTTCGTAGTTGAAGACACGCCCTCCTTCGTACCCTGCAGCGTTTATTTTCTTATCAAAAAAAATCTTGCCATCTTTAACGATATAGAGTGAAACAGGGATTATTACTCCATCTTTATCAGCTCTCCCAAAAAACTTAAACCGCCTTTCCATTTCATCATAACCCTCCCCAGTTTCAAACAGTAAGGCAAACTGATAATTACCTTCCTTGCTGAGTTCAAAATCAATTTTGACTGATTGATCAGACTTCGATACGTCAATCGGTCTATATATATCCATGTGCCTAGAACAGGACATTAATAAGGTTAAGCTCATAAAAATAATAATGTTTCGCCAGTTTTTGAACCTTTCATGTATACATAATACTTTCATTTCTTCACTCCAAATTTTGTTATTTCTCTTTGTTTTTTCTACATAAATTAAATCTTCGGATCGTAATAGGTGAATTCAACAAAACTCTCAATTCCATCAAATTCAGGGACATCTTCCAGAGTAGTAATGACAGCAGAGTAACGTCCGGGGGGTAACGAAAATGTTTTAATTTCTCGCACCGCCGTAGTTACCGTTCTTTCTTCGTAATCAAAGGAGTGCCCCCCATCGTATCCCCCTGCGTTTATTTTTTCGTCAAAAAAAACCTGACCGTTTCTAACCAGATGAAGAGAAACGGGAGTTGTCACCCCGTCATCATAAATACTCCCAAATAACTCATCTCGCCTGTTCATTTCATCATGACCATGCCCTCTAGCAAACAGCAGAGCAAACTGATAATCTCCCTTCTTGCTGATTTCAAAATCAATTTTGACTGACTGGTCAGAATGCGACACATCAATCGGTCTGTATATATTAATGTGCTCAGAACATGCCATTAATAAAATACAACTCATAAAAACAATAATTCTTTGCCAGTTTTTAAATCTTTCATGTATACGTAATAATTTCATTTCGTCACTCCAAATTTTTATATTTCCTTTGTTTATACTGATACCATTTTAAATTTTCGGATTGTAATAGGTGAACTCGACAAAACTCTCAATTCCATTAAAATCAGGCACATCCTCCAGGGTGGTAATTACCGCAGAGTAGCGTCCGGGAGGTAATGAAAATGTTTTAATTTCTCTCACAGCCGTATTTATACTTCTCTCTTCGTAATTGAAGACACGCCCTCCTTCGGACCCTGAAGCGTTTATTTTCTTATCAAAAAAAATCTCGCCATCTTTAACGATATGGAGTGAAACAGGGATTATTACTCCATCTTTATCAGCTCTCCCAAAAAACTTAAACCGCCTTGCCATTTCATCATGACCCTCCCCAGTTTCAAACAATAAGGCAAACTGATAATTACCTTCCTTGCTGATTTCAAAATCAATTTTGACTGATTGACCAGACTTCGATACGTCAATAGGTCTGTATATATCAATGAACTTAGAGCAGGCCATTAATAAGGTGCAACTCATGAAAACAATAATATTTCGCCAGTTTTTGAACCTTTCGTGTATACGTAATACTTTCATTTCATCACTCCAAATAAAGCAAGGCTGCGAAAAACATTAACGGTCATTTATCTCAAACCCGGAAAACGGTGAATATAGCGAGCCGGGTTCACAGAGCTGTTCTTACGACCCGCCGTTTTCTCACCGTTCTCTCAGACTTTCATCTATATGTTGCTGCAATGGACTCAAGAAATAATCGATCACGCGACGTTGATCGGTTTTTATTTCTGCCGTGATCGACATACCCGGAGACAGTGGGACTCGCTGACCATTGACCATCACGTGATCAGACTTCAAGCGAATGCGACTGCTATAGATGAGCCCATGCTTTTCGTCCTCGATGGCGTCGTTCGACACGTTGAGCACTTCGCCGTCAACGGTGCCGTACTTGGTGAAAGTAAAAGTTTCCACCTTGACGGTAACCGGTTGACCAACATGGACAAAACCCACATCCTTGTTTTCCAGCCTGGCCTCCACTTCTACCGATTGGTCTGCGGGGACGATGACCATCAGCGGCTGAGCGGGTGTCACCACACCACCGACAGTATGGATAGCGAGTTGTTGAACTGTGCCGGCCACCGGAGCTTTGAGGCTGGTCAAGGTTTCCTGATAGCGGGCCTTCGCCAGCTCCTGAACCAGGGTCGCTGCTTTTTTGTTGGCTTCCTGTTGCAGGTCGAGCATGGCGCGGCGATTTTGCGCAACAACAGCCTCACGCCGACGTCGCGCCTCGTCCTGAGCGGCGGCGTGCTGCAAGACACTGGCCTGCTGTACGCTTAACTGACGTTGCAGATCCAGTCGCGTCTGCTCTTTTTCCAGATATTCATGCCGCGACACATACTGTTTCTTCAATAACCGTTGGTAATCCTCGGCCAATCGTGTCGCAATCGGCAGCGTTTTTCGCAGACTAGCCACCTGGGCCTGGGCAGACTGGATTTCGGCGCTGCGTTGGAGGATTTCTGCATCCACCAACTCCAGGTTGCTGCGGTATTCCTGATATTGTCCTTGAAGCCAGCGTTGGGCACTGAGTACCTGCTCAGGGTTGGCGTTGTCAATCGTTCCTACCAGCGACGCCGGCGACTTTTGTTGATTGATCGCGTCAAGCATGGCGGCACTCCGCGCACTGTCGATACGAGCAGCCAGCAGCTCGCTCTGGATCCGGCTGACATCGGCGCTCGCCGCCGTCGGGTCGAGCTCAACCAACAACTCGCCAACTTTCACCGACTGGCCGTCATTGACGTGGATCGCTCTGACCACCGCCGTTTCACTGGATTGAATCAACTTGGTCTTGCCATTGGGAACGACCTTTCCCGGGGCGATAGCCACGACCTCGATTTTGCCGATGTAGGCCCAGAGCAACGCCAATACAGCAAAACCCAGAATGGTCCAGGTGAAAACTCTCGGTGCTGGGTGAACCGGTGTTTCCTGCAACTCTAAAGCCGTCGGTAAAAACTGTAATTCATGAGCCAGTCGCGGCGACACGTCCATGTTTTTACGTTGGTGCCAAGACTCACGCCACGCGTGACGATAACGCTGCAATAAGGAAAGGGTAGCGCTCATTTGAAATTATTTTCCTTGAATCGGAGTATGTTTATCTTGGTCACATCTGCCTCTGATGGTGTTATTAACCATTGATTATGTTATTAACCATTGATTGCGTGATTAGCCGTTTTGATCGTACTTTCCAGAAATGGAAGCCTGTCATCCCTGCTGCATTCGATGCAGTCGTGAATAGTGGCCGTCCTGACGTGCCAGTAACTCGGCGTGGGTGCCCTGTTCAACGATCTGCCCGCGATCCATCACAAGGATACGATGCGCGTCGCGTACAGCGGACAACCGATGAGCGATAATGATGACCGTGCGCCCCTTGCAAATGCTTTGCATGTTCTGCTGAACCACCCGCTCAGACTCGTAGTCCAGCGCACTGGTCGCTTCGTCGAAAATCAAAATGCGAGGATTGCCGATCAAGGCGCGGGCAATGGCTACCCGTTGCCGTTGACCGCCTGAAAGTGACGCGCCGTGTTCTCCCACAATGGTGTCGTAACCTTCGGGCAGTTCAAGGATGAATTCATGAGCTCCAGCCATGCGGGCGGCGTGCATGACCACTTCGAGCGGCGCACCCGGATCGCTCAAGGCAATGTTTTCGCGAATGCTGCGGTTGAATAGCATATTGTCCTGCAACACCACGCCGATCTGCCGGCGCAGCGAGGACACATCAGCCAATGCCAAGTCCATGCCATCGACCATGACCCGTCCGCGCTCCGGAACATAGAGCCGCTGCAACAAGCGGGTCAGAGTGCTTTTGCCGGAACCGGAGCGGCCCACCACACCAATGATTTCTCCCGCGCCAATGACCAGATTGACGCCGCGCAGCACCTCAGAACCATCAGCCCGATAACGAAAATGCACCTGTTCGAACTCTACCTGCCCCTTGAGCGGCGGTACTGTGCTACGTGTAGCCTGAGACAATTCCGTACGGGAATTGAGGATATCTCCCAGGCGCTGCACTGAGACCCCGGTCTGCTGGAAGCTGGTCCACAGTTGCGCCAAACGCATGATAGGGCCGCTGACACGGCCAGCCAGCATATTGAATGCTATCAGTTCCCCCACCGATAGCTGCCCGTCTATCACGAGGCGGGCACCGAGCCAGAGTGTGGCAACCGTCACTAACTTGCCGATAAGCGAGACGCTTTCATTGGCGATAGTGGATAAGGTCTGTGTTTTGAAACCGGCGGCAACATAAGCCGCCAGTTGGTTGTCCCACTTGCGGATGGCCTGCGGTTCAACCGCCATTGACTTTAGGGTATCAATGCCATTGACCGTTTCGACAAGGAATGCTTGGTTCTCGGCATTGCGTGTGAAGCTATCCTGTAATCGCTTACGCAAGAGAGGCGTAACCAACACCGAGACGAGTGCATAGAGCGGCAATGATAACACCACAACGAGGGTCAACCAGCCGCTGTAATAGAACATCACGAGGATGAACACCAGAGAAAAAAGCACGTCGAGCATCAGGGTAATGGCGTTGCCGGTAAGAAAACTGCGGATGTTTTCCAGTTCGCGTACACGAGCCACAGAATCACCGACTCTCCTGGCCTGGAAGTAAGCCAGCGGCAGATTAATCAAGTGCCGAAACAGACTCGATCCCAACTGCACATCAATACGGCTGGTCGTATGGGCAAACACATAGCTACGCAGACCGCTCAGAGCCGACTCGAACAGCATGATGCCCAGCAATCCCGCCGCGACCACATCCAGTGTGGTTAGGCCGTGGTGCACCAGTACTTTGTCCATGACCACCTGAAAGAACAGCGGAGTCACCAAGGCAAACAACTGCAAGGCAAAAGACCCCAGCAAAACTTCACCCAACAACTTGCGGTATTTGACGATAGCCGGGATAAACCAAGTGAAGTCAAAACGAGAAGTCTCTCCAGACAGACTGTTACTGGAACGCACGAGCACCAATTGCCCTGTCCAACGCTGCTCAAGTTGCTCGAAGCTGATAACTTCTGGGCGAGCCGAACGTGGGTCCTGAATCAGAGCCTGCTCTTTATCCAGCTTAGCCAAAATAAAAAACTTCCCATCTCGGTCAATAGCAATAGCGGGCAAGGGAGTATGTTCAAGTCTGGCAAGTGTTGTGTGTACAGCCTTGGCTTTTAGCCCTGAATGACGAGCAGCCAGCAGCAGCTCTTTCAGGGTAAGACCTTGGCTGGAAGTGGAAAATTCGTGTGAAAGTTGTTCAGTCGATATAGCGATGTTGTGAAACCTAGCCAACATAGCCAGGCAAATCAGGCCGGTGTCCAGCTCCGGGGAAGAATGGGGTGACTCAGTACTCATTTCATTATCCTGCATCAGACAACTTAATCCTTAAATCAAAAATCTGGATATTCATCTCACCCCTAGCAAGCTATCCAGACATATCCGCAATTCCGCAATCCGTTTAGTAAACAAATCACAATTCATATAATTAGGCGTTTATATCATCAAATAATAATAAATTTCATTTAATATATTCACAAAGTGTGACATTAACCACACAATAATATTAAAATTTATTAAATTTATAATTTTATTGTTTACATTTATAACAAAATATAAACATCAACAATTTGATTCAGTCATTGCAACTATTTTTGAATCTTTTGAATCGGTGAAATTAAGATATCGATCAGTATGTAGCCACCACGATGAAACTACTCGGCATTGCTGACTGAACGATTACGGCTCACAATCAATCAACATGAAGGACTAAGAAAAGATATTTCAATTGTAAAATAACCAAAATTTGGCATATGGGCAGTTTTAATATAAATTTATCTTGCATATATCAATATAATATATAACTCACTGTACGAGAATTTTTCAATCACCCAATCGAGAACTTTTTACAAAAATAAAAAGGCATATTTACCGAAGTCAGTACAGCCAATCAGAAAGCTCATTAAAGGTATTAATGACTTTCTTATCAGGCTTAAAAATCCCAAACCAACATCTGCGCAAACAATGATCAAAAAACGTCAGAGAAGAGATGACCACATCATTAATATATAAATTTTTCTACACCAGTTAGTCTATCAGAACAAGCTCTAATCCACCTGTAAGCTAAGCCGCTCTGCTAACCCGCTTCGCCTTTGAGTTGGCGTCTGGATTGCCTGACGCAATACCGCTTCATGTGCATAAAGCGTCAGTTTTTCTCTGGCGCGGGTTATCGCTGTATAGACTAGTTCACGGCTGACAACCGGCACAAACTGCGTTGGCAATACTAAAGCTGTATGGTCAAATTCTGAACCTTGTGATTTATGTACGGTCATCACATATGCAGTTTCATGTTGTGGTAAACGACTTGGCTGGATTCCTTTAATCTGTCCATCAGGCAACTGAAAATAAGCGCGCAGTTCATGATTTTCGTCTCTGAGCATAATACCGATATCACCATTAAACAGGCCCAGTGTGCTGTCATTACGCGATATCATGATGGGGCGGCCTGCATAACCACGGCTGAAAGTCCCGACTGGGCGACGAATAAGCCCCTGACGATGCAATAGCTGTTCTATACGCTCATTAAGCCCAGTGACACCAAATGGCCCTTCTCTAAGTGCGCACAACAAACGATAGCGGTTAAATTCATCTAAAATCTCTTTGACAGGCGCCTGCTTTGCCACCAGACACAAGTAAGCGTGATAACCCGATACCGTTTCTGTCAGCAACCGCTGATAATCTTCATCGTCGGACAATGGGTAAAAACAGATATCCTTCAACGGTTGCTGCAAAATAGAGAGAGCTTGCCGACTCTTTCCTTGATTAACGGCCGCAGCCAACTGACCAATTCCAGAATCTACATTAAAGCGGTAACTTTTGCGTAAAAGACACAAATGTTCACGAACCTCTGGAATATTTTGCTGCTCACCCGCAACTAACCGACATCCTGTCAATCTGCTTAGCTGTTGTGCCCTCGTTATGCTGTATCCCAGTTCAGCAAAACGGCAAATATCGCCCAACACCGCGCCTGCTTCCACTGATGCCAATTGATCTCGGTCACCCAGCAGGACAATTTTCGCTTTCGGTGGCAATGCATCAATCAACCTAGCCATCATGGGTAAATCCACCATTGAGGCTTCATCCACCACCAGCACATCCAGACTCAGTGGATTATCTCGGTCATAGCGTAATCGCTGGCTATCAGGCTGCGCTCCTAGCAAGCGATGAATCGTCTGCGCCTGATCGGGCATACATGCAAACTGTTCCGCCGTCAGCGGCAATTTTCTGACCGCACTATTAAGAGATTCGGTCAATCTGGCGGCTGCCTTTCCTGTCGGAGCCGCCAGTTGGATAACCCGTTTTTTATCAGGTTCAAGTTTAATTAAGGCAGCCAACAGCTTAGCAACAGTAGTGGTTTTCCCTGTTCCTGGTCCGCCAGAGATAACCGAAATTCTGCTAGTCACCGCGACAGCCGCAGCCACTTTTTGCCAGTCCACCATTTCCTCAGACAGCATGAATAATTCATCTAAAACAGCTCTCAGTTGCTGTTCCTGAATATTATCGATTGGTTGATTACCGGAAAAGAAAGCGGCCACCTGGCATTCGCTTTGCCACATTCTCTGCAAATAAAGCCGGTCATGGGAAAGTACAACCGGCGTTGGTTGAAAGCCGTCACTAACCGCAGCACAATTTTCCAGCGCTATCAGCAAACTCTGCTCATCAGGTTTTCTCGCAACCCGCCACAACTGCTCTGCAAATTCACGATGTCGCCCATCAAAAAAATATTCAGGTGTTATCCGATTAACCGGCAGGCAAACATGCCCGGCACCAGTTTCAGCACTCAACAGCACCATCACCAACAACAAAACAGGATCTTTATTTTCAATCAATGCATGAGCAAACTGTAAGTCCAATGAACGCAAAAGCCTGAGGTTTACTGCCTGTTGTAATAACGAAATCATCAACTTTTCTCTTTCTCCGACTGTTCATTTCCACTGAAAAGCAGATCCAAAGCATCAACAAATTCAACCGATGGCCGACAACTGAAAATACCATTCCCCGGCTGTCGTTTATCTATTCCTCTCAGAAACAGATAAATCACTCCGCCGAAATGTTGTTGATAATCATAATTAACTAATCTGTGACGCAAGTAGCGATGCAGTGCCAGTGTATAAAGCTGATATTGCAGATCATAGCGATGCTCAATCATGGCTATTTCCATTGCCTGGCGGGTATAAAACTGGCTCTCCTCTCCCAACCAGTTTGATTTGTAATCCAGCACGTAGAATTTGCCTTGCCAACAGAAGACCAAATCAATAAACCCTTTCAACATTCCTTTCACCTGCTGAAATTCCAGTTGGGGGCAACGAGCAGAAATCGGATCATAACGACGCATCAGTGTATCCAATGTCTGAGATCGCAAAAGTTGCTCAACCGGCAGATAAAACTGCATTTCATCCTGTTGATGATGCAGCGGAATTTCTGCCAGTTGCACGCCTTCATCATTCAATGGAATGGTAAAAATATCGACCATCCATTGCTGTAATGTCCCACTCCAGCGTTCATCAAATCCGGCTGATTGCAGTTGTTCTACCAACCATTTCTCATCAGGTAATTGGCTGAAATTAAGTTCTTCTAAAATAGCGTGTAAAAAAGTCCCCGCGGAAGCTCCCCGAGGGAATGTATGGGGTGTCATTTCAGGTTGTTCTGCTAACTGCTTTTCACCACTAGCATCAACATCAAGCTTTGGCGCAATAGACTGGACAATTACGTCAATAGATTCTTCTCCAGCAAAATAAGCGGAAGCACTGCCACGATGAACCATAGAGTTCCGTAAACCAGAATAACTGGTAATACGCCAATCATCCTGGACTCTGCGTTTAAATTGCCTGGCCGACAGGACTAAATCATTTTTACTTGGCGACTGCCAAGGATGATAGTCAGTATCATTGATTAACGATACAACGATGCCATCCCCGCTTAATTCTTTAAGTGATGTCGCCAGAAAATCAGCATCCCCTTTAACTCCCTTTTGCAACAGGTAACCCAGAGCACACTGATGCAGATCAGTATCCCCGATCTTTTTTTTATTGCCTTTTACCAGCGGAGCCACGCCGACACTGCAATGGTAAACAGAACGCGTCAATGCGACATAGAGTAAACGCAAATCCTCTGCCAATCGCTCTTGTTCTGCCAGCTCAATCGCCTCGTCGTCAGGAAAGATATTGAGGCAAGCATTAAAGCTTGTCCGATCATGATATATCGCCTGCTTCTGCTCCCGGAAATTACAGACAAATGGCAGCCATACCAGCGGATATTCCAGACCTTTAGATTTATGGATAGTGCAAATTTTCACCAAATGACGATCGCTTTCCAGCCGCATCTGCTGGCTTTCAGATTGTGGATCAGGATGAGAAATTTGCTGAGCCAGCCAGCGAGTGACTGCATGTTCACTATCAAGTTGTAAAGATATTTCCTGCAACAACTCACCAATATGCATCACATCCGTCAAACGCCGTTCACCGTCATAACTGGCAAGCAAATTCTCAGCAATATGATGGTTGGCGATTACCGCTCGTAACATAGGTAACACACCACGGCGTTGCCACAGACGGAAGTAACCATCAAATTCATCAACTAACTGATCCCATGTCTTTTCATCATGATTCAACATGTCTATCTGCCTGGCAGTTAGACCAAATAAACCACTCGCCAACGCACTTCTCAAAACCCGTTCTTTTTCCGGTGATAACACCGCTTGTAATAACCAGAGAATATCCTTGGCTTCCGCGGTAGCAAATACACTTTCTCGGTTAGAAAGAAATACAGAAGGAATAGACAACAGGTTAAGTGCATTACGGATCAGTGTAGCTTCCTTTCTGCTACGCACCAAAACCGTAATATCAGCAGCCGTCACAGGTCGAGAACCTTCACTTTTATGTAATAAAGCCCGCCCTTCATTACCTGCCTGCAACCAATCACGAATTTGCGCAGCACAGAGCCGTGACATCGTTTGCTCATAATCTCCAGTAGAAACACCTTCTCCTGGTTGTAACCAGAAATTTAATGCAGCCTGTCCTTCGCCGTCATAACGAAAAGAGAGTCCTCGATTTTTCTCTGCCGCGGAAACCTCAATAAAAGGGATCTGCTCAAACAAAAATGGGTTTTCCGAACGCATAAATAGCTTATTTACTGCCTGTACCATTGAATAGGCTGAGCGCCAGTTTGTTTCCAGAGTATAGTGAGCACTTACCTGAGAACGGGCACGAATATAAGTGAAAATATCTGCGCCGCGAAATGCATAAATAGCTTGTTTAGGATCGCCGATAAACAACAACCCATTTTCAGACTGACTGCCATAGATGGTATGAAAAATCCGATATTGCTGTGGGTCGGTATCCTGAAATTCGTCGATCAACGCAACCGGATAGCGTCGGCGAATTGTCTCAGCAAGCAAATCACTGCCAGGGCCTCTCAGAGCATCATCTAGACGGGTTAATAAATCATCAAATCCCATCTGACCACGCGTTAATTTTTCCTGACAGATTGATTGGCGAATCTCAATAATAGCCTTGGAGATAATCAAATCACGTAAAGTAAGTGGTTGCTTATATAAATCATCTATCGCAACAAAAAGTGAATGTTCAGGCACCTCACCTTTTTTTGTCTTTTCTGCCAATACCGACTGTCGGAATTTTTCCAATGCTTTTGGCAACAGATAATCCTCTGTAGGCGCTTGAGCCCAATCCGAGACACTATTCAACCAATTTGGTAAGTGCTTACTACTGTAACTTCTTTTATCAACACCAGAGCCCGCAATTAAATCGTGCAATTCTCCAGCAACTTCATTCCATTGGTATTTAACATCGCTGATCAACTGGATAATTTTTTCATGGCGACTTAACAACGTTTCATCACTGTCCGGCGCATTAACAATATATGGCATATCCCCTTGTAAATAAGGATGTAATTCAGCCATCAGAGCTTCCGGCCCACTCCACTCCTGACTGATTACCTGTGCCATTGATAACGGCAATGGATAACAATGGCGCCGCCAGAAATCGGCACACCCCTGTCGTTCTAATGGCTGTTGATCCTGAATTAATGTCTGTTCAAACAAGATCCCAGCTTCAAAAGCATTATGCGCCAACATCCTCTGACAAAAACCATGAATGGTATAAATCGCGGCTTCATCCATTTGCCGCTCTGCGGCCAGTAACCAGATAGCCGCCCTCCCTTTATCTGGGATTTCATCCAATAGCTGTTGATAGGCTGGTTCTGCATCTTCTACTTCGTTTCGAATACAAGCGAGGCGAAGTTTATGAATATTTTCACGGATACGCCCACGTAACTCATTTGTTGCTGCCTCAGTAAAAGTAACCACCAGAATCTCTTCCACTCTCAAAGGTCGTGAAAAAGCGGCATCTTTCCCCAGTCCAAGTAAAAGACGCAAATATAAGATACCGATAGTGTAGGTTTTACCCGTCCCGGCCGATGCTTCGATCAGCCGCTGACCATTCAGCGGCAGAGTTAATACATTAAGCCTGTGAACAGATATCTCTGTGATCACTGCTCTCTCACCTCAACAGGCAACCGTTTCTGAAATTCAGTCACATTCTGATAGGTTTTCCAACCTTTCAATTTCGCATATCCATCCAAGTTTCCTGATTTACCAATCACTTGTGAAATTAATGACAGCCCCCGATGTTTGATTACCGCATTCCGATAGAAATTAATCAGTTGCTGCTGTGTAGTTTTCTTTAGAATCTCAAGCATTTTATCTCTGCTATCAAAATTAAAGTTATTGCGACTGAAATCACCAGAGAAGCGAGCAACTTCGGCATAGAAAGTTTGTGGCGGTTGCTGCTTTTCATTAATCAGCGCATTCTTGTACTGTTCAAAATCAGCTTGAGACATTGCTTTCAATTTATTACCAGCGTTCTGATAGAAATCTTGATAACGCTGATTCAAATATTTTGGTTGCTTACTATTACTTTGTAACAGGAACCCCAACCCCCACTGTTCCCCCACACTGGTATTGAAAGCAAACACCGCATACCCCAGTTGCTCTGTTGTTCTTAATTGATCATAGAACCACGGTTGGAGCATATTGCTCAACAAACTAGAATAAACATAACCTTCTATACGGTTATAACCTGTCGGAATATAAACCTCTGCTAAAGCACCATCTGTGCTGCTGCCAACACGCTGGAAATTAACCGGGTAATTTTTATCAATCACCACCTTATTCCCAATCCACCAGCCTGTTCCTTGATTAGCCAGTTGGTTATGGGCAGATTCAGCAATCACTTTGCTCTGCTGTTCGGTCAAGTTCCCAATGATCATCATCTGCAAGGCAGCGTTTTTTATCATTTCATGACGATACGTAACAATATCCTGAACCGTGATAGTCTCCAGCGCTTCCAGGCGAGTGGATTGTTCAGTGTAAGGCACCACAGAAAGGCGCTTCAATGGCTGCATAGCCATGTCATAAGCTTTAGCGTTATTAGAAACCGCTATCTGCTCACGATACCAGGACTTAGCCTGTGCCAGTTGCTCCTCAGTTGGCGTGAATGTCATGTAATTACTGATTAAAGAGGTTAAAAGCGCTGGCAGATTCTGAGTGTAACCACTTACTCCCAATTGCAGCCCCTGGGATGAACCCGTAGAAATATTCATTCCTGCAACAGAAGCCTGATAACTAAGCTGGTCAAGGGAAAGCCCTGCCAAATAATCAAGTAAAGAGGAAGTGACCTGCTCACGAGCGCTATTCAAACCTTCTGCGTTGTGCAAATCAAGCGTAATGCTGGCTTTAGGCTCATCAGCAAAATATTGGCTCGGCATGTAGAACAGGCGGACATTCTGCTGTTCAAGGATCATTTCTGGATGTTTTTGACTTTTACCGGCTTTTATCAGCTTCAAATCATCAGGAATATAAGGATTTGGTGCGGGCAGAGAAAAGCTCATCTGCTCCTCTAATTGCAGCCATTTAACTCGTTGCTGCAATGTAATTCGATCAACCTGATAAGGCGCCTGAACAAAATAAGCCTGTTTATTGTGCGGCTCTTTTGGGCTGATATACCAGATACGCACATTTTCAGGAGTCAACTCATCAAGTCGGCTGGCAATAGCTTGCGGGTTATAGTCATCAGCCAGATAACCGGCATTAAGTACATTGGAAACAGGAACCCACAACATAGCATCCGATAACCATTCGATATAATGCATATTACGAACAATAGAGCCATACTGGAACGATAGATTCAAAACCTTCGCGATTTCATCAAAATAACTTTTCTGAATACCTTTCTGTTTCAATAAATTAATATAAGCAAAAATAGCCGCAACAATCTGATCCCGTTGTGCAAGCCCTTTGTCTGTCAACGTCACATAAATAAAAAAGATGCCTTTGTTGCGATCAACCATAGGTTCCGCGCCAGCACTGATACTTTCTGCCAACCCTTGAGTTTGCAGCCAATCTGATAATGTATTCAGGCTACGGTTGCTTATCATATAACCGAGATATTCATCAGTTTTACTGCGGAAATCAGTACTGTTATTGTCAATACTGAACTCCAATTGCAATGCCTTCTGCGGTTGGGCAGGAACATAATGGATGATAATCCCTTTCTCTTTTTCCGTTACTGCCGGCACAGTAATCACCGGCACGCTCGCTTTTCTATCCGGTATCCGGCCAAAAGTATCAACAGCAATTTGAGTCAGTTTATCAATAGGCTGATTACCGTAAATGACACCTTTCATCAGGTTGGCCGAATAATAACGCTGATAGAAATCCACTAGTTCTGTCTGTAATTTACTCCCCGGTTTATCTTTCAATGTTTCTAGATTACCACCAGAAAAACGGGCATTAGGATGTTTAGGATTCAAGGTTTCTGCCCGTATTTGAGCAACCCGCATCCCATCACGCGAACGCGCCATTGTCAGCTCTGCATTAACAGCGTTTCGCTCCCGATCTGCGTTCACTGGGTCAAGTAACGGCTCAGCCAGTGCATCAGCCAGACGATCTGTGGCTTGAGCTAACGCTTCATTTTCTACTTCAAGATAAAAAGCCGTGCGGTAAGAAGCCGTGCTGGCATTATAGCTACCACCATGTTTTTGCAAAAATTCAGATAAATCACCTGATTGTGGATAATGTTCAGATCCCATCAGAACCATATGTTCCAGATAATGTGCAAGACCGAGCTGGCTGTCAGGGTTTTCCATACTACCAACCGGAATTGCTACCGCTGCCAGAGATTTGGTTGCTTTCTCATCAGATACCAGCAAGACCGTCATATTGTTTGCCAGTTTGATTCCCTGATACTGACGATGATCACTCTCGCTTTTATAAATTGTCTCTTGCAGTAGCTGCCACTGTAGTTGTGGTGATTGCGCATAACTCGTCGTTCCCCAAAAAAGCAGGAACATCACAGTAATCATGCGAACAAAATGTTTATGCATTATCTGATATTCTCCCTATGTATTCTGATATCGCGCTATCGGTAATAAATAACTGAGCGCTTCCTGTTTAAGTTTTGCCAAAAATGATTTATCCACTTGCCTGAAAGCTCGTTGAATATAAGGATCATCCCCTTCGCCTCTGCGTCCTTGATCTCCAAGCCATGCTTTCAATAACTGGCTTTCAGCTTTTGATTGAATTTCATCACTATCATCAATCTCACCAGTCTCTTTATTCATACATGCTGAAAGCCACGCCCAACCACTTTTACAAAACAGCGGCAAAGGCGCAGATATTCCTCGCTGATAGCCTTCAATCAATTGATTCAGATAATCTTTAGCTTGATCTGAAGGTACAGGAGCAAAACGCCATTCGTTGCCATCACGCCCATAGCTGCGACTTTCACCTTCACCACCTGTCAGACAATAAGCCAGATGCTCAATCCACAATTGCATACCATCATTGGCTGTCAAACTGGCAGGCCGCCAACGTAGCAAACCATCCGGTTGCACCTTATTAATACGCCCCGTCAGAATCACCTGGCCTAAATCATGATGTAAATCGACAGATAAAGTTTCCATTTGTTGTTCACGAATTTTATCCGCCAAAGGCTGCATCTCTTTTTGCTGTCTTAACCAATAAACCTCACCAAAAGCACCAAAAGGTAATCCTCCAGCAGCACGCAGCCGATTGAAAAGGGGTTCAGGCGATTGCTGTTCAATTAACGCATTCAACAATAACTGATTAAACTGATAACGTTGAAGATTATCTAAAACGAAAGGTTCTTCCTCTGGTAATTCCGTTTCTTCAATAACGAAATTTACTTTCAAGCAACGTTGGAAAAAAAACCGAACGGGATGGCGGTAAAAACTGTTCAAATTATCAAGTGTAATTTCTTGAATTTGCGCCATTTCAATAGATTGGCAAAATTCAGCGTATGCTGCACCTTGCTCAGTTGCCGCCGGGAACCACTCTCCGGCATAGCTTTGCTGATAACTGCCCGGTATAAAATTTTCCGGTGCAAATGGAACGCGGGCATGAAGATACAACAGATGTTTTCTAACATGGGTAGCACTTTCATCAACATTCAGTTTTTCATTTCCCGGTAAACAAAAACTTTGGCAAACATAATCCAGTAATTCATTCACCAACACAGAAGGATTACATTCCGTATCATCACGAATAGACTTACCAATATAGCTGATATAGAGAAACCGTTCGGCAGATATCAAGGCTTCGAGGAATAGATAACGGTCATCATCCCGCCGTTTTCTGTCTCCCCTCTGACCTTTTTCCGCCATCAGATCAAATCCAAGCGGTGGAATTGAACGGGGGTAGATACCATCATTCATTCCCAATAAACAGACAACCTTAAAGGGAATAGAACGCATCGGCATTAGAGTGCAAAAATTGACAGATCCGGCGAGAAAACGCTGACTGATTTTTTCATTATCAAACTGAAGTGCCAATTCATCTCGCAATAAAACCAATGGCACACTTTCCTGATAACGGGCATTCAAGCCATTGACTATGACTTTCTGCCATTGCTGTTCTATCATTGCCAGTACTAATTCAGTCTCATTATCTGATACAAAAAATGTTTCCAGCAACTGCTGGCAGACAGGTAACCAACCCGTTAATGTCCGGCTCTCAGCAAGAATTTTGCGCCAGTAGCTTAATTGCATTAAAAATTCAGCCAATTGGCCGGCAAGCTCCGCGGCTAAACCACTGGATTCATCATAAGGCAATACCTCTTTCCAAGGGCCCGATCGGCTATCCATTGCATAACCCAATAACATTCGAGTCAGTCCAAAACGCCATGTATGCTGGCCTGTCACCGGTAAAGATAGCTCTTCGACATTATCGTCATTCAACCCCCAACGAACGCCTGATTCTTCAACCCAACGTCTTAATAAACGCAAACCATTTTCATGTATGTCAAATTTATTCGCCAGCGCAGGTACTTCCAACAATGCTAAAACCTGTTCTGTCGTAAAACGGCTTTGAGGTAAATCAAGCAGTGTAATAAATGCCTGTAAAATCGAATGTGCCTGGAGGGCCTTACGATCAGAAATAGCAAATGGAATATAGCGTTCAACAGAGACATTACCAAATACTGCCTGAACATAGGGAGTATAACTGTCAATATCTGCGACCATCACAATAATATCCCTTGGCGTCAGCGATGGATTATCTTCCAATAATCTCAATAGCTGATCCTGTAAAACTTCCACTTCACGTTGAGGGCTATGGCAAACATGGAAAGATAAAGAACGATCCAACGGATCAAGTACTCTTTTTTTCAAACTGTTTTCAAATGTTTCTTTTGTTGAACCAATTTGGGCATGATCTTCCAGATAGAGAATATCCCTTTGCAATTGATGTAATAGATTATCCTGTTCTAATTCAACAAAAGCGTGAATATCCGAACTCTGCTCAAGCTGCGACAATAAATAGAGATTATCACGGCCCAACCGTCCCCACGATGCCAACAAGGGATTACTTACATCTTGTTCACCGTCACCGTTAAACAATGATTGAGCATTACCAGGATCTTTAAAATATTCCAACTCCTGTTCGCTCTTATAATGACGTGGTTTACGGCTACTCAGTTTTGCCAAAAAAGCATAATTCTGAATATCTCCCCAATAATATTTACATGGATTGGTAAACATCAGGTGAATATCAATGTGCCGTGCCAATGCCTGTAAAGCTTGTAAATAGACTGGTGGTAAGGCAGAAATACCACAGATAAATACCCGTTTCGGTAAACAAACTGAAAAGTCAGTACTATTTTCCAGTTCAGTACTATTTTCCAGTATCGAAATAAAACGCTGATACAAATTAGCACGATGCCATTGGGGTTGTTGTAACTGATGAGTATATTTCGTCAGTTCCAGCCATAATCTTTTCTGCCACAACTGATTATCACTCAAGCCATCAATAAGCTGACCTTGCTGCCAACTTTCCAACCATTGCGGACGATAAACGAGATATTGGTCAAACAGATCAGCAACCCGTCCAGCTAATTGATGAATTTTCCGTTTATCAAAATCTTGATCAAGATAGTGCCTGAGTGCGACAAACTCCGCTTCCGGCAGCAATTGAGGCAATAACGCCATCAATTTCCATGTCATGGCATCTTTACTAAAAGCACTCTCTTTAGGAATATCAGGCAATACTTTGGTAAACATATCCCAAATAAACGTAGCGGGAAGCGGAAATGAAATATTAGCTGATATGCCTATTCTTTCGGCCAGTTGGATTTGCAGCCACTGTGACATACCTGGGCTTTGTACCAAAATGACTTCCTGCGCAAATGGATCAGTCAGTGGGTTACCCCCGATCAATATTGCTATCAATTCCTTAAGAAGATCTAATTGATTAGAATGATAAACCTTAAACATCAGAACTCCCATTTGAACAAATCAATCGGCTTGCTTTACTTTGCTGATTATAAGGCGTTGTCACTATAACTGTAATCTGATAGCAGCTAGACAACGGATAGGCCGTCTGAAATTCAGCATGCCATCCCGGTGGCAATGTTATTTCTGGTAAAGCATTTTGACCTGCAATTAATTCATATTGTTCCAGATATCCATAAGATAATTTATCCGCCTTTGATTGCTGCCAATGTTGCTGAAACCCAAATAATAACGCCTGATGATAACGCATTAATCCCAATAAAGAGACCGAAAAGACCATAACAGCAATCATTACTTCGGGCAAACTCATGCCTGCTTGATGCTCATAAAAAGGCTCTGACTTCATGAACAAAATCCCACATCTACCTCAGGACAAAAATCCAGCCAACCACTCTCTACCGGAATAAGGGAATCACTTCCACCAGATGAGTGTAATTTCATCCATTGATATAATCCAACAGATTGCCCGGATGCCACATCAGCCATACCTTTCAGTAGAAAAAAATGACTCGATTGCCTTTTTAAACAACTGGTCAAATGAAATTCTTGTTGTTGCTGGCAATACCACTCTTCTGTTTTATTACTATCAAGTGACCATGACTGAGCAATTCCCCATGCCAATGAAGATTCTGCTTGCTGAAAAGCTTTTAGATATCTGCGTTCATCGACCATCATGATTAAAGCGTTATCCAGATGATGATGCAAAGCCTTTAACATCATCAGGCTAACGGCCAGTAATATCAGCACTGAAATGAGCAATACATTACCTTGCTGATATTGAAAACAGACATGTGGAGAATGCTCAGCCACGGTACTTATCCCCTGATATTGCGCAAACGTATTACTGACTGATATTGGTAGTTTATCGATGGATGTTTAAACCAATGTGCAATAAGCACCAATTTGATAAAAACTAAGCCATCTTTTGCCGGTAATTTTTCAGCTTTAAAGGAATCTACCACTATTTCATTTGGATCAAACAGCCTTTCCCAACCATTTTCCTGACAGTTACCCGCCCCCCTTTTCCACTCTACTGACTTATTGCTAAGACGATAGCCAAAGAATTCTGATTCACCGTGCTCTGGCGGCTCCCATTGGTTATTTATATTAAGATCGTATGCAATAATCAGGCATGAATCCTCACTCTCATCACTTTTATTATCGATGAATATTGGCTTTCCATCACAATAATGCTGACAATATCCAGCACGGCGAATATCCTTTTCTATAATATGTAATGTTTGTTTAATAAAATAACCTAAACGATATCTCTGATATAACTCCATTACTTGTTTAGTTAAAATAGGATAACTTTTAGCAATCGCTAGTAAGATAATACTACCAATAGCCATTGCTACAATAACCTCTAATAATGTCATTCCAGATTGGTTTTTATTTTTCATTACTCCAATAAAGTATCAATTATTTTAGTGGGAAAAGTATAATTAATCACAAGCTGGAATTTGATTAAACTTATTATTACTACATGATCTCATCCTACCTCGTGAAGAAAAAATAATGGATATTTCACCTGCGGAATTCGCCAAAGTAAAACTCGCAGGTATCATGGTGTTTCTTATTCCATGAAACTCTATCTGATCCTTAGTTGCTGAACTAATAATAACATCCTGATAGGGGGAACTTATTCCCTCAACATTTTCTAAATCACAATTAGCCAATACCGAATTAGAGAGCGCTATGCACCAGTTTTTTCCAGTTTTCAACCACAATATCACCCTTTTGTTCAAATAATTTGCCAAAGATTGTTGTCTGGATATAAATGTCAATATCTTCTGCGCTGATTCCTGTAACCTGGCTCTTTCCTGGTGATCGCCCCATTCCTGCACACCCCATAAGGAAAATATTGAAACCAAAACAATAACGATCATCAATTCCAATAAAGAAAAACCTGATTGATTATCAATATTATAATGACCGATTATATTCATATTATTTACCATTGATAATTCCTTATTTCCTTTCGTAAAACATTTTATTCATTTTAAACACAGAATAAATACATAATTGAATTTTATGCGAGAGTGCATCAATAAAAAAATAATAGTTTATCATTATTACATTTAAATTGCGTAGAGCTTCGCAAAAACCAATAAGAATAGCGATTTTTATTTATTATTATTGTCATGCATTGTAAGATTATATGGCTATGAGGAAGAAGCTTCATGAACATAATAAAGAAAAGATTGAGTGCTTGACATGAGGATGTTATTACTATTAATTTATTCTATAAAGATAAATAATATCAGACCAGAAAATAATTAATTGAGAATATTTTATTAAGTATAGCGTTCAATGTTTTAAATATATACCCTATGGATTTCAAGATGCATCGCGACGGCAAGGGAGCGAATCCCCGGGAGCATAGATAACGATGTGATCGGGGTAAGTGAGTGCAGTCAACAAAGAGGCAATTTGAAAGATGACGGGTATATCAGTGTATGATCAGTAGTTGGTACAAGAGGGCAATCAAATCTTGGTTTGTGCTTGCGTATGCCAATATTTGAATTTCATCCCCAACTACATCATAAATAACACGAAATTGCCGATCTTTGGAAAGCCATTGGTGAAATTGCATTCCTTTATCCAGCAACATTGAACAATAGCCGTATGCTAACGGGTTCTCCCCTATCCGTTCCGATGATTCAATTAATAAATCATCTACCAAATTCTGAGCTGCTTCCAACCCTATAGTATTAGCCTTGTAGTCTTCAATAATAGAAAGTGTCTGGTAGGCTGTTTCGGTAATTTGAACTTTATATATCACACCCGACGTTCCTTGCGCCTACGAAGTGCTTCTTCAAGTGTCATTTTTCTACCTTCTATAGTATCTTTCTTAGACAGCATCGCGATTTTAAGCAATGCTATCGCCTGTCGTTCTACGCCTCTTTCGGCCAACTCTCTCTCACGTTCTGCCATTGGTTGAATAAACAATTCAGATATCCCGTTTTTGGTAATAAACACACCACCCTCGAAATGCTTTGGATTACTAAGCAGATCCCTAGCTTTTTTTTGGGAAATAGTATTCATGGTCTTTTTCCTCTTAATTTCTACGTATCTGTATATTATATCATCAAAATGAAAAGAGGAACAATTTATTATAAATTGTTCCCCCAGATTGTCGACGAACATAGAAGCGCTATTTTAACCGCAACCGTTAAATAGCAACCGGAGCCTTTATTCCTGGATGCGGGTCATAATCGACTATTTCAAAGTCATCAAATTGATAATCAAAAAGTGATTCCGGTTTACGCTTTATCACCAATTTTGGCAGTGAGCGCGGCTCACGGCTGAGTTGTAACTTTGTCTGCTCCATATGGTTGCTATAAAGATGGGTATCACCACCAGTCCAGACAAAATCACCCACTTCTAGATCACACTGTTGCGCCATCATATAAACCAGCAATGCATAGCTGGCAATATTGAACGGTAAGCCAAGGAATACGTCACAGGAACGTTGGTAAAGCTGACAGGAAAGTTTGCCATCCGCAACATAAAACTGGAAGAATGCGTGGCATGGCGCTAATGCCATCTTATCCAGTTCACCAACGTTCCAAGCCGAAACGATGATTCTACGTGAATCTGGATCGCTTTTAAGCTGTTCCAATACGGTTTTCAATTGGTCAATCTGGCGACCATCTGCGGCTCCCCATGAACGCCATTGCTTACCATATACCGGCCCTAAATCACCGTTTTCATCCGCCCATTCATCCCAAATAGTCACTCCATTTTCATGCAGATATTTAATATTGGTATCACCATTCAGGAACCAGAGAAGTTCATGAATAATTGAGCGGATATGGCAACGTTTAGTTGTGACCAGCGGAAAACCATCCTGTAAATTGAAACGCATCTGATGCCCGAAAATCGAGAGTGTTCCCGTCCCAGTGCGGTCTGCTTTCGGAGTGCCCTCTGCAAGCACTCTTTTCATTAAGTCCAGATACTGTTTCATTTTACCTCTTGTACCTTATTACCTTGGTGTTTGTATGCCCATATCATCATTAATATTCCCGCCAAAATCATTGGTATAGAAAGAATTTGCCCCATACTGATCCCGTCGAATAAGCCCAGTTGTGCATCTGGTTGGCGGAAGAACTCGACTATCACTCGGAAAATACCGTAGCCAATTAAGAATAAACCGGAAACACTGCCCATCGGGCGAGGTTTACGGATATATAAATTCAAAATAATGAACAGAATGATCCCTTCCAACGCCATTTCATAAAGCTGTGAAGGGTGACGTGGCAGAACACCATATTGTTCAAGTACTGATAACAGTGAGGGATCTGTTGCAGCCAGTGCAATATCTTCACCACGGGAGCTTGGGAATAACATCGCCCACGGCGTATCCAATGTGACACGTCCCCACAACTCGCCATTAATAAAATTACCGATTCTCCCCATGCCTAAACCAAAAGGGACTAACGGGGCAATGAAGTCAGCAACTTGTAAGAAATGGCGTTTCGTTCTGCGGCCAAACCACCACATTGCGCAGATAACCCCCACTAAACCACCGTGGAAAGACATCCCACCATCCCAAACTTTAAACAAATAAAGGGGGTTATCGAGAAATGCCGGGAAATTATAAAACAGGACGTAACCTAGACGGCCACCGACAAATACGCCAGCAAACCCCGCATAAAGCAAGTTCTCTACTTCGTTTTTTGTCCAACCACTATTGGGTTTCGCTGCCCTGCGTGTCGCTAGCCACATGGCGAATACAAACCCAACCAGGTACATGAAACCATACCAATGGAGGGCTATTGGACCTATTGAAAAAATGACCGGGTCAATATTAGGAAATGCCAGGTAGCTGTTACTCATCTTTCCCCACTTAATATTTAGCGTTAATGCCCTAAGGCAAGTGATTGAGAATCATAGCACAGGCCGTTAAACGGATTAAATGCCACCTCTGACCAAACCGCCCACCCCATGCTGCTCCATAAACGTTGCTGACAGCTCCTTTACTCTTAGGCTGGTTTCAGCTTGTAGTATTTCGGTCATTAATTTTTCAACCTGAGCCAACTCCAGATGACGTAATAAATACTTAATTCTTGGCACACTACAACCACTCATACTCAAACTGCGATAGCCAAGACCAATCAATAATAGCGCTCCCATAGGGAAACTTGCCATTTCACCACAAATGCTGATCGTAAGACCTGCCCGCTGGCTATTTTCAAATACCAGTTTTAATGCTCGAATCACCGCCGGATGTAAGCAATCATAAAGAGAAGCGACGTGAGTGTTATTCCGATCCACTGCCAATAGATATTGTGTTAGGTCATTGGTGCCAATAGACACAAAATCGACTCTGTTTTTGAGTTGTGGCAACAGAAAAATCATCGAAGGAACCTCAATCATGACACCGAGCTGAGGCATAGATATTTGGCGCGCCAACATTTGCTCGACTTCCTCTTTCGCTCTGTCTACCAATCGCTTAGCTTCATCAATTTCTTCTACACTTGTTACCATTGGCAGCAGGATTTTCAGATTACCCATATCAGCGTTAGCTCTGAGCATTGCCCGCAGTTGGATAAGAAAAATCTCCGGTTGATCCAGCGTCACTCGTATACCACGCCATCCCAAACAAGGGTTCTCTTCGCTGATCGGCATATAAGGCAGTTGTTTATCCGCACCAATATCAAGTGTACGCAATACCACTGGCTTATCGGGAAATAATTGTAACATCTCCTGATAACGCGCTTTTTGTTCATCTTCTGATGGGAAACCACAGTGCAGCATAAAGGGTATTTCGGTGCGATAGAGTCCAACACCATCAATACTATTACTGATCCGCAACTCATATTTCAGGCTCAAACCCGCATTAAGCTGAACCAAAATGCGCTCGCCACTTTTTAACCGTGCTTCCTGCTCAACATCTCCCTCAGCCAGTCTGCTAAGTGCTTTTTCTTCTTCGATAATCTGTTTATATTCCTGCGAAATCAGTGGCTCAGGTTCAATGAAAACTTCCCCACGGAAACCATCAAGAATTAGCATACGATTGTTCAGGAGTTCCGGCTGGATATCCGCCCCCATAATGGCCGGAATACCCATTGCTCGAACCAATATGGCAGAGTGTGAATGAGTGGCGCCATCACGAACAATAACCCCTGCTAATCTTTCCTGCGGCATTTCTGCCAATAGGTTAGCACTCAGTTCATCTGCAACCAGAATGAACCATTCAGGCCATTGATGGCTGGCAGTAAGTGAATCATCCAGATGAAATAATAATCGCTGTCCAAGTGCCCGTAAATCTGATGCTCTTTCCCGCATATAAGCATCCTGCAAGCAGGAAAATTGTTCTGCGTATTTCTCAATAACTTGTTTAACAGCCCATTGCGCAACAGAGCCCTGTTCAACACAGGAGAACAGATCTTGTTTCAACTGGGGATCATTCAAAAGGTAGGAATAAAGATCAAAAATCGCGGCGCTCTCTTTTTGAGAACCCGCGGTAAAACGTTTACTGAGCCGACGACATTCTGCTGTTGCATCTTCCAATGCCTGAATTAAACGAGAACGTTCTGCTGCATAATCAAGGGTTGAGGCTTCAAAAATTTGGTCAAGTGAGGGTTGGGAGCAATCTTGCCATCCCTGAGCCATCACGATGCCATTGGAAATGGCCAATGCTTTAATTCTGGTCTGCCGATATCGACCAAACAAGCCTTTAGTCTGAGCTTGAGCAAGGATCACCGCGAGTTGTGTCGCAAGCGTCACCATAAAGGACTCTTCGGTTTCATTAAACAAGCGTTGTTCCTGCTGCTGAACGACCAAAACACCTTGCAACTGACGGTGGTAAACCACGGGAACGCCCAAAAAAGCGCGAAAGCTATCCTCTTTAACTTGAGGCAAATATTTGAAACTTGGATGGCTGCGGACATCCGCCAGATTAATCAGTTCAGACAATTGACCAACTTGCCCGACAACTCCTTCACCAAAAGCCAAACTGATAGTCCTTCCTCGGGGTTTCCTCAACCCTCGGGTTGCCATCAGGTAATAACACCGCCGTTGATGATCAGCAAGATAGATAGAACAGACATCCGTGCTCATTGCCAGACAGGTCTCGTTCACCAATAGCTCAAGCGCTTCGGCCAGATTGGTTGCCATAGCAACTTTTTCAACAATTTCCCGTAAACGCATGAGCATGGAACTCACCTAACTTCTTTTGCGACGGTAAAAATACGAAGAACGTGGCAGAGATACGCTTTCCTGCATTGGCATTACAACCGAAGCAAACTCTTTCATCACGCGCCGATAAACATCACGCTTAAAAGAGACTACCTGCCGAACAGGATACCAATAGCTGACCCAACGCCAACCATCGAACTCCGGGGTATTACTGTGTTGCACATTAATATCGTCTTCATTACAGAGCAGTTGTAATAAAAACCATCGCTGCTTTTGACCAATACAGACAGGTCGTGTATCCCAACGCACCAAACGCTTGGGTAATTTGTAACGTAACCAATTACGAGTAGAGGCCAGAATGCGTACATCTTTCCGACCTAACCCCACTTCTTCATACAGTTCCCGGTACATAGCCTGTTCTGGTGATTCCCCCGGATTAATTCCCCCTTGAGGAAATTGCCAGGAATGCTGCCCATAACGCCGGGCCCACAAAACCTGGCCTTGCCGATTACAAATTACAATTCCTACATTCGGGCGGTAGCCATCATCATCGATCACCAGACTACCTCGATAAACTAAATTTGAAAGATGACTAATTGTTTCACACTACCCTCAAGTGGTAAACCTCTATCATTGGACTTTGCAGTCGCTAGCTAAATCTCTACAATAGCGCCATCTCAACGGGGTGCTGGCTGTTTAAAACAGCCTTGCTGAGAGTAAACCCGCCGAACCTGATCCGGCTAATACCGGCGTAGGGATTTGAGCTGCTAACTATTTCACAGACGTTATCTCGCCGTTTAGCGCTTCCTCAAATCCTTTGCCAATCCTCTTAATTTAAGGAGAGCAAAGTGTTTAAGACGTTATTTTCCAAATTAATCGTACTGACAGTCCTATCAGCTCCTGCGTTGCTATTAAGTCAAATTGTACAGGCCAAGCCAGTATTAACGGTCTATACCTATGATTCTTTTGCCACTGAATGGGGACCCGGACCCGCAATTAAAAAAGCGTTTGAAGCTGAATGTCACTGTGAACTGAAACTGGTTGCTCTGGAAGACGGTGTTTCCTTGCTCAATCGCCTAAGAATGGAGGGCAAGCGTACTGCTGCCGATATTATTCTTGGGTTGGATAACAACTTGATTCAAGCAGCCCAACAAACGGGGCTGTTTACCGAAAGTCAAGTGGATACCAGCAAACTGACACTGCCGGTGTCATGGAATAACAAGGTATTCATTCCTTATGACTATGGCTATTTTGCCTTCATTTACAACAAAAAGACTTTACCAAACCCGCCAAAAAGCATGGATGAGCTAATCAACAGCCACAATAACTGGAAAGTGATCTACCAAGATCCTCGCACCAGCACACCGGGGCAAGGTTTGCTGTTATGGATGCAGAAAATTTACGGTGATGATGCCCCACAAGCCTGGCAAAAACTGGCAAAGAAAACGCTGACCGTTACCAAGGGCTGGAGCGAAGCTTATGGTCTGTTCCTCAAAGGAGAAGGCGATTTAGTGCTGAGTTACACCACTTCACCGGGTTACCACCTGTTATCTGAGAAGAATGACAATTACGCTGCGGCTACATTCAGTGAAGGTCATTACCTTCAAATCGAAGTGGCCGCACAACTGGCCTCCAGCAAGCAACCGGAACTTGCCCAGAAATTTATGCAGTTTATGCTGACTCCAACTTTCCAACAGGAAATTCCAACCACCAACTGGATGTATCCGGTCATTGATATCCCACTCCCGGAAGTATATTTGCAGCTTTCCATACCCGCAAAATCTCTTCAATATCGCGCGGAAGAAGTCGCAAAATACCGTAACCAATGGATTCGTACATGGCAAAGCGCTGTCAGCCGCTGATAGCCGGATGGCTGTTACCGGGGGCGATTGCCGCCGGTTTTTTACTGTTGGTCGCCTTACTGGCATTCGGAACGCTCTGGTTTAATTCACCTGCAAGTGACTGGCATTTATTGATAGAAGATCGCTATTTGTGGCACGTGGTACGCTTCACATTCTGGCAAGCCTTTTTATCAGCACTATTTTCTGTTATTCCGGCTATTTTTCTTTCCAGGGCACTCTATCGCCGTCATTTTCCAGGCCGAACCCTCTTTCTGCGCCTGTGCGCTATGACGCTGGTTTTGCCCGTGCTAGTCGCTCTATTCGGCATTCTGACGGTTTATGGCAGAGCCGGCTGGCTGGCTCAGTTCTGCCAATGGATCGACATCGATTACCATTTCATCCCTTACGGTTTACCAGGCATTTTGCTGGCACATATTTTCTTTAATATGCCGCTGGCAACACGGCTTTTACTGCAATCGCTGGAAAACATTGCAGTGGAACAACGGCAATTAGCGGCGCAGCTAGGTATGAATGAATGGCAACATTTCCGTTTTGTTGAATGGCCTTATCTACGCCGCCAGATCCTGCCCACTGGCGCACTGATTTTTATGCTCTGTTTCGCCAGTTTTGCTACTGTGCTGGCGTTAGGTGGAGGACCTGCTGCAACAACTGTCGAACTGGCAATCTATCAAGCGTTAAGCTATGACTACGATCTTAACCGTGCCGCGTTACTGGCGTTAATTCAGATTACCTGCTGCCTTGGCCTTGTGCTCCTCAGCCAGAAACTTAGCAGCGCTCTATCTGTCGGCTACAGCAACCAACAGCAATGGCGTAATCCACAGGATACTTTGTTGAGAAAAATCTGCGACAGCCTGTTAATTATCACAGCATTATTACTACTCGTGCCACCATTGCTGGCGGTTATCGTGGATGGCCTTAACAGCGGGTTGCTTAACGTATTGCGCCAGCCTGCATTGTGGCAAGCATTTATCACCTCAGCGGTGATTGCTTTAGGCGCGGGGTTATTATGTGTTTTATTCACTATGATGCTGCTGTGGAGCAGCCGTGAGCTGTACCTGCGTTATTCTCCTCACTGGGGACAAGCAATGGAGATGAGTGGTTTGTTAATCCTCTCTATGCCAGGCATTGTATTGGCAACAGGATTCTTTCTGTTGCTCAATGATACCGTCGGCCTGCCCCGTTCACCCTACGGTTTAGTGATTTTAACCAACGCACTGATGGCAATTCCCTATGCACTGAAAGTTCTGGATAATCCAATGAAAGATCTGGCGGCTCGCTATAATCCACTGTGTCGCTCCCTGAATATTCAAGGTATTAACCGACTGCGCTGGATTGAACTAAAAGCACTAAAAGTTCCGCTGGCACAAGCGCTGGCCTTTGCTTGTGTCCTTTCCATTGGAGATTTTGGCGTTGTCGCGCTGTTTGGTAATGAAGATTTCCGTACCCTGCCCTTCTACCTCTATCAGCAAATTGGGGCTTATCGTAGTCAGGATGGCGCGATCACTGCTTTATTGCTGTTATTGTTATGTTTTATGCTGTTTAGTTTACTTGAACGCTTACCGAGACCACGTAATGCTCAAACTTGAAAATCTGACTTACCGCTATGAACATCTGGTGATGCGCTTTGACTTGCAAATTCAGGCCGGAGAACGTATCGCAATCCTAGGCCCTAGTGGGGCGGGTAAAAGTACACTCCTGAACTTAATCGCCGGCTTTCAAACAGCAGAAAAAGGCTCCCTATGGCTGAACGGGGAAAATCATACCAGTACGTCACCTGCTCAACGCCCGGTTTCCATGTTATTTCAAGAAAATAATCTCTTCTCTCATTTGACAATTGAGCAAAATATCGGGCTAGGTTTACATCCTGGATTACGCCTTAATAGCATGCAGAAACAGACACTACAGCAAATAGTCTCTCAAGTTTCGTTGGAAAATTGTCTAACACGTCTGCCAGCTCAACTTTCTGGTGGACAACGGCAGCGGGCAGCATTAGCTCGTTGCCTAGTACGCCAGCAACCGATTTTATTACTTGATGAGCCTTTTTCAGCCCTAGATCCGGCACTGCGTAATGAAATGCTGGTATTACTGGAACAAGTTTGCCATGAACGCCAACTTACATTACTGATGGTTTCCCATAATCTGGATGATGCCGCTCGTATAGCTGATCGCGCTTTATTAATTGTTGATGGCAATATTCATTATGACGGTTCAACAAATGCACTGGTTGCCGGTACTGTTTCTGAAGCTGCTATTTTGGGGAGGAAAGTCGCTTCTATTTAAGTGTTATTAATGTCATCGCTATCAAAATAAACGGGAACAGGATATATACCCGTCATCTTTCAAGTTGCCTCTTTGTTGGCTGAACTCGTTCACCCCGGTCACATAGTTATCCATGCTCCCGGGGATTCACTCCCTTGCCGTCGCGATGCATCTTGAAATCCATAGGATATAGCTTAGTATTTAGATTATTTCCTTCTGTGACCAAAGTCTATATTTTAAAAATAAAACTGGGCAATATAAATCTTTTTTGTTATAAGTTTTTTATGTATTAATTTTTCATAAAGGATTTAATAATGTCTAATTTGATTTATGCGACCATAAAAGGAAAGAACCAAGGGTTAATTTCAGCAGGCTGTTCTACTTTTGATTCTATTGGTAATAAATATCAAGAGAACCACAGGGATCAAATACTAGTTTACTCCGCTACACATTCTTTAACTCGAATACAACATGTAAGCCATCATCCTTTTAATATCATAAAACCCATCGATAAATCCTCTCCTTTACTTGGACTAGCAATTTCAAACAACGAAGAACTTCATATCCTGTTAGATTTTTATAGAACTTCATCAGAAGGTGCTCAAGAAAAGTTTTATTCAATAGAATTAACAAAAGCAAAAATAAATGCTTTTAATACTAATTACCCCCACTCTTTAACTCATGCAGAAAATCAGCCAGAAGAGAGTATCTCTGTCATTTATCAAAATATAACGTGGAGTCATCACATTGCTGGTACTTCTGCTTATAGCATCAGAGATGATGAGGTTTATTAAGAATGAATAAATTGCGTGACAGGGTATTAAGTAATAATTTTTGTACATATAACCCAAGTTCCAGGCCATCTTTTAGGCGATGGGATGAACTTGATCTTGTTATGTGGCAAGTCGATAAACATCTTCTAAGAAACAAAAATAGATATATACTCAAGATACTTCAAAGTGCATGTTTGAAAAACGATTATGTTGTTGAATTTAAATGTTTTTATATCTGACGGCTCAAGCATCTTGAAGTTCATTCGGTATATAGACAGTTATAAAGATGCATACGTTAAATATAATCAGCAACTTATTTTAAAATATTCTCATTTAGAACAAATACCAACGAATCTTTTGGCTGCTGTTTCTAGAATAGAAGCAGGCGGTAAACCGGATATGTGGAAATTAAATACTATTGCAATGAGGCAATGGAACGAGCAGGTTTTTAATATTAATAAAACTCGCCATAAAGGTTCAAATGAAACCTCTACTGGTATAGTTGCAATGCAGATAAGACATGTAGCCGATATGATGGGGTTTGATTCAAACACATTAACCACTAGGGATCAGTTAGAAATTGCAACTTGCCTACAACTTGATGAATTTAATATTAAAATGGTCGCTCGACATTTAAAAGATTTAATTCTCTATGATTATCCTAATGCAGATACTAGAAACTTAACAAAAGAACAGTATATTATGGTGGGTTCTAGATATAATCGAGGAATAACAAGAAAAAAAGACGATTTTATTAAAGCAATTTACAAATCAAAAGAGCAAAGGACATTAGCTGAAGATGAATGGGTCTCATACGGAGAAGCTGTATATAATCGACTAGATCATATAGATAATTTATTAAATAGATAAAAATGAAAATAAAATTTACAGACATTATAACATTCGTAGTATTGTCATTCTTATCTTTTCTTATTATTAACGGATTTGCCTTTAATATTAAGGAGCCTTATTTCGATTTTGGTTATGTTGATTGTGAACTTTGGCAATATAAAGAAGGCGGCATTGATATAATAACTCCTTTATTTATTTTAACTCCGCTTCTCCCTTTTTATATTGCATGTTTCTACAAGTCATTCGTTTTATTTAAAAAAAACAAAGTCAGATCTGTGATTTACTTCGTTTTTTCCGCTGTCTTTGTTCTTTATTGGTTCTATACTTACTACGCTAGATTTATGTTTTATTGTTAGATAAGATAAGAAAAATAGCTCTGGTTAAGTTATGAAATATAAAAACCTATCTCAATAGGAATTATCCATAACTCATCTCTGACGAATTTTCGTAAAATGGAACACTTTATTCCTACCCATAAAGCCAGCCACTCTCTCGAACGTTACCGGATGGGTTACTCGTCAGATAAGATCTATACCCGTCATCTTTCAAGTTGCCTCTTTGTTGGCTGCACTCACCCCGGTCACATAGTTATCTATGCTCCCGGGGATTCACTCCCTTGCCGTCGCGATGCATCTTGAAATCCATAGGGTATAAATATTCCCAAACAATTTTTCTACTAATAATAACCACATTTTAATAACCATGATTTTTAACAATTTAAATAAATAGTTATTTAGAGTATTAAATATTTAGGTTCGTCAGGCATGCCTGCGAATATTACTATTCTATATTCCACCGTACCTTATGCCGGCAATGCTTATATATTAGCTAGACAAATGGGTGGTGACCATGAGGCAATGGCATCTATTATCACATGGACTACGTTATTATCCATCATTACTGTAACTTTAATTCTTGGTAGTATGTAATTATATAAATACAATTAAGAATAAAGCTAGATAATATTAAAAACATATTACTAATAACGAATGAAATACGTTTTCTACGACTATACTCTTATAGATATATTCAATAATACCTGCCTATCTCATTAGAGCTATTTTATTTTCCATTCTTTGCAATAAAGAGATAGTTTCGGCAATGTTTCGATTATCATTTATGCGCTACATCACAATATAGTGAGATTAGGCAACTGTATAAATAACCATGATTTAATGCTATAATTGTATACTCTATGGATTTCAAGATGCATCGCGACGGCAAGGGAGTGAATCCCCGGGAGCATAGATAACTATGTGACCGGGGTGAGTGCAGCCAACAAAGAGGCAACTTGAAAGATGACGGATATAGTTATTTTCAACAAATATAAGCGCCTGCCTCTATATGCAACAGAATCATGCTGAACAAGGTTTTATACTGACACGCCATTGGCGGGATACTCCCTCGGGTATTGAGGTGGAATACTGGCTGGTGACAGATCAGGGGCCACGTCATATAAAAATTCTTCACCAACAAGCTGTTGCTTTTATCTTGCAAGCTAATATGCCGCAGGTGGAAAAAATTCTGGCGCAAGAGCGCAACTACCATCTCCGCCCACTTTCATTGAAAGATTTCAATCGCCAGCCTGTTGCCGCGCTTTATTGCCAGCAATATCGCCAATTACAACGGATTGAGAAAGTGCTACAGCAACAGGAAATTCAGGTTTATGAAGCAGATATCCGTCCACCAGACAGGTTTATGATGGAACGTTTTATCACTGCTCCCATCTGGTTCAGTCAGGCACCTAATGGTAGCTATCAGATAAAACCTAACCCGGCTTATCGCCCAACATTGAAATGGGTATCCTTGGATATTGAAACCAGCCAGCATGGAGAACTTTATTCCATTGGATTAGCAGGATGTGATCAGCAAAAAGTATTTATGCTTGGCCCTGCTAACGGTAATGAGCACCCGGTAAATTTTGATTTGGAATATGTAACAAGTCGTCCGCAAATGCTGGAAAGACTCAACGAGTGGCTGGAAAAATATGACCCTGACGCCATTATTGGCTGGAACCTGATTCAGTTCGATCTGCGGATTTTACAAAAACATGCTGAACGTTACGGTGTTCCACTGAAATTTGGACGGGCCGGAGGGTTACTGGAGTGGCGGGAGCACGGCTTTAAACCGGGGCACTTTTTCGCTTCCACGGCCGGTCGGTTGATTATTGATGGTATTGAAGCACTGAAAACCGCCACCTGGAATTTTCCTTCTTTCAGTCTGGAATATGTCTCGCAAGAACTATTGGGCGAAGGCAAAGCCATTGATACACCCTATCAGCGTATGGATGAGATTGACCGCCGTTTCCAGCAAGATAAGCCCGCACTGGCACAATATAATCTGCAAGACTGTATTCTGGTAAACCAGATTTTCGATAAAACCCACTTAATGAAGTTCCTGTTGGAAAGGGCAACAGTTACCGGTCTCGCCGTAGATCGCAGTGGCGGTTCAGTCACCGCTTTCACCCATCTTTACATGCCAAAAATGCACCGCATCGGTTATGTTGCCCCAAATCCAGGCGGGAAGTCTGAAGATAACAGCCCCGGTGGTTTCGTGATGGATTCTCGCCCCGGCTTGTATGATTCAGTGCTAGTGCTGGATTATAAAAGTCTGTATCCCTCGATTATCCGCACTTTTCTTATCGATCCTGTCGGTATGGTGGAAGGTCTGGCACAGCCGGACAGCGAGCATGCGGTTCCCGGTTTTCGCAATGCCTTCTTTTCCCGTACTCAGCACTGTCTGCCTGATATCGTGACGCAAATCTGGCATGAACGTGACGCAGCAAAAAAACAGCATAACGCCTCATTGTCACAAGCATTGAAGATCATCATGAACGCTTTCTATGGCGTTCTTGGGGCAGAGGGCTGTCGTTTCTTCGACCCACGCCTGACGTCTTCCATTACTATGCGCGGCCACGAAATTATGCTCCAGACCAGAAAGCTAATTGAATCTCAAAACTATCAAGTTATCTACGGTGATACAGATTCTATCTTTATATGGCTGAAACAGGCGCATGAAGAAGAACTGGCTCTCAGTATCGGCAAAAAACTTGCGCGATTCGTTAACCAATGGTGGCAAAAACACCTGCAAGAACATTTTGGGCTTAAAAGCACCCTTGAGTTGGAATTTGAAACTCACTATCGCCGTTTTCTGATGCCAACCATCCGTGGGGCTGAACAAGGCAGTAAAAAGCGTTATGCCGGTCTGAGTGGTGACCGCATGGTCTATAAAGGTCTGGAAACAGTACGCACTGACTGGACACCTCTGGCGCAAAATTTCCAGAAGCAACTGTATTCACTGATTTTTCATGAACAGCCTTATCAAGAGTTTATCCGTGGTTATGTTACCAGTACCCTAAAAGGAAAATTTGATGATAAACTAATCTACCGTAAAAGGTTGGGCCGTAAGTTGTCTGACTATCAGCGCAATGTACCACCCCATGTGAGGGCAGCAAGGCTGGCAGATGAATACAATCTGCAACATAACCGGCCCTTGCAGTACCAAAATGGGGGGTGGATAAGCTATGTCATGACACAATCCGGGCCGGAACCACTGGAAAATCTGCATTCATCACCAGACTATGATCACTATATCAATAAGCAACTTCAGCCTATCGCTGATGCTATCCTGCCGTTTTTACAGGATGATTTTATAACTTTACTCACCGGACAGATGGTAATGCCTTTTGGCTAATTACTATTTGGCTAATTACTATTTTTTGCAGGTGACGACCGGCTTTGCTTCCATTAACATATCGCCCCTTTGACGAGTGATAAGGGGATTGACGGGGTGTCTTGTTGTCTACCCATTATCTCCGTTAGATCAAATAAAAAGCTGTCGTCCTCCACCTATGAATAACATTATCTAACAGAAACTGAGTTAAAATTTATGCCATTTACCCTCGGTCAACGCTGGATCAGCGATACAGAAAGCGAACTTGGATTAGGAACCGTTGTTGCACTGGACGCACGAATGGTCACTTTGCTCTTTCCTGCCAGCGGTGAAAACCGCCTCTATGCACGCAATGATTCTCCTATTACCCGTGTTATGTTTAACTCGGGGGATGTTGTCACCAGCCATGAAGGCTGGCAACTCAAAGTAGATGAAATCCAACAAGAAAATGGCCTGCTGATTTATACAGGCACACGACTTGATACTCTGGAAGAAAATATCAGTCTGCGCGAAGTGTTACTTGACAGTAAACTTACCTTCAACAAACCACAGGATCGCCTGTTTGCTGGTCAAATTGACCGTATGGACCGCTTTGCCTTACGTTTTCGCGCCCGTAAATACCAAAGCGAACAATTTAAACTGGCTGAAAGTGGTTTGCGGGGTATCCGCGCAAGCTTGATACCTCACCAACTTCACATCGCAAATGAAGTCGGCAAGCGCTACGCACCAAGAGTTCTATTGGCCGATGAAGTCGGTTTGGGTAAAACCATCGAAGCCGGGATGATCATCCACCAGCAATTGCTGGCCGGTCGTGCTGAACGTGTTCTGGTGATTGTGCCGGATAGCCTTCAACATCAATGGCTGGTAGAAATGCTGCGCCGTTTCAATCTGCGCTTTGCCCTGTTTGACGATAGCCGCTATATCGAAGCACGGCATGACAGTGACAATCCATTTGAAACAGAACAATTAGTACTCTGTTCACTGGATTTTGCCCGCCGTAATAAACAGCGTTTTGAGCATATGCTTGAAGCCAGCTGGGATTTGATGGTGGTGGACGAAGCTCACCATCTGGCCTGGAGCGAGGATACACCTAGCCGTGAATATCAGGTTGTCGAACAATTAGCTGAACAGATCCCAAGTGTACTGCTATTGACTGCAACACCAGAGCAGCTAGGACAGGAAAGTCATTTTGCCCGTCTACGCCTACTTGATCCAAACCGTTTCCACGATTATCAAACTTTTATTGACGAACAACAAAAATATCGTCCAGTTGCCGATGCTGTCACACTGCTGTTATCAGGTGAACAACTTAATAATAATCAATTAAACCTAATGGGTGAGTTGATTAGTGAGCAGGATATTGAGCCGCTGTTGCAAGCCGCCAATAGTAATAGTGATGAAAGTGAAACTGCACGACGTGAACTGATTTCCATGCTAATGGATCGCCACGGCACCAGTCGTATTCTGTTCCGTAATACCCGTAATGGTGTGAAAGGCTTCCCCCATCGGGAATTGCACCAGATAAAGTTGCCTCTGCCATCCCAATATCAGACCGCCATTAAAGTCTCCGATATTATGGGCGCTAAAAAATCGCTGGAAGCACGCGCATGGGATATGCTCTATCCAGAACAAATTTATCAAGAGTTTGAAGGCGAAAACGCTACCTGGTGGAACTTTGATCCCCGCGTAGAATGGCTACTCGGTTTTTTGATGACAAATCGCCATGAAAAAGTGCTGGTAATTTGTGCGAAAGCAACCACTGCTCTGCAATTGGAACAGGTACTACGTGAGCGAGAAGGGATTCGTGGTGCTGTTTTCCATGAAGGTCTATCACTGATTGAACGTGATCGCGCCGCAGCCTATTTTGCTTCCGAAGAAGAAGGCGCTCAGGTATTACTATGCTCCGAAATTGGCTCAGAAGGCCGCAACTTCCAGTTCGCCAACCAATTAGTGATGTTCGATTTACCATTCAATCCGGATTTACTGGAACAGCGTATCGGACGTCTGGATCGTATCGGCCAAAGCCGTGATATCCAAATTAGTGTGCCTTATCTGGAAAATACCGCCCAAGCAGTCCTGATTCGCTGGTATCACGAAGGTTTGGATGCATTCGAGCATACCTGCCCAACGGGTCGTACTATTTACGATCACTATTATGAAACTCTGCTGAACTATCTTGCCAAACCCAATAACCAGGAGCAGGAAAAATTTGGTGAATTTATTGATCAGTGCCGTCAGCAACATGAGCAACTCAAACAGCAACTGGAGCAAGGCCGTGACCGGCTGCTGGAAATGAACTCCAATGGCGGCGAGCATGGTTTGCGGCTGGCAGAAAAAATTTCAGAGTATGACAATGATACTGATTTGGTGAACTTCTCTCTCAATCTATTTGATATCGTTGGTATCAATCAGGAAGATCGCAATGACAATATGATAGTGCTGACACCATCCGATCATATGCTGGTCCCAGATTTTCCTGGATTACCAAAAGATGGTTGTACTATCACTTTTGATCGTGAACAGTCACTGTCCCGTGAAGATGCCCAGTTTATCAGTTGGGAGCACCCAATTATCCGTAATGGGTTGGATCTGATCCTTTCCGGTGATACAGGTAGCTGTGCGGTATCCCTTTTGAAAAATAAAGCATTACCTGTTGGAACTCTGCTGGTAGAGCTGATCTATGTAGTTGAAGCACAAGCCCCTAAACGCCTGCAATTGACCCGCTTCCTTCCACCAACGCCATTGCGGATACTGATGGACCTAAAAGGCAATAATCTGGCGGGTCAAGTGGAGTTTGAAAGCTTTAACCGCCAGCTTAATGCAGTGAATCGTCATACTGCAAGTAAACTGGTCAATGCGGTACAAAAAGAAGTTCACGCTATTTTGCAACAGGCCGAAGGTTTAGTAGAAACTCAGGCAAAATCATTGATTGAACAAGCAAAACAGGAAGCAGATGAAAATCTTGCTGCTGAACTTTCCCGTTTGGAAGCATTGAAGGCGGTCAATCCAAATATTCGTGATGATGAATTGGAATCCATTGAAACCAATCGCCAACAGTCACTGCTTAACTTAAATCAGGCAAGTTGGCGTCTGGATGCTATTCGCCTTGTTGTCGTTACACACCAGTAAATATTAGCAATACCTGGAGGCTGGTCCGGGATAGGGTAACCTTTACTAAGAACCCTATTCCCGCGCCTCCCCTGATATTCAGCTACCGGAGCCTTAATGGAAGCTTATAATCCTCCTACCGATCCTTGGTTACATGTGCTCTATCAGGATCAATATATCATTGTGGTCAATAAACCCAGTGGGCTACTTTCTGTTCCCGGTCGGGCAGAAGAACATAAAGACAGCATTATGACGCGGATACAACAACAGTTTCCAGCGGCAGAATCTGTTCATCGGCTGGATATGGCAACCAGCGGCGTAATGGTAGTTGCACTGACCAAAGATGCAGAGCGTGAACTGAAACGTCAGTTCCGTGAACGAGAACCGGAAAAAACCTATATTGCGCGGGTTTGGGGACGTCTGGAACCAGAAACGGGTCTTGTCGATTTACCGCTGATTTGTGACTGGCCGAACCGGCCAAAGCAGAAAGTGTGTTTTGAAACCGGGAAATCAGCCCAGACTGAATACGAAGTACTCGCTTACGAAGATGAGGCAACTCGCATAAAACTCTCACCGATAACGGGTCGTTCACATCAGCTCAGGGTGCATATGCTAGCACTTGAACACCCTATTTTGGGAGACCGGTTTTACGCTCATCAGCAGGCAAGAGCAATGGCACCTCGCCTGCAATTACATGCACAAGAATTATATATCACACATCCGGTCTATGGAACGCCAATGCATTTTCAGTGTAAAGCCGATTTTTAATTAATAGACAAATACGGTAACCGAATCCAATGAAGCCAATATCAGACACAAGGCCAAGCCACAGCAAGCCAAAAGAACACGGATATTTGCCATTTTTTGCATTCCTCTCTAAGTTAAAACAAAATAAAACATAAAATATTCTAATATTTTAGAGGAATAAAAAATAAACTCAACAGCCGTAGGGGATATTATTCCCCTATACATTTAGTGACATGTTTTTAAAAATAAAAAATGGGTTATTTAAAACCCTTCTCTTTTTTAATGAGATCATAGGCAGCCTGAATTGACTGGGCCTTTTGTTTAGCAATCTCCATCATTTCCGGTGGTAAACCTTTTGCTACCAGCTTATCCGGATGGTGTTCACTCATCAATCTACGATAGGCACGTTTAATTGTCGTCGCATCATCCTTTTCACGCACCCCCAACACCTTACAGGCGTCCGCGAGTGTTGGCCCCTGCGCAGCCTTCTGATAATCGCCATACTGCCGTTGCTGCCACTCTCCTCCATCACCGAAATTGCGGCCACCTTCCATCATGGCAAGGAATTGTTCGAATTGGTTACGAGAGATCCCAAGTTCATCAGCAATAATAAACAGCACCGTCCTCTCGTTCGGATGCAATTGACCATCAGAAAATGCCGCCTGTAACTGGATCTCCAAAAACATGCGAATTAAGTCAGACCGGCCAAAACAGGCACGACGCAATTGTCTTAGTGTCTCACGCAAAGGAAAATTAGGCTCTTTACCTTCACGAAAAGCCTGCTGTGCTGCAATCCTAGCTTGCCCGTGAAGTTGCATTCGTTCCATTAACTGGCTCGCAAGCCGGATATCTGTTTCAGTCACCCGCCCTTTTGATTTAGTAATATGGCCCATCACCTGAAAAGTACTGCTGAAAAATAGCAGTTGGCGAGACTGATTATTTGCAAAAAAACCTTGGTTTCTCCGTACACTGGCCCTATCAAGCATATGGCCAATAAATAGGCCAATGACAATACCCCAGAAGCCTGCTCCAGACACAACACCAAAGATCAGCCCAAGCAATTTTCCCCAATAATGCATATACTCCTCAATTCACCAATGCTCTGAGTGTAGTTTTGCATTATCATACTATTCATTCAGCTCTGTGCCTAACGGCAAGATATACCCTATGGATTTCAAGATGCATCGCGACGGCAAAGGAGCGAATCCCCGGGAGCATAGGTAACTATGTGACCGGGGTGAGTGAGTGCAGCCAACAAAGAGGCAACTTGAAAGATGACGGGTATAAGTAAAGGTATGACTTTACACTGGCGTATATTCATCGAGTACGCTAGTCTCTTGAGGTTTGCCCGGCATAATGCCACTGATGACGGAACCGCATAAATATCTATGAAGAAATGTTATCCAACTTTGCTGGCCACAACGGTATGGGCCGCACTTTATGGTCAGCATGCACATGCTGATCTCGCAGCGCAGTGTATGCTGGGGATACCTGTTTATGATCAGCCAATCATTAATGGCGATTTAAATCAACTTCCTATCAATATTCTGGCAGATGATTCACGCGCAGGTTATCCACGTTCTGCTAAATTTATCGGTAATGTTAATATTAAACAGGGTAATAAAACCCTGACCGCCGATCAGGTACAACTTGATCAAACAGAAGATAAAGTTCCGTTAAGAACCGTAACTGCAACGGGCAATGTCCATTATGATGATCCCCTGATTATTCTGAAAGGTCCACGCGCTTGGTCTAATTTAAATAATAAAGATACCGATATGTATCAAGGTGATTATCAGATGGTCGGGCGTCAAGGACGCGGCACCGCAGACAAAATGAAACTGCGTGGTGAAAACCGTTATGCCATTCTGGATAACGGTACTTTTACTTCCTGCCTGCCGGGTAATAATAGCTGGAGCGTTGTCGGCTCCGAAGTCATTCTTGATCGCGAAGAAGAAGTGGCAGAAATATGGAATGCCCGTTTCAGAGTGGCTAACGTTCCCGTATTTTACAGTCCGTATCTTCAATTACCGATCGGTAATAAACGCCGTTCCGGTTTTCTTATTCCTAACGCCAGCTATTCCAAAAATGACGGCTTTGAATTTCTGCTGCCTTATTATTGGAATATTGCACCAAATTATGATGCCACGATTACACCGCACTATATCAGTAAACGTGGTTTAAAACTGGATAATGAATTCCGTTACTTGACCAAAGCAGGCACAGGAACCCTTGCTCTCGACTGGCTGAATAACGACGAACAGTATGTCAAAGACAAAAAGGCAAACACACGTACCGCCAGAGAAAGTGATAATCGCTGGTTATTTTATTGGAGACACAGTGGTGTGATGGATAGGGTATGGCGTTTTAATATCGACTATACCAAAGTCAGTGATCCCGAATATTTTTCTGATTTCAGCTCTCAATATGGTTCCACCACCGATGGCTATGCCACACAAAAATTCAGTCTGGGCTATGCTCAACAAAACTGGAATGCCACGCTATCAACTAAACAGTTCCAAATTTTTTCTAAAGATACCAGTAGAAAAGCTTACAGAGCAGAACCTCAGTTAGATTTGAATTATTACAAAAACGATCTGGGGCCATTTGACCTTAAAGTTTATGGTCAGGCGGCGAAATTTACCAGTGTAGGTAAAAATAACCCGGAAGCAACCCGCTGGCATCTGGAACCCTCCATTAACCTGCCACTCTCCAATGGCTGGGCCAGTATGAATAATGAAGTTAAGCTGATGGCGACTCACTATCAGCAGGATATTCCCAAAGCTACCGAGAATGCTGAATATAAAGAATCTGTTAACCGGGTTCTGCCACAGTTCAAAAGCGAAGCCAAAATGGTATTTGAGCGTTCAACGTATCTGAACAACAATTACACCCAAACGCTAGAACCGCAGGTTCAGTATCTGTATGTGCCATACAAAGACCAAGATAATATCAATAACTTCGACTCATCTTTACTGCAAACTGACTACAGCGGCCTGTTCCGTGACCGCTTTTATGGTGGCCTGGACCGTATTTCATCGGCCAATCAAGTGACTACCGGTCTCACTACCCGTATTTATGATGAAGGTTTGGTTGAACGTTTTAACCTGTCATTAGGTCAAATCTATTACTTTGAACGTCCACGCACCGGTAAAGAAACCATCATCAACAGTAAAGATAGTACCGGCATGATGACCTGGGCAGGTGATACTTACTGGAAAATTAATGATTCCTGGGGCTTGAAAGGGGGTATGCAGTACGATACTCGCCTGAGTAGCGTAACGATGGGAAATGCAGTACTAGAATATCGCCGTGATGAAGACCGACTTGTACAGTTGAACTATCGTTTTGTTGACAGAGATTATATCCAAGCTACAGCTAAGAGTGCTCCGGCTTTCCAGCAAGGGATTTCTCAAGTTGGTCTGGTTGCAAGTTGGCCGTTAAGTGATCGCTGGGGTTTAGTAGGTGCTTACTATTACGATACTAAAGAACAGCAACCAGCAAGTCAGTTAGTGGGTTTGCAGTACAACACTTGTTGCTGGGCAATTAACGTTGGCTATGAACGTAAGATCGTTGGTTGGAAAGACAACAATAGCGAATATGACAACAAATGGTCATTTAACTTTGAACTTCGTGGCTTAAGTAACAATCATAGTTTGGGTAGCAAAAAAATGTTGCAGTCTGGCATCATGCCATACCAACGTGCATTCTGATGCTATACCCTATGGATTTCATTTTGATATTAAACATGATAAATCCGCTATTGCGGAACCTACATATGATGGGAAAAGTATGAAGAACTGGAGAACTCTCATTTTCGGATTGATGTTTTCAGTGAGTACTGCCTTAGCTGCGCCTCAGCAAATGGATAAAATTGCTGCGGTCGTTAATAACGGGGTGGTACTGGAGAGCGACATCAATAACCGCTTACAATCTGTCAAACTGGATGCGCAACATGCTGGCCAGCAAATACCAGATGAACAAACGCTACGTCATCAGATCCTTGAGCGTCTGATTATAGATAATATCCTGCTACAAATGGCAAAACAGATGGGGATCACCATTCCTGATCAAGCATTGGATTCTACAATTGCCAATATTGCAGCCCAGAACCACATCACAGTGGATCAAATGAAACATCGCATTGCTGCTGACGGAATGAGTTTCGATACTTACCGTGATCAGATCCGTAAAGAGATGCTGATAGCAGAAGTGCGCAATAATGAAGTCCGCCGTCGTGTCACCATTTTGCCTCAAGAGATCGATGCCTTAGTTAAACAAATTAGCAGCCAGAATACTAACGATACTGAACTGAATATCAGTCACATTCTGATCCCATTGCCAGAAAATCCTGATCAGGCACAAATGGAAAAAGCCATGACGGTAGTGCAGAAAATTATGTCTGAACTTAAACATGGTGTTGATTTCGGTAAATTGGCTATCGCCTATTCTGCCGATCCACAAGCGCTGAAAGGCGGTAATATGGGTTGGAGTAGGCTTCAGGAGTTACCAACTCTGTTTGCTGAACAACTGCAATTAGCTCAGAAAGGTGCCGTTGTTGGCCCAATTCGTTCCGGTGTTGGCTTCCATATTCTCAAAGTTAATGACATCCGTGGCGGTAATCCAACCATCGCCGTCACTGAAGTTCATGCCCGCCATATTCTATTAAGAACTTCTCCTGTCATGACCGATGATCAAGCGCGTACCAAGTTGCAGCAAATCGCCAGTGATATTCGCAGTGGAAAAACTGATTTTGCCGATGCCGCCAAAGAGTTTTCAGATGATCCAGGCTCCGCCCTGCGTGGTGGTGATCTCGGCTGGACTACCCCTGATATCTACGATCCTGCTTTCCGTGACGCATTAATGCGACTGAACAAAGGTGAAATCAGCCAGCCAGTTCACTCATCTTTTGGTTGGCATCTGATCCAACTGCTGGACACTCACAAAGTTGATAAAACAGATGTCGCTCAGAAAGATCGTGCTTACCGTATGTTGTTCAACCGTAAATTCACCGAAGAAGCACAAAGCTGGATGCAGGAACAACGCGCCTCAGCTTATGTGAAAATTTTAGATGGCAGCGATGCACAACAATAAACCGATTGTTATTACCCCCGGCGAGCCTGCCGGGATTGGGCCTGATTTAACAGTGGCTCTTGCTCAACAAAGTTGGCCAATGCAATTGGTCGCTTGCGCAGACCCCAACCTGCTTCTCGACAGAGCCAGACAACTTAATTTACCTTTGCAACTACAAGAATATTCTGCTGACAAAACCCCCGAACCACAGGCTGCCGGGACGTTGACAATACTGCCAGTTCCTCTTCATGTACCCGCAATCGCTGGCGAATTGAATCAAGAAAACGGTAGATATGTCACCGAAACACTGGCACAAGCTTGTGACGGTTGTTTAAACGGGGAATTTTCAGCATTAGTCACAGGGCCAGTTCATAAAGGGAATATCAATGATGCCGGCGTGCCTTTTATCGGCCATACTGAATTCTTTGCCGACCGCAGCGGATGCCAACGAGTCGTCATGATGCTTGCGACAGAAGAACTTCGGGTTGCCCTAGCAACCACGCATCTACCCATTGTTGATGTACCAAAGTCCATCACTTTCGATAGTCTGCGAGAAGTGATTACTATTCTTAACCATGACTTAAAAACAAAGTTTGGCCTGGCAAAACCCTGTATTTATGTTTGCGGTCTGAATCCTCATGCGGGAGAAGGCGGCCATATGGGACGGGAAGAGATTGATGTTATTATTCCTGCGTTAGCCAGTCTGAGAGCAGAAGGCATCGTGCTGGAAGGCCCTTTACCGGCAGATACTTTGTTTCAACCTAAATATCTTCAACATGCAGACGCCGTACTCTCGATGTATCACGACCAGGGATTACCCGTGTTAAAATACCAAGGTTTTGGCAGAGCAGTGAATATTACATTGGGCCTGCCGTTCATCCGGACTTCGGTCGATCATGGCACAGCACTGGAACTGGCCGGGACAGGTCAAGCTGATGTGGGAAGCTTTATCACCGCATTAAATTTAGCAATTAAAATGATACAAAACAGTAATGAATAACAGAGTCCACCAAGGGCACTTTGCCCGTAAACGTTTCGGGCAGAACTTCTTAACCGATCAATTTGTCATTGATAGTATTGTTGCCGCTATCAATCCACAACCCGGCCAAGCAGTGTTAGAAATTGGCCCCGGTCTTGGTGCATTGACAGAACCGGTCGGCGAACGTATGGATAAAATGACCGTGGTTGAACTCGACCGCGATTTAGCCGCACGTCTACAAGTTCATCCACAATTAAAAGATAAACTGACCATCATCCAGCAAGACGCCATGACGGTTAATTTTGGCGAATTGTCTCAGCAAAGAGGGAAGCCGCTACGCGTCTTTGGTAATTTACCTTATAATATTTCCACGCCGTTAATGTTCCACCTTTTCAGCTATACTGATGCTATTGATGATATGCATTTTATGTTACAAAAAGAGGTGGTAAACCGTCTGGTATCTGGCCCCGGAAGTAAAGCTTTCGGGCGTTTGAGTGTCATGGCCCAATATTATTGTCAGGTTATCCCTGTGCTGGAAGTACCGCCAACCGCGTTTACTCCCGCACCTAAAATCGATTCAGCCGTTGTACGTCTGATACCGCACAAAAGCATACCTCACCCCGTCAAAAATATTCGTATGCTGAGCCGGATCACGACTCAAGCTTTCAACCAACGGCGTAAAACTATCCGTAACAGCCTCGGTGATCTTTTTACTGTAGAGCAGCTAACAGAACTTGGTATCGATCCAAGCACTCGTGCAGAGAATATTTCTGTTGAGCAGTACTGTAAAATGGCAAACTGGCTATCAGAACAACCTGAAATGCAGTCATAACAGGAGTCAATTATGATTAATACGCCCAGGGTTTCTATTCAGGTACAAAGTGTTTATGTAGAAAGCCAATCGTGTCCCGATCAACAGCGTTTCGTTTTTGCCTATACAATTACTATTCGAAATCTTGGGCGTGAACTGGTTCAGTTAATTAATCGTTACTGGCTGATTACCAATAGCGATAGCCATCAAACGGAAGTTCAAGGGGAAGGTGTTGTTGGTGAGCAACCCATAATCCAGCCAGGTACCGAATACCGTTACACCAGCGGCGCGATATTGGAAACACCCTTGGGTACTATGGAAGGCCATTATGAAATGGTTGACCACAATGGCGAACCATTTCGCGTTGCCATTCCGGTTTTCCGTCTGGCTATCCCAACGCTAATTAATTGATTATGTCTACATATCTCATTGGTGATATTCATGGCTGCTACCGTGAATTACGTGCTTTATTAACGAATGCTAATTTTGATCCTAAAAAGGATACATTGTGGTTAACAGGGGATTTAGTTGCCCGAGGCCCAAACTCTCTTAAAGTTCTCCGATATGTTAAACAGTTAGGTTCAGCCGTAAGAATGGTATTAGGTAATCACGATCTCCATTTATTGGGCGTTTATGCCGGGATCAGCCGTAATAAACCTAAAGATAAAATTGATACGTTACTATCTGCACCAGATGCCGATGAATTAATTAATTGGCTACGTAAACAACCATTACTACAGTTCGATGATGATCTAAAACTGCTCATGACACATGCCGGTATTACGCCTCAATGGGATTTGGAAACAGCCAAAATGTGTGCCAGCGAAGTTGAAACCATGCTCAACAGTAGCTGTTACCCTCTGTTTCTCAATTCCATGTATGGGGATATGCCAAACAACTGGTCACCAGAACTCTCTGGGCTGGCACGTTTACGTTTCAGTACTAATGCATTGACACGTATGCGTTACTGTTTTCCAAATGGTCAGTTAGACATGTTGTGCAAAGATAAGCCCGAAAACGCGCCTGCGCCGCTAAGACCTTGGTTTGAACTGGAACGTCAGATCCCATCAGAGTATGCCATCGTTTTTGGTCACTGGGCATCATTGGAAGGCCAGGGAACACCCGAAAGGTTTTATGCATTAGATACAGGCTGTTGTTGGGGAGGACAACTGACGATGTTGCGTTGGGAAGATAAGCAATATTTTACACAATCATCGTTACCGGCAGTAAAACAGCATTAAGCCAGACACGCCGTGAAAAAAGCTCATCGGCGTGTTCTATCAATTAGAGACGACGTTGCAAAATCTCAAAACAGTAGCTGTGAGAATTTAATTCATCGGCATCATGGTACTCAGTAAATACAGAATCCCATTCATCCGGTTCATAGTCAGGAAAATGTGTATCACCTATCACTTCTGCATCGATGTGAGTCAGGTACATACGACTCGCTCGTGAAATAAATTGGCCATAAACTTTACCACCACCCATGACCATAACCTCTTCTGCATCACCTGCTACAGCCAGTGCTTCATCAACTGAACTGACCCAAGTTACACGCTCGTCATTACCCAGCTGACTACTCAATACAATATTGAGTCGGCCGGGTAACGGGCGACCTATGGATTCATAAGTCACCCTCCCCATAATAACGGGTTTATTCAATGTATTACGTTTAAACCAGGCTAGATCCCCCGGTAGATTCCACGGCATTTTATTCTCCATGCCGATAACCCGATCCATAGCTAAAGCAGCGATCAAGCTGATATTCATTAAGCCACCTTAATAGGCAAATAGTATAAAAATTGATGACACTATACGGAAAGGGATGTACCCAGTCGATAGGCTCAACGCTTTCTTAAGTACAAAAGATTAATTTATACTTGGTTTATTACTTAAGACATTTATTGATCAAAATAATAACAAAGCTAATATTAACCATAGGGTACATTATGCTGGAAACATCACTAGTCGTCATCATTATCTCAACGTTGGGTATGCTCTCTCCCGGCCCCGATTTCTTTCTGGTAGTCAAAAATGCCATACGTTATCAACGTTCTGCCGCCATGATAACAGTTGCGGGCTTAATCGCCGCTATCACTTGTCATATGGCTTACTGTGTCGCCGGGTTGGCTATTGTTATCACCACAACGCCGTGGCTATTTAATCTGATGAAATATGCCGGAGCGGCTTATCTTATTTGGATCGGGATCAATAGCTTGCTTTCTCGCGGAGGCAATAGCATTCTCCTAGACAATCAGCCACGACAGATTATCACTTTCAAAAAAGCGTTTATGCAGGGGTTTTTATGTAATTTGCTCAATCCCAAAGCAACGTTATTCTTCCTGGCAATATTTACTCAGTTGCTAAATATCAATTCTGGTGTTAACGAAAAATTGTGGTATGCCTCTATTATCTGGGGATTGTCGGTCATCTATTGGCCACTGTTAGTCATATTGATCCAAAGCACACCGGTACGCCGCAGATTAGCTAAGGCTCAGAAGATCATCGATAAACTACTTGGCATTGTTTTGATTGGTTTAGGTGTCAAAGTGGCACTGGGATAAATAAATCATAACCCCAGCCACTGCTGGGGTCTGGTCAGAGACTAGCTATTAATCATCGCATGCATTTCCTGTACAGAAATCACCTGCTCAGTTGGATCGGCACTCAGTGCCATTGTTGTAGCAAATCCACCATTTAATGTGGTGTCATAATGCACTTTATATTGCAGTGCACTACGGCGAATAAGTTTGGAATCCTCAATCGCCTGACGACCCGCAGTCGTGTTTACAATATAGCTATATTCACCATTTTTGGTTCTATCCTGAATATGCGGACGCCCTTCGTGAACTTTATTCACCAGACGAGGGTTAATCCCCGCTTCACCTAGCACAACCGCAGTACCGTGAGTCGCATCCAGTTCAAAGCCCTGTTTCAGCAACTTAGCGGCCAAATCCACAACCCGGCCTTTATCACCTTCACGCACGGACAAAAGTGCTCTACCATTTTGCGGCATTCTGGCGTTACATCCCAATAGTGCCTTTGAGAAAGCTTCAGCAAATGTACGCCCAACCCCCATCACTTCTCCAGTTGACCGCATTTCAGGCCCAAGAATCGGATCCACACCAGGGAATTTGTTGAAAGGCAATACAACTTCTTTCACTGAATAGTATGGTGGAATGATCTCCTGAGTTGCATCTTGCTCAACCAGAGATTGACCAACCATCACACGAGCCGCAACTTTCGCCAGTGGTAAACCGGTCGCTTTAGAAACAAATGGCACAGTACGAGCCGCACGCGGATTGACTTCAATCAGATAAACTTCGTCATTCTTGACAGCAAACTGGACATTCATCAAGCCACGTACACCCAATTCAAACGCCAGTTCTTCTACCTGCTGACGCATGACATCCTGGATTTCCTGACTTAGGGTGTAAGCAGGCAGTGAACAAGCTGAGTCGCCGGAATGCACACCGGCCTGTTCAATATGTTCCATAATGCCGCCGATTAATACACGCTCACCATCACAGATAGCGTCAACATCCACTTCTACTGCATCATCAAGGAAACAATCAAGCAATACTGGGGCATCATTAGAGACATTGACCGCCGTCTGGAAGTAACGACGTAGGTCAACTTCGTCATATACGATTTCCATCGCACGGCCACCCAAAACATAGGATGGACGAACCACCAACGGATAACCCAGAATATTTGCCTTCTCAACTGCCCGTTCTATCGTGGTCACTGTGGCATTTTCGGGTTGTTTCAGGCCGAGGCGATTTACCGCCTGTTTGAAACGTTCACGGTCTTCCGCACGATCAATCGCATCCGGGCTGGTACCAATAATGGGAACACCGGCAATTTCCAGTTCACGAGCTAATTTCAGCGGAGTCTGCCCACCATATTGAACAATCACCCCTTTTGGCTGCTCAACACGCACAATCTCAAGAACATCTTCCAAAGTCACCGGTTCGAAATAGAGACGGTCCGAAGTATCGTAATCTGTTGAAACGGTTTCCGGGTTACAGTTCACCATAATGGTTTCATACCCATCTTCACGCAGTGCCAAGGCCGCATGAACACAACAATAGTCGAATTCAATCCCCTGCCCAATACGATTAGGGCCACCACCCAATACCATGATTTTTGGCTTGTCACTATTCGGATTAGCCTCACACTCATCTTCATAAGTGGAATACATGTATGCAGTATCAGTGGCAAATTCTGCCGCACAGGTATCAACTCGCTTGTAAACCGGATACAGATTATATTTGTGGCGCAGTTTGCGGATCTCTTTTTCGGCCACACCGACCAGTTTCGCCAAACGTGCATCAGCAAAACCTTTACGCTTCAGATGGCGCAGGAAGTCGGCCGTCAAGCTGTTAATGCCCTGCTCTGCTACTTGCTCTTCCAATCGCACGAGTTCTTCAATTTGCACTAAGAACCAGCGATCAATATCAGTCAGGTTAAAAACACCATCAACAGACATACCCGCACGGAAAGCATCCGCGATATACCAGATACGCTCAGCACCTGCATCTTTTAATTCGCGACGAATTTTAGTCAATGCTTCTGGATCATCTAAACTGACTTTCGGGTCAAAACCGGTTGCCCCCACTTCCAAACCACGCAATGCTTTTTGCAGAGATTCTTGCTGAGTGCGACCAATCGCCATCACCTCACCAACAGATTTCATCTGGGTTGTCAGACGATCATTGGCTCCAGCAAATTTCTCGAAATTAAAGCGAGGAACTTTAGTCACTACGTAGTCGATAGAAGGTTCAAAGGAAGCTGGCGTGCGACCACCAGTGATATCATTCATCAATTCATCAAGGGTATAGCCCACAGCCAATTTAGCGGCAATTTTAGCGATCGGGAAACCTGTCGCTTTCGAAGCCAGCGCAGAAGAGCGAGAAACGCGTGGATTCATTTCGATGATAACTAAACGGCCATTTTTTGGGTTCACCGCAAACTGTACGTTAGATCCCCCAGTTTCTACACCGATTTCACGCAATACCGCCATCGAAGCGTTACGCATGATTTGATACTCTTTATCCGTCAGCGTTTGCGCCGGGGCGACCGTGATGGAATCACCAGTGTGAATCCCCATTGCATCAAAGTTTTCAATAGAGCAGACGATAATGCAGTTATCGTTTTTATCCCGCACAACTTCCATTTCATACTCTTTCCAACCAATCAGAGATTCATCAATCAAGAGTTCGTTGGTTGGTGAAAGATCCAGGCCACGCTCACAAATTTCCTCGAATTCTTCACGGTTATAGGCAATACCACCACCGCTTCCGCCCATAGTAAAGGAAGGACGGATAATACAAGGAAAACCGACTTGATCAGCAACTGCCAGCGCTTCTTCCATTGAATGAGCGATACCAGAACGCGGAGTTTCCAAGCCAATCTTTTTCATTGCTATATCGAAACGGCGGCGATCTTCCGCTTTGTCAATCGCATCTGCGGTAGCGCCAATCATGGTAACGCCAAACTCTTCCAGTACTCCCTGACGCTCTAGTTCTAGCGCACAGTTGAGTGCAGTTTGTCCGCCCATTGTTGGCAGAATCGCATCGGGACGCTCTTTTTCAATGATTTTACGTACCACTTCCCAGTGGATCGGCTCAATGTAAGTGGCATCGGCCATTTCTGGATCAGTCATAATAGTAGCAGGGTTCGAGTTCACCAGAACGACACGATAACCTTCTTCCCGTAACGCTTTACAAGCTTGTGCTCCTGAGTAGTCGAATTCACAAGCCTGACCAATAACAATTGGACCCGCTCCCAGGATCAGGATACTTTTAATATCAGTACGTTTTGCCATTTTATTTTCTCCTGATTACTTGGTGTTATGACGATTATTTTTCTGACAATACTGCTCAATGAGTTCAATAAAGTGATCAAATAACGATGCAGTCTCATGTGGACCGGGGCTAGCTTCTGGGTGCCCCTGGAAGCTAAATGCAGGTTTATCGGTATGATGAATCCCTTGCAACGTGCCATCAAACAGAGATTTATGAGTAACGCGCAAATTTGACGGCAGTGATTTTTCATCCACGGCAAAGCCGTGGTTTTGTGCAGTAATCATTACAACATTACATTCAAGATCTTTCACCGGATGGTTACCACCATGATGGCCGAATTTCATTTTCATCGTTTCAGCGCCACTGGCTAACGCCAACAATTGGTGTCCAAGACAGATACCAAAAATCGGAATTTCTGTCTCAAGCAGGGTTTTGATTGCGTCGATTGCATAACCACAAGGCGCCGGATCTCCTGGCCCATTGGACAAGAAAATACCATCCGGATTCAGTTTCAGTACATCTTCCGCCGATGTCTGGGCAGGAACAACTGTCAGGCGGCAGCCACGATCCACCAGCATTCGCAAGATATTACGTTTTGCACCAAAGTCATAAGCAACAACATGATAAGGCAGATCCTGTTCTTGCTTATCTTCCGGTAATCCCCCCGCCAGCTTCCAGCTCCCCTGTAACCACGGATAAATCTGTTTAGTTGTCACCTCTTTTGCTAAATCCATCCCCTCCAGCCCCGGAAACGCTTGTGCTTTTTCCAGTGCAACCTGAGCGTCAATCTGTTTACCTGCTATAATACAACCATTCAGTGAACCCTTTTCTCTTAACAAACGCGTCAGTTTACGGGTATCGATATCTGCTATCGCAACAATATTATGACGTTTAAGGTAATCGGAAAGCGTTTCTTCGCAGCGGAAGTTACTGGTCAACAGTGGTAGATCACGAATCACTAGCCCTTGGGCTTGTACTTTTAGTGATTCTTTATCGACTGAGTTAACACCGACATTACCAATATGGGGATAAGTAAGAGTGACAATTTGGCGGGAATAGGAAGGGTCTGTGAGAATTTCTTGATATCCGGTCATCGAGGTATTGAAAACCACTTCCCCAACTGCCGCCCCTTCCGCACCTATGGCACGACCGTGGAATTGGGTTCCATCTTCCAGAACCAATATAGCTGACTTAATCAAAACACCCTCCAAAGAATAATTACTCGCAATTAGTGCATATTAATTCAGATTTATTCCTCAAAATCAATGCAAAAGCTGCTTTTTAGGCAAAATTTTGGCAAATTGCGCGCATTCTAATGATGAGAGGGAGAGTTGTCTACAAAAAATGTTACTTTTCTTATTTTTTTGCACACTTCGCCAGACAGACCAATGAAATAAGACTGAAAATAGCAATAAAGTTAATTTATAAAATGGTAATTAGCATAGAAGATTTGATTTTCAGATGAAAAGTTGAAAATAATCACAAAAAGGAGAAGAAAGCAGAAAGTTAAGGTTATAAATAAGACAAAAATAGAAGAAATAAACCAAAAAACAATAGGATTAAACAAAGAAATTAAAAATCGCACAATAAAATATTTAATTATGCGATATCAATAAGTTACAAAAATAGCTTTTTAAAGTAAATCGAGATTTAGTACATCTTTCATATCAAAAAGGCCACTATTTTTACCACTTAGCCATAGAGCAGCCTTTACCGCGCCATTTGCAAACGTCATCCGACTGGAAGCCTTATGAGTTATCTCTACTCTCTCCCCAATATCTGCAAACATAGCGGTATGCTCACCCACGATATCCCCGGCACGGATAGTCGCAAAACCAATACTTTTCGGATCACGTTCACCGGTATAACCTTCACGGGCATAGACAGCACACGCTTTAAGATCCCGCCCCAAAGCATGAGCAATGGACTCCCCCATTGCTAAAGCTGTTCCTGATGGTGCATCCACTTTATGGCGGTGATGTGCTTCAATAATTTCGATATCACTATACTCGCCCATCACTTTCGCTGCTTTTTCCAATAATTTAAGCACCAGATTTACACCAACACTGAAATTCGCGGCAAATACAATCGGGATATCAGCAGAAGCCTCTTTAATTGCCTGTTTACCAGCTTCATCAAAGCCAGTTGTACCGATCACTATCGCTTTACCGTTCTGGCGACAAATTTCAAGATGAGTCAACGTTCCTTCCGGGCGGGTAAAATCGATAAGGATATCAAAATCATCAACGATACTTTTCAGGTCATCACAAACAGTCACACCGGTATGACCAATACCCGCCAACTCTCCGGCATCTGCGCCAATCAGAGAAGAACCGGAGCGTTCCAAAGCTGCACCAAGAGCAACACCATCTATTTGATATATGGCCTGAATCAACTGACGTCCCATACGCCCACCAGCGCCAACAATAGCAACACGAATATCTGTATCAGCCATAAGCCCTCACTATGAAGTTAGTCCTTTTCCTGATTTAACACGATGATCAGTCAGATGAATGTTTTAAATAAAATGTTTTAAATAAAGAATATTTGCAATACTTTATCCTTATTTATACCCGTCATCTTTCAAGTTGCCTCTTTGTTGGCTGCACTCGCTCACCCCGGTCACATCGTTATCTATGCTCCCGGGGATTCACTCCCTTGCCGTCGCGATCCATCTTGAAATCCATAGGGTATATATTGATAATTTAGCTAATTTCTTTAACTTCAACACGTAACTCTTTTGGCACTTCAAATACAATATTTTCTTCTCTACCGTGTAATTCTTGGACGGAATCAGCACCAAGATATTTCAGGCGTTCAATAACTTGCTGAACTAAAATATCCGGTGCCGAAGCGCCCGCAGTTACGCCAACCAAAGAGATGCCGGTAATCCACTCTTCTTTAATATCCTCAGCGGAATCTATCAGGTAAGCAGGTTTACCAACCCGCTGAGCTAACTCAGCAAGGCGATTAGAGTTAGATGAATTCTTCGAACCCACAACCAAGACAACATCGGCGTCAGACGCCAGATCCCGTACCGCTTCCTGGCGGTTAGTCGTCGCATAGCAGATATCATCTTTACGGGGACCAACGATGTTTGGGAATCGTGCATTAAGTGCATCAATCACTTCTGAAGTATCATCAACAGATAATGTGGTTTGAGTCATAAAACATATGTTGTCTTCATCTTTGACTTTCAAGTTCCATACATCTTCCGGAGATTCAACCAGATACATTCCACCTTCCGCATTGTTGTACTGACCCATTGTACCTTCAACTTCGGGATGTCCAGCGTGACCAATCAGAATAGCTTCTTTGCCCTTGCGGCTGGCTCTTGCTACCTCCATATGGACTTTAGTCACTAGAGGACAAGTCGCATCGAACAACATTGTCAAATTGCGAGAACGCGCTTCAGCACGAATAGCCTGTGAAACACCATGTGCCGAAAAAATCAGAATCGCATCATCCGGTACTTCTGAAATTTCTTCAATAAAGATAGCACCCCGCTTGCGCAGGTTATCTACAACATAACGGTTATGCACAACTTCATGACGAACGTAGATCGGCGCACCATATAATTCCAGTGCGCGCTCTACAATACTGATAGCACGGTCAACACCGGCACAAAAACCGCGGGGGTTAGCCAGCAATATCTGCATGGTTTTCCTCCAATCGTGGATCAATTTCCAACACTTCAATTTCAAACGTGACGTTCTGCTCAGCTAACGGGTGATTGAAATCAACAGTCACAGATTCTTCTGTTACGGCTTTGACTATGCCCGGCATTTCACTGCCATTCATTGCCGTAAATAACATTATAGTGCCAATTTCAGGAATACCCGTTTCAGCAAAATCACGCGGAGTAAAATATTGGATCAGATCAGGATTTGGTTTACCAAATACATTCTCACCAGCCAGAGTAAAGGTATGTTTATCTCCGTCTTTTAGCCCAGTAAGCTGCTGTTCCAAAGGTGAAGAAAGGGTTCCATCACCTAAACGAAATAATGCAGGTTTGCCCTGAGTGTGAGTGGAATCGACAATAGAGCCATCTTGCAGTTTTAAAGTGAAGTGCAGTAAAACTGCACTATTCGCCTGCACCTGGTTTGACATATTACTTATCCCACTTTGATGGTCTTTTCATCCGGGCTTAGAAAGCTATCAATGATAACCAATCCAGCCCCGATGCATATCGCCATATCAGCGATATTAAAAGTTGGAAAGTGCCAATCACCGACATAAAAATCAATAAAATCGATGACAAAACCATGAACCAACCGGTCAAACAGATTACCCAATGCTCCACCAATAATCAGGGCATAAGCGATATTACTCAGTTTCTTCTTTGCACTGGCACGATACATCATCACCATCAGTACAACTGAAATAGCAACGGCAATGAATGCAAAGAACCAACGCTGCCAACCATCTTTCTCTGCAAGGAAACTGAAAGCCGCCCCAAAATTCTGGGCATAAGTCAGATTAAAATAAGGTATCAATGGAACGGATTCATACAGATGAAAGTGTTGCAACACTAGCTGCTTACTACCCAGATCCAAAATCAATACCACAACAACTAACCAAAGCCAGCGAAGGCCGGTGGAGCAAATGGGTTTATTCATCAGGCAAACTTACGCTCTTCGCCGTTACCGGCAACATTAGTTACACAGCGGCCACAAAGTTCTGCTTGTTCCGCCACCAATCCCACATCTTTAGCGTAATGCCAGCAACGAGGACATTTTTCGCCATCCGCTTTGCAGAAAGCAATTTTCAGACTACCGATTTCGCTTTGTTGCGCATCTTCACCAGCCTGCTCATAATCTGCAACAACAACCTGAGATGTTAGCAGAACAAAACGCAATTCATCTCCGAGGCTATTCAGTTTGTCCGCCAATTCATTATCGGCGTACAGCGTCACTGCGGCTTCCAGTGAACTACGGATATGTTTGTCTGCACGTGCCTGCTCCAGCACTTTGTTAACCTCACCACGCACAGCCAACAAATCAGCCCAGAAAACATCATTCATTGGTTCGCCTGCGGCCAGACCAAACAAACCGTCGTACCACTCTTCGGTAAATACATATTGAGCACGTTTGCCAGGCAACTCATTCCAAACTTCATCAGCAGTAAAGGAGAGGATAGGTGCCATCCAGCGAACCAATGCTTCCGCAATATGATACAGCGCAGTCTGACAACTGCGACGAGCCAAACTATCGCTCTTAGCGGTGTATTGACGGTCTTTAATGATATCGAGATAGAACGATCCCATCTCCACCGAACAGAATTGCATCATACGTTGAACAACGGTGTGGAAATCATATCTATCGTAACATTTGGTAATGTCCGCCTGCGCCGCTTGAGCACGCCCCACAGCCCAACGATCCAACACAGCCATCTCTTCTGGTTTAACCCTATGCTGTTCAGGATCGAAACCATTCAGGTTTGCCAGCAGGAAACGCGCCGTGTTACGGATACGACGATATGCATCAGCAGAGCGTTTCAAGATCTCATCGGATACCGCAATTTCACCGGTGTAATCGGTAGAAGCAACCCATAGACGCAGAATATCTGCCCCTAATTTATCCATGACATCCTGCGGACTGATGGTATTACCGATAGATTTAGACATCTTACGGCCCTGACCATCGACAGTGAAACCATGCGTTAACACCTGACGATAAGGTGCTTTACCTTTTATTGCCGTTGAGATCATCAGGGAAGACATAAACCAGCCACGGTGCTGATCTGAACCTTCAAGATAGATATCCGCAGCATTACCCTGGAATTCAGGGCGGGCATCAACCACCGATGCGTGAGTTGATCCCGAATCGAACCAAACATCCAACGTATCAAAAATTTTGACATAGTTAGCCGCATCATCACCTAACAGTTCGGCTGGCTCCAGATCCCACCACGCCTGAATACCGTCAACTTCAACACGTTTTGCAACTTCTTCCATCAATTCGATAGTACGTGGATGAAGCTCTTCCGTCTCTTTATGGACAAAAAGAGACATCGGCGTACCCCAAGTACGTTGACGTGAAATACACCAGTCAGGACGGTTTTCAACCATTGCCTCAATACGGGCCTGACCCCAACCCGGTATCCACTGAACCCCTTTGATCTCTTGCAACGATTGTTTACGCAGACCATTTTGATCCATGCTGACAAACCACTGCGGCGTAGCACGGAAAATGATAGGTGTCTTGTGACGCCAGCAGCAGGGGTAACTATGCTGTAATTTTTCCAAATGCAACAATGCATTGTTTTCACTCAGGATATTCAGCACAATATCATTCGCCTTAAAGACAAACATGCCATCCAGAGAAGGATAAGTACCGGGTAGATAACAACCATTAGGTCCAACCGGATTTGCAACTTCCAAATCATATTTCTGACCGAGAACAAAGTCGTCCGGGCCGTGACCTGGGGCCGTATGCACAGCACCGGTACCCGCATCCAAAGTCACGTGATCACCCAGTACAACCGGTGAATCAAAACCCATAAATGGATGTTTAAAGCGCAATAACTCCAACGCAGCACCCGCACAATTCCCTAGCACTGTCCACGAGGTTATACCCGCACGCTGCATCACACTTTCTACCAAATCAGCAGCCAGGATCAGGCATTCACCCTCAATCTGTACTAATTGATAGCTAAATTCAGCATGCAAAGCGATCGCTCGGTTAGCCGGCAACGTCCACGGCGTGGTTGTCCAGATAACCAAAGAGACCGGTTGATCTGGTGCCTGCACACCAAATTTCTCACAAACGGCAGCTGCATTAACCGCATTAAAACGCACGTCAATCGATGGCGAAATTTTGTCGTAATACTCAACTTCAGCTTCGGCCAGTGATGAACGGCAATCGGTACACCAGTGAACAGGCTTGGCACCTTTCAACAAATGACCATTAGCGATAATACGGCTCAATGCGCGAATAATGTCAGCTTCGGTCTTAAAATCCATAGTCAAATATGGCCGTTCCCAATCACCTAATATGCCCAGACGGATAAAGTCTTTCTTCTGACCTTCGATTTGCTCTTTGGCATATTTGCGGCACTCGGCACGAAATTCAGCGGCGGAAAATTTTTCCCCCGGCTTACCAATAATCTGCTCAACCTTAAGCTCAATGGGTAAACCGTGGCAATCCCAACCAGGGATATATGGCGAATCATATCCCGCCATTCCTTTGGATTTAATAATAATATCTTTGAGAATCTTATTGACTGAGTGACCAATATGAATACTGCCATTCGCATAAGGAGGGCCGTCATGCAGAATAAATGTTTTTTTACCGGCTTTTGCTTTACGAATTACCTGATACAACTCATCTTTGTACCAACGTTTTAACATATCTGGTTCGCGCTTTGCTAAATCTCCGCGCATTGGAAACCCTGTTTCTGGCAGATTCAGGGTGTTTTTATAGTCACTCATTCGATTCTCAATTCCAATTTTCCGCTAGATACATGACACAGGTAGCTGCTTAAAAAATTCCTTCGCAGCAACCAAATCATTCGCAATTTGCTGCTTGAGTGCATCAAGGGAAGCAAACCGCTGTTCATTACGCAATTTTTTGCGTAACACCACATCAATATAACGCCCATAGAGATCCATTTGGGTATCAATTAGATGTACTTCAAGTTGTTGACCCTGACCAGAGACTGTTGGACGTGTACCAATATTGGCAACACCCGGTAAAGGCTGGTCTCCCAAACCATAGACTTCAACAACATAAACGCCGTGTACCGGAACCACTAATCGTTTTAACGGCAAATTTGCTGTTGGAAAACCAATAGTGCTCCCTAGTCGCTTACCATGAACGACCCGGCCACAAATGCTGTATGGATGTCCCAATAATGTTTCGGCTAATACCAAATCATCATCTTGCAGTGCTTGACGGATAGCTGTGCTGCTAATCCGTAAACCATCATCACAAAAACTTTCACTGCTGGTCACATCAAAGCCGTATGTCTCACCGGCTCGCTGCAAAAAGGCAAAATCACCACTGCGAGATTGACCAAAACGAAAGTCGTCTCCTACAGCGAGAAACTTAACACCCAATTTTTCCACCAGCAACCGTGAAACAAAGGCTTCTGGCGTATTTGCCGCAAAATTTCTATCAAATTTCACGCATAATAAATAATCCACTCCACATTGGGCGAGATATTTGGCTTTATCCCTCAATCTCGTTAGACGCGCAGGAGCATTACCCTTAGCAAAAAACTCCAAAGGTTGTGGTTCAAAAATCATGACCATTACTGGTAATCCCAGACGCTGCCCTTCGTGTTTTAAGTGTTTCAGTAGTGCCTGATGACCTCTGTGGACACCATCAAAATTACCAATCGTCAACACGCAACCGCGGTGACATGTCCGGATATTACGTATACCGCGAATTAGCTCCATAGCTGGCTCAATACCCTGGAAATTACCAAATTATACCTTGTACAAAGCTCAAGGTTAACCCACCATCATAAGATGATTTAAATCAATAGCCCTGATTCATACAACAAAAACGAGCAGGAATCCCGAAAAATATTCATTTTATTTCTATCTGGACTATTCAATGAGATTTTTATTGTGAAAGACTGTATTCCCACTAAGTAAACTGATAAAATCCTGCGCCATCACAACGAAACAAGTTGCCGCGGTACAACGGCGCTTATTTGCACAAATCCATTGACAAAAGAAGGTTGAACAGGCATATTCCTCGGCCTTTGAATTGTCCTCGATAGAATATATTTGGGAGTTGGACCTTGGCTAATATCAAATCAGCTAAGAAACGCGCCATACAGTCTGAAAAACGTCGTCAGCATAACGCTAGCCGTCGTTCTATGGTGCGTACCTTTATCAAGAAGGTATATGCTGCTATCGCTACTGGCGATAAAGAAGCTGCGCAGAAAGCATTTCATGACATGCAACCTATTGTCGATCGCCACGCCTGTAAGGGTCTGATCCACAAAAACAAAGCAGCACGTCATAAATCTAATCTGACAGCGCAAATCAACGCAATGTAATAATTTGCGTTTGAGTTACTGAAAAACCGGCCTGCGCCGGTTTTTTTGTGTTTGCAGTTACTATCAATTATTTTTTAAGTACGCTTCTTAGATAGCACATTAAACAACGCAGAAAAATCTTTATTACATACCCTTTGAACAGCCGGGTGTTGAATCATTCGCTCAGCAAAAATCACATAATACTCTTCCTGCACGGCATCCAACCGACCAATCTCGGCAATATCATTATCTGTAAAAATATCATTGGTATACAAAGATGGCGCCACGAAAATCGCATTATGATACATACCAAACGCTTTCATTAACGCAGCATCATCAAACTCACCTAGTACTTCAACCTGAAGATTTTTATTACGTATCCAAGTCAACAACTTACGCCCCAACATAGAGCGACGCCCTGGAACCAATAAGCGACGTTCCTCCAAACACTCCGGGAAAGGTTTTTCCGGGATAGGTTGTCGGCAGAAGAAACTCACATCACATTCACCCAGTTTTACCGAGAACAGCCCTTCCTGTTGGGAAGAATCCACCGGGCAATCAGACAATATCATATCGAGTTTGTGCTGGCTGAGTTGTTCCAGCAACAATTCATGGGTTGATTCAAAACAACGTAGATGAATCTGTTCATGTTCCACAACCGCCGTTTTCAATACCTGGCTAACCAGACGTTTGGACAGTGCATCAGCAACACCAACATCAAATAAAAGATTAGATTCACGGCTGTAATTAACGATATCCAACATCTCCTGGCTTAGCATAAACATCTTATCCGCATAGCGGAAAATAAGCTGTCCTAGCTCTGATGGCACTAATCCCCTGCCCTGACGTTTGAACAGTTTCCCTCCCAGACGCTCCTCCAGCGCTTTTATCTGTCCTGTGATCGTTTGAGGTGTTAGATAAAGCGCTTCTGCCGCCCCAACCACTGATCCTTCCTTGCAAACATGCCAGAAATAATAGAGATGATTAAAATTCAGATGTGACACCCGCATACGTTTTTCCTTATGTATCGCTTACGTCTGGTAGACAACGCCAGCCATACATTACTAATCCACCGTCTCCCGGTGATTTTCTGTTTTTTCACTACATAAAGTATCCGCGATACAATTTGAGTTGTTGTACCGCAAATACAAAAATGATGAGTCAGTCCAGAAATTTTCTCTAAAATGTAGAACTTCATTTGGCTAAGTTAATGAATTTATCCCCACTCTGCCATCACTTTTTCTTTGGTAAGACCATTCGTAACAAGCCATACCCTATAAACGCAGCGATGGTTGAACCCATCAGAATGCCAAGACGGGAATAGACACTGAAAGATTCATCCGCTCCTTCAAAAGCCAATCCTGAAATAAAGATAGACATAGTAAAGCCGATTCCACAAAGAACAGAAACCGCAAATATCTGTTTAAGATTAATCTGCTGTGGCAATTTAGCAAATCCGATCTTAATAGAAATATAGCTAAAAAGAAAAATGCCCAATGGCTTACCAAGAAACAGAGCCACAGCAATACCTAACGGTAATATATCGGTCAAACCATTTAACGTAACGCCATTCAGGGCTACACCTGCATTGGCAAATGCAAATAATGGCAAAATGAGATACGCCACCCAAGGATGCAAACCGTGCTCAAGTAATTCAGATGGTGAATGACCATTCTGACCACGCAGAGGAATCAGAAAACCAACAATGACGCCGGCTAGTGTTGCATGAACACCCGATTTCAAGATGCAAACCCAAAGGATAGTGCCAACAGCCAGATAAGCCGATGTTTTTTCGACACCGCGCCAATTCATCCAAACCAGCAAAGCAATCATTGCCGCTGACAATCCAAGCGCCACAAGAGAAACTGTTTTGGTATAAAACAGAGCGATAATCACGATAACGCCCAGATCATCAATAATCGCAAGTGCCAACAAGAAAACCTTGAGTTCTGTTGGTACTCGCTTAGACAATAGCGCCATCACACCCAAGGCAAAAGCAATATCGGTTGCCGCAGGAATAGCCCAACCCTGACGGGTAAACTCATCATTGCCATTAAAGAGTAGATATATTAGTGCCGGAGCGACCATACCACCTATCGCCGCTATCACCGGAAATAGTGCCTTATCACGCCCTGCCAAAGAGCCTTCCAACAGTTCCCGTTTTACTTCCAAACCAACAATCAAAAAGAAGACCGCCATCAAGCCATCATTAATCCACAACAACAAAGGCTTATTGATCTCCAGTGCAGCGAATTGTACTGCCACCGAAATATTAAGAAATTGCTGATAAATACCCTGTAATGGCGAGTTTGCCATTATCAACGCAATAATGGCAGTGATGATAAGAAGAAGCCCTCCAGCCGCTTCTAATTTCAGGAATTGACGAATAATTGCTGTCACGATGATTAACCTCTGAAACTGATCGGACTTAAATGGTACTCTAGCTATGGTTTCGAAAAAAATCGATTTTATGACCAGAATAATTCGCTATAACCGATCTATTGATGATCTACATCTCAATAAAATAGATTATCAATCAGAGGAAATCGTTAAGTGGAGCGTGCCTATTTATCTTACATTAGCACCAATTTCCCGCATCTTAGCCAAAATGCGGTTTAAATCATCTTCTGATAGTGTTAACTGTGTTGCTATATAAAATAGAATGTGCGGAGAAATAACACGTGGCATTTTCCCACCCGTGTATTTTCTCCATTGATTGTTACCGGAAACTCCCGCTAAATCGGCCATTTGTTCTCCCGTGAAACCTAATTCTTCTTTGAGTTTAATGAGATCTTCTGTAGTAGGAGGAGAATAATTGCCGATCAGTCGCATAAGTATTCCAGAACAAAGCCCCTTACGGGGCCAATCAATTAAATGAATTTGAGCAATAGAGTTGTGATAGTCGCTACCGCACCAATAAGAGTAGAAGCAACAACAATCGGATACCACGTCGCCTCACGATTTATCTTTGTCGTTTCTGCCATTAATTTTGCTATTTCAGCGTGGATTTTTTCGAGTTCAGCAGTAGTCATTTCAGTAGTGCTCATCGTTCTTCCTTTTTAGGGATGTCAGGCTGCGGCCATTCCGCTACCTTATATTATTACACAATAAAAAGTAGCCCTTTTAGGGTTAATTGTCAATGTAGATTGTTTAATTTTTCACCTCAAAATATGAGTATTCAATATGACTTAATATTATGAAAAATATATTTTTTCAGAATTTATATAGCTAGATAATTTCTAAGAATTCGACAGAAAAGATAAAATAAGACAATAATAACGAGAAAACAGCATGAATAATTAACAGGTATTAAAACTGGTCATATCGCAATCTTTAAATAAAAAAAAGCATTAAGAATATTATCAACATACACTAATTACTTGGAAAACAAATCAACATCGATTAATAACCAACAAATCATCTTTACATCCAATAACTCTTCTTCTTTTAGTCGGCATTATTGAGTGATATTCCTCACTATTAGTGACGATAATTGGCGATATAATCTGAATTTTATTCTCTTGAAGAAATTCCAGATCAAAATTAACTAATACCTCACCGGCAACCACTCTCTGCCCTTCTATAATTTGTAAATTAAATCCTGCGCCTTGCAAACCTACCGTTTCAATACCAATATGAATTAATAACTCTACTCCTTGATCGGAAATTAAACCAATAGCATGTCCAGTCGGAGTAATCATTGAAACCTTACCATTAAAAGGCGATTTAACCACACCTTCGGTAGGAATAATAGCAATACCATCACCAATAATTTTTTCAGAAAAAGTATCGTCAGGTACTCTTGAGAGAGATTCTATTGTGCCGGTCATCGGAGAACGTAATATGATTTTCTTCTTTTTTGAAAAGCATGGCTTTATTAATACTATAGAATCAACATTAGATTCTAATTTCATTAATAAAGTGGATATAAATGCCACTAAGAAACTACTAAAAATGCCAAGCAAAATAAAAATAAAATTATTGCTATCTTTTTGCATATAAAAAGGTAATGACACCAATCCCGGCACACTAAAAGCAAATATTTTCACAGAGAAAATACCTATAATAGCGCCACCAACGGCTCCACCCATTAATGCAGCATAAAAAGGTTTTCTTAATTTAAGCGTAACGCCATACATTGCAGGTTCAGTTACGCCTAAAAAAGCAGAGAATGAAGATGAATAAGCTAATGATTTCATTTGCCTGTCTTTAATTTTAATTGCGACTGCTAATGTCGCACCAGCTTGTGCAATATTACTCGCAAAACTGATAGGTAATAACATAAAATCGTATCCAAGAGACTTAAAGTTAGCAAAAACACTTGGCAAAAAGGCATAATGCATCCCAGTAATAACTAAAATAGGTATCAATCCACCTAACAATAATCCCGCAAACGGTCCAGCCACGGAAAATAATATTAAAAGCCACTTTTCAATATACAAACCAATTGTATTTCCCAACGGTGCAGCAACAATCAATAAAATAGGTGCAGAAATTAATAAGACCAATAATGGTGTAAATATTATTTTCAATACCGTTGGAATAAACCTATCTACCCATCTATGAATATAACTGAGCAACCAAACCCCTAAAATAATTGGAATGGCAGTATAACTATAATGAATAGCGGGAATAGTAATACCAAATACATTGAAATATTCGCCACCAGAACTGCTCACAAGGTCAGATAATGTTGGATAAATTAAAATACACGCTAATGTGGCGGCAATAAATTCATTTGTTTTAAATTTTCTTGCCGCTGAAAAAGCCAAAAGAACAGGCAAAAAATAGAGAGGTGTATCAGAAAAAATATATAATAACTTATACTCATTACTCTGCTCTGAAACCCAATCCATCATATAGAAAAAAATTAATCCGCCTTTAAGTAAACCCGCCCCTACAATTGCTGGCAATATGGGAACAAATATGCCTGAAATGACGTCAAGAATATGACTAATGAAACCCTTTTTTGGACCATAATGATTTCCTTCATTTTCTTTTAACTGCTTAATTATTTCACTAAATATTTCAACAACTCTATTACCAATAATTATTTGTAATTGCCCGCTGTGAAAATGCGCCCCAATAACCCCCTGCATTTTTCTAATCGCAGCAATATCCATTTTACTATCATCTATAATATTAAAACGCAATCTGGTAACACAATGCCAACTTTTATTTATATTTTCTTGTCCGCCAATAAATCTAATGATCTCTTTTGAAAAATCTTCATCTCTCATTTTATCCCCCACCTCTAATCTGTTACCCAAAAAATCTAAATCACATAAATATACTCATCTAATACCATTAGCGATTGACACTTATTTGACGATCCATTTACTTATCATTCTCTGCCCTTATAACTATCATTAACCACCCGTTCTATATGAATGACTAAATAAATCAATTCATCATCGGGCACTTTCCATTGGTATTTCTCCCTCAGATATTTAATTAGCTTAACTGCACAGTTGTAGCTTTTGAAATACTTTTCTTCTATCAACTCTTGCAGAGAAAAATCCACCTCAATCGCAGAAGAATGCTCATTTTTATTTTGTCTAATCAGGAAATAGCGCAAATGCGTAATAAAACGAGAGTAATTTACCGAGGTTGTATCAAGGTTAACATGAAAATAGTAATGAATGAGCTTAACCGTTTTATTAATCAAATTCGTTAATTTTAATGTATCTCCCATTGTTTGCCCTTCATATTGAGCATTGACAAAATGCAAGGCAATCAATGAGGCTTCTATCGGCGGTAATGGTTTTTCAATCTGGTCATTAATATAGATAAGCGCCTGTTTACCGACTTCATATTCCAACGGGTAAAGATGAGGGATCTCCCATTGTAAGACATTACCAATCTGATATCCTTTACTCACACGCTCAAATGCAAAGTTTAAATGCTCTGACAAAGTAATGAGTAATGAATCGTTGAGAGATTTGCCAAGAAGATCTTTCCCTAATGCGATAATTTTCTCGGTTAGCTCTATAACTGAGACTGGAATAGTCGCAATAATTTGATTAATTCTATCGTTCTTTTCAACAGTGAAGACTTTTGCAACATCTTGAATATTCAGCCTATCACCTTTTTTTCTATTAAAACCTATGCCCTTATCCATTAGAATAACTTCATTATTATTCTCATCAATGGCAAGAACGACATTATTATTTATGAGTTTTACTATCGTTAACAAAAGAGATACCTTACAGGATAAACTATTATATGCGCCAACCTAAGCCTATAAAATAGGTGAAATATATTTGTGACCTGGTTGTGCCTGATCTTATCAGTAACACTCCTGTACACTATATTCATTATGTTATCTTTCAGGCTAAGGCATTATTTTTACAAAGTCAACGACACAGCAACATATCCACTTACCCAAGGTATTTATGATAAGCATCACATTTTTACCAAAATTACATTTAATAACTTGCAAGTATCGCAAGGAGTAATTAGTTTTTGACCAACTGATATAGGCTTGTTACCGACTTAGTTGCGACTGACGTCGGGCAAAACCTAATCCATCACGTCACGATCCCCTTATTCCAGGACGATTGTAGATGATGGATTAGGTTTTTTTTTGCCTTAAATTCGGTCTTTCGCTGTTTTCAGCGTATTAAATGAAGGGGAAGTCTAATGAGATACGAAAGTCTGGCAGAGAAAATAGTTAGCGCAATAGGTGGGAAAGAGAATATATCTAGCCTGGTCCATTGCGCGACTCGTTTACGATTTAAACTTAAAGATAGCAGTCTGGCCAATAGCGAATTACTCAAACAGACTAAGGGAATTATTACCGTAGTAGAGAGTGGTGGGCAATATCAGGTCGTCATCGGTAGTCACGTAGGGGATGTTTACGATGATATTAATCATAAATACTTACAAGATGATGCAGAAGCAGCACAAAATATAACTTCACAGCAAGAGATAAAACGAGATAACGCCAGAGGTTTAAAACGCATTCTTGATGTCGCCATTGATATTATTTCCAGTATTTTTACCCCGCTATTAGGTGTATTGGTCGCCGCCGGATTAATTAAAGGCATTCTCGCTTTATCCAACGTATTCAATTGGATGAGCATAGACAGCGGGACCTATAAAATTTTATACGCTACCGGTGATGCCATGCTCTATTTCATGCCTATTTTATTAGGGTATACCGCAGGTAAGCGGTTCGGAGGCAACCCGTTTATTACGATGGTTATCGGGGCCGCTTTAACCTATCCCACCATGACCGAGGCATTTAAACTTTCGCAAACGACTCCTGCTGTTCACCTCAATTTCCTTGGCATTCCTATCTCTTTCATTAATTATAGCTCAACCGTTATTCCCATTATCTTATCAGCATGGTTTAGCTGCTTGCTGGAAAAGAAGTTTAATAGCTGGTTTCATTCCTCCGTCAAACTGTTTGCCACACCTTTCCTGTGTCTATTGATTACGGTTCCTTTGACTTTTGTAGTTATTGGCCCTATAGCAACAGAGCTCAGTGATAGCCTGGCTGCCGGATATCTCTTTTTCTATCAATTAAATCCGGTCATTGCTGGACTTTTTATGGGTGCATTGTGGCAAGTTTGTGTCATTTTCGGTCTGCATTGGGGACTTATCCCAATAATGATCAATAACATGATGACCCAGAAAAAAGATATGCTCTCCCCACTGCTCCAGCCAGCAATATTTGGTCAAGCAGGCGCAACTCTGGGGGTATTTTTACGTACACGTGATAAGAATATGAAAACATTATCAGGTACCGCACTGATATCAAGTCTCTTTGGCATCACCGAACCTGCTATTTATGGTGTCACACTACCACTAAAACGTCCATTTATTATCGGTTGTATTGGTGGGGCGCTTGGCGGGGCAATTGTCGGTTTCTATTCAGGAACAGCATATAACGTTGGCGGCATGGGTATCTTTGCGTTTACCTCATTTATTTCTCCCGCCGGCATAGATAGTGCTTTCTGGAGTGTCATATTAGGTTCGTTAGGTTCATTTGTCTTCTCCTGTATCGCAACCTATTTATTCGGTTTGCCATCAGAAGTAAAAGTTCCACTAATAACATCCCATGCAAAAAATTAATTTAAACTCTGAAATGAAGAATCATATTAAGAGAATATCTTCCAAGTTTAACGAGCAATTAACAAGAGGAAAATCATGAAAAAACAATTTCCAAATAACTTCCTTTGGGGAGGAGCGCTGGCGGCAAATCAAGTTGAAGGTGCCTATCAAATAGATGGCAAAGGGTTATCAACCTCAGATATGCAACCTTGTGGAGTCATTGGTCACAGCATGGAACGCAGTTTGGGTGATTTTCATATTAAGGATATTGGCATCGATTTTTATCATCGTTATCCCGAAGATATTGCGCTATTTGCTGAAATGGGATTTAAATGCCTGAGAACCTCTATCGCCTGGACACGCATATTTCCTGAAGGAGATGAAAAAATACCGAACGAAAATGGTTTAGCTTTTTATGATCGCCTGTTTGACGAAATGATAAAATATAATATTCAACCACTCATTACGCTTTCCCATTTTGAAATGCCTTATGGCTTAGTAAAAAAATATGGTGGTTGGGGAAATCGTGAAACAATTGCGTTTTTTGACCATTATACCAGAACTGTTTTTAAACGTTACCAACATAAAGTAAAATATTGGCTGACATTCAATGAAATTAACATGTCTTTATTCTCTTGTTTTACCGGCGCAGGATTACCAGAAAAAAGTAAAATTCAAGATATTTATCAGGCGCTACATTATCAATTAGTTGCCAGTGCTAAAGCAGTTAAAGCCTGCCATGAAATTATTCCTGATGCAAAAATAGGTAATATGGTGGCAGCGGCCCCTTATTATCCATTGACTTGTCACCCTGATGATATATTAGAATCATTGAAAAAGAATCGCGAATGGTTGTTCTTCTTTGATGTACAAGCTCGTGGATATTATCCATCCTATATGTCCCGTCTATTTGAAGAACAAAATATTACACTTGATATCACAGATGAAGATAAAAAAGCACTCAAAGAAACCGTTGATTTTCTCTCTTTCAGTTACTACATGAGTAGCTGTGCAACGACAAATCCTGAGATTATCAAGACCTCAGGGAATATCATTAATCCGGTGAAAAATCCTTATCTGTCCAGCTCAGAATGGGGATGGCAAATCGATCCCCAAGGCATTCGCTATCTTCTCAATATGCTATATGACCGTTACCAGAAACCCCTGTTTATTGTAGAAAACGGTTTGGGTGCCAGGGATGTTATTCAAGACGATGGCTCTATTATTGATGATTATCGGATTAACTATCTCAACGATCATTTATTTCAGATACGGGAAGCCATTGAAGATGGTGTTCAATTATTAGGATATACCTCATGGGGGCCAATAGATTTGGTCAGCGCCTCTACAGCAGAAATGTCAAAACGGTACGGGTTTATTTATGTCGATCGCGATGACCAAGGTAATGGGACATTAGAACGGCGGCGTAAAAAAAGTTTTAGTTGGTATAAAGAGGTGATCAGCAGTCACGGTAATACCCTTCAAGCCCCGGAGGTAGAAAATGAAAATAACCAATAAATTTCTTTTACTCACGATTCCACTTATTTTGCTTTATAACAATATCACGGTAGCAGCGGAAAATAACTGTCACTCGTATGATACCCTTTTACCAAGAGGACCAGAAACACCTTCGGTTTCATCTGCATGCGATACAGTATTTCCTGAATGGGGCGGCCTTAGAAAAGAGATGGCCGATCGTGGCTTTTATGCAAATTTTCAACTACTTACTAATCTAACCTACGATATATCAAGAAGCTGGAAAAATACGCCTAATCCCAATTATATGGGACAGCGCTTAACGACCGGTAATATCGCCGCGACAGAACTCACTTATGATTTATCACGGATTGGTTTCACTGATAAAGCGCAACTGCGTTTAGGTTTAACCTATGCTTATAATAACTTCAAAAATAATGGTCAAGATGGACATCCTTTTGTCTCAGCCTTTTCCATTAATCAACCCTTATTGAATGATCGAGTCATATTAAATTATGGCTATACGACACTACTCTCCCATTTTTATGGCTTATTTTTGGGTAGCAGTACAGCATCATCAGCGCTAGGGCCAACCAGTGTGATGTTGTCCCAAGCTGGACTAACCATTAGCAAACCAAGTCCATCGATAGATATTCGGTTTTTATCGGAAAATAAACGTTGGTATGACCACATTGGCGTTGCCAGAAGTCAAAGCTCAGAAGGTTTAAAAACCGATTCAAAATATAATACCTATGGTCTGCGCTGGAAACTTCCCAGTGCAGGAACCTTAGTCATCAACGAATTAGGTTATCGTGTTAATGCCAATGAAACGGAGAATATGATCTGGCTGCGGGGTGGATCGGTATTCAATAAAACACCTTATTTTAACTATAACAATTCAGAGTATGAAGATTACACTTACTCTCATTATATCGCAGCTACCCACCAAATAACCAAGCCGGATACGTCAATGCCTTTCCGTGGCTGGTATATTGACGGTAAAGCCAACTATGCGCCAAAAGATCGTAACCTGTTTAATGCCGACATTTCATTATCACTGTTCAGTATTGGTCCATTTGATTCGCGTCCAAACGATATGGTTACTTTTGGTCTGGCTTATAATAAGTTCAGTGACGATGCAAAAAATTATTTCTCTCGCAATGGTCAACTTGCTGAAAGTTATAGTGCAACCGCTTCCGTAGCCTATAGTTATCGTGTTTATAACGGAATCTATTGGACTAATAGCTTATCGTATACTCATCACCCATCAGTGACACCAAAAGAGGATGATGCCTATAATTTGCTCACACAAATTACGTTTAGTTTATAATTCTTAACCAAAACAAAAAGTCCTCATCCAAAACGAGGACTTTTTACCCATAATTCGAGCTTTATTTAACAATCCAGCTCTATTATGTGAAGATATTTACTTGGTCAAATCATCAAAAAATTTCTTTACGCCATCGAAGAAACTTTTAGAACGTGGGCTATTCGTTTCTTCGCCGGCCCCACCGAAAGATTCACCCAATTCGCGCAGTAATTCTTTCTGTCTTTCATTTAATTTAACCGGCGTTTCTACCACTACCCGGCACAATAAATCACCCTGAACACCACCGCGGACAGATTTAACACCTTTGCCTTTCATGCGGAACATTTTACCTGTCTGGGTTTCCGCAGGTATTTTCAATTTCACACGGCCATCGAGAGTTGGAACTTCGATTTCTCCACCCAGTGCCGCCATTGCAAAGTTAACCGGCACTTCACAATAGAGATTACTTTCTTGACGCTCAAAAATATGGTGTGATTTCACCTGTACCTGAACATACAAATCACCTGCGGGTGCGCCTTTAGCCCCCGCTTCACCCTCACCACTCAAACGAACACGGTCACCGGTATCCACACCCGCCGGGATTTTGACAGACAGGGTTTTGTATCTTTCAACTCGCCCATGACCATGACATTTATGGCAAGAATCTTTGATGATCTGACCACGGCCATGACAGTGTGGGCAAGGTTGCTGAACGGTGAAAAATCCCTGACGCATATGAACCTGACCAGCACCTTGACAGGTTGAACAGGTTACAGGGCTGGTTCCTGCTTTAGCGCCGCTACCATGACAGATATCACAAGTTTCCAGTGTCGGGATACGGATCTCTTTGGTCACACCACGAACCGCTTCTTCCAGCGTCAATTCCATGCTGTAACGCAAATCAGCACCGCGGCTTGGACGCTGTTGACGACGACCACCACCGAAAATATCACCGAAAACGTCACCAAAGATATCGCTAAAATCAGCTCCGCCGCCGCCCATGCCGCCTTGTTCAAAAGCAGCATGACCATATTGATCATAAGCAGCCCGTTTCTGGTCATCCGTCAGAATTTCATAAGCTTCTTTAACTTCTTTGAATTGGCTTTCTGCCTCTTTATCGCCCTGATTACGATCAGGATGATATTTCATCGCCAGCCGCTTATAGGCTTTTTTAATCTCTTTTTCGCTCGCTGTTTTGGAAACCCCCAAAACCTCGTAATAATCTCTTTTCGCCATCTCTTATTTTACCCTTAACATACGCGCACGGGCGCAGAGTTCCCTCAACGCCCGTGCCGGTTAATCAGCAACAGTTGTCATCATCTAACTGTCACCGCGCCCGCTAAGGGCTATTATTTTTTATCTTTAACTTCTTCGAATTCAGCGTCTACAACGTCGTCATCTTTCTTCGCACTGTCACCAGCATCTGCGGTTGCACCAGCCTGAGCCTGCTGTTGAGCAATTTCCAACAACTTAGCGGAAGCCTGAACCAAAGCCTGAATTTTCGCTTCAATATCCGCTTTATCTTCGCCTTTCGCTGCGGTTTCTAGCTGAGTGATAGCACTTTCAATTGCAGTTTTATCTTCTGCTGGCAGCTTGTCACCCGCTTCTTCTACTTGCTTACGGGTACCGTGAACCAGTTGATCTGCTTGGTTACGCGTTTGTACCAACTCTTCAAACTTACGATCAGATTCAGCGTTAGCTTCTGCATCACGAACCATACGTTGAATTTCGTCCTCATTCAGACCAGAAGAGGCTTTGATAGTGATCTGCTGTTCGCGACCGGTGTTTTTGTCTTTGGCAGATACATGCAAAATACCGTCAGCATCAATATCAAAAGTCACTTCAATCTGAGGCATACCACGAGGTGCTGCTTGGATACCATCCAAATTGAACTGGCCCAAAGATTTGTTATCGCCGGCACGTTTACGCTCACCCTGCAACACATGGATAGTTACCGCAGACTGATTGTCTTCCGCCGTAGAGAACACCTGGCTGTGTTTGGTTGGGATCGTGGTGTTTTTCACAATGAGGGAAGTCATAACGCCACCCATTGTTTCGATACCCAGAGACAGTGGTGTAACATCCAGCAACAAGACATCTTTCACATCACCAGCCAGAACACCGCCCTGTACCGCAGCACCCATTGCTACCGCTTCGTCAGGGTTCACATCTTTACGTGGCTCTTTACCGAAGAAGTCAGCAACCACTTTCTGTACCATTGGCATACGGGTCTGACCGCCCACCAGAATGACATCGTTCACATCAGAAACTGACAGGCCGGCATCTTGCAATGCAACTCGTACAGGCTCCATAGAACGTTTAACCAGATCTTCTACCAGTGATTCCAATTTCGCACGGGTCACTTTGATATTCATGTGCTTAGGACCAGTTGCATCTGCGGTGATATATGGCAGGTTCACATCAGTCTGCTGTGCAGAAGAAAGCTCAATTTTAGCTTTTTCTGCTGCTTCTTTCAGACGTTGCATTGCCAATGGGTCGTTACGCAGATCAATGCCCTGATCTTTCTTAAATTCGTCAACCAGATAGTTGATCATACGGCTATCGAAATCTTCGCCGCCCAAGTGAGTATCACCGTTGGTCGCCAGTACTTCATAGGTTTTTTCGCCGTCAACTTCATCGATTTCGATAATAGAGATATCGAAAGTACCACCACCGAGGTCATAAACCGCGATAGTACGGTTACCCACTTCTCTGTCCAAGCCATAAGCCAGTGCAGCGGCCGTTGGTTCGTTGATAATACGTTTTACTTCCAGACCTGCGATACGGCCCGCATCTTTGGTTGCCTGACGCTGAGCATCGTTAAAATATGCAGGTACGGTGATTACCGCTTCAGTCACTGGCTCACCCAGATAATCTTCTGCCGTTTTCTTCATTTTCTTCAAAACTTCAGCAGAAACCTGAGGAGGAGCCATCTTCTGGTCTTTCACTTCCAGCCATGCGTCGCCATTATCTGCCGCAATAATTTTGTATGGCATGATAGCTACATCGCGTTGCGCTTCTTCGTCTTGGAAACGACGGCCAATCAGACGCTTAATAGCAAACAACGTATTTTGCGGGTTAGTAACAGCCTGACGTTTAGCCGGTTGACCAACCAGAGTCTCTCCATCCTGGGTATAAGCAATGATGGAAGGGGTTGTGCGATCACCTTCGCTGTTTTCCAGCACACGAGCTGTCGTGCCATCCATAATAGCTACACAAGAGTTGGTAGTTCCCAGGTCGATACCAATAATTTTACCCATCTAAACGCCTCCAAAGAAATTCGTAATCAATCAAGTTGCTAATCAATATGAGGATAACTCTCTGCATTTCAATGGCACCTATTTTTTGCCTCTACGCGATTCCTCACCCTTGCTTATAACACCGGCTGTATAGGACAGCGATTAGCAACTGCGGTTGATTATAAGATGGGGTCGTTAAAGCTATCATCAAGGGGGGATGCGAAAAAAAAACCTTTTTATTATTTCAAAGATTATTGTTTCATTGCTGACAGATCATTATGATTCGCCACCTTTGCTATTTATACCCTATGGATTTCAAGATGCATCGCGACGGCAAGGGAGCGAATCCCCGGGAGCATAGAAAACTATGTGACCGGGGTGAGTGAGTGCAGCCAACAAAGAGGCAACTTGAAAGATGACGGGTATATGACTTTCTTTCAGAGGACTTATGAACGCGAATCAATTGGCTAACCCCGGCCCCTTAGGGCTAATGGGCTTCGGCATGACAACCATTCTGCTTAATCTGCATAACGCAGGTTTCTTTCCACTGGCATCCGTTATCCTGAGTATGGGCATTTTCTACGGCGGCCTGGCTCAAGTACTGGCAGGGATTTTTGAATATAAGAAAGGCAATACCTTTGCCGCAACGGCTTTCACCTCCTATGGGTTGTTTTGGCTCAGTCTGGTCGGGTTATTATTTCTGCCTAAAATGGGACTGGCAGAAGCCACCAGCAGCCAATATTTAGCGGTATATCTTGGCCTATGGGGTGTGTTTACTCTGTTTATGTTCTTTGGCACCTTCAAGGCTAACCGCGTACTACAGTTTATCTTTGGTGGCCTGACACTGTTGTTCGCTTTGTTAGCGATTGGCAACTTTACCGGAAATACCACTCTTCTGACGATTGCCGGTTATGAAGGGATAATTTGTGGTGCCAGCGCATTTTATCTGGCAATGGCGGAAGTGCTGAATGAGCAGTATGGACGCACTATTCTGCCCATTGGCGAGATAAAACCGTAATAAACCGCGGGTTGGAAGAAGGCAAATTTTTCCCCCTCTTCCAGTCCGTTATGAGCATATTGCTATCCCATTTTTCAATGTCTATACCCGTCATCTTTCAAGCTGCCTCTTTGTTGGCTGCACTCACCCCTGTCACATAGTTATCTATGCTCCCAGGGATTCTTTCCCTTGCCGTCGCGATGCAACTTGAAATCCATAGGGTATATTGTATTATCAATATCAATATGTTGCTCAATTATTCCAACTTCAGCTTTTGGTCCTAAACGTTGTTTCATTGTGTTATAAATACCAAAATCTTTATTGTGACTTTTAAAAGTTAAGACAAATGATACCTCTTGTTCAGATAGTTCATGGTGTGATGACATATCAAACTGATATAAATCACGGGTAAAAATTCGAGCATAGAGTCTTAACTTCGTATTATCAACGGATACTCCTGAAAAAGATTTTCCATGATGTCTTATCGGGCTCCATTTAGCTAACTCTTGGCGAGACTGAAGTTCTTTTTCTTTAGATTCCTTCATAGTACCAAGAAGATTTTTTACTTTACCGTCGTTACTAATGCTCTGCAAAGAGCACTGTAGCCTAGTAGCAAAATAATTTTCGCCTCCCAATTCAGAAACCAAGGGTTTTAATATTGCTGTTAATATTATTTCTCCTTTAATTTTTCCATCTTCCAACATTTCAGTAGGTAGAGGAATATCATTCCAATAATATGCAAACCCTGCACGAATTTTACTATTCCAAGCGAGAGTAACTGTCCCTTCATCACAATACCAAGGAAGGTTATTACCTTCTTTCCAAGGTGAGCCCCAACCTAGACGCAAATCATGTGCACACCTCTCAGCTTTATTTATTAACAATGCTCTAACTAAATCAGGAGTAGGTTCTTTTAGATTTTTAAACACATGTGCTGCTATTGATGAAATAAGAGGTGTACTATAACTAGTTCCAGTATCTATTACCCCACCAATCATTCGTAACGTTGAAAACCAAGATAGTTCCGGCTTTTTCATCCCTGCCGGAGCAGGCCCTCGCAAACTCATCGAGCAAGGTGTAGTTGCCATACCATTTTCATCCGCACATCGTCCCGCTATAGTTAAAGCAGATTCACAATCGGCAGGAGGACACAATCTTATACTATTTGATCTGCTTACATTACCGATTGAAATAATTGGTAATATGTTAAACTTACGGGCAATTCGATTAACTTCATGCCCTAAATAACTAATTTCTTCATTCGAATAATATGGCTCACTCTCATTAAATGAAAGATTCCATACCTGAGATATCCCTTTTGTCTCATTAGCAACATCTCTAAGATAGTTAATAAATTGTTCGGTCGTTGGTTGGATAACTACTCCTTTTTTATTAATTGCTTGAACGCTAATAAACTTGCACGCCAACTCAGGTAAAGCAAGATTATTATTCCATGCAGATCCTTGGCAAATTACTGAAGTAACCTTATTACCATGCTTTAAATCTGCATCATGCTGATCTACTAATGGAGTAATACTCATTACGTTAAAAGGTAAATAAGAAACAGCAGAGCAACCACCATCAACAATTACTACTGTTGGGATATTTTTCAAGTTAGATAAATTAGGTATCGGTTCTTTACCGCTACCTGGTGGCACTGATTTTGCTGAAACATTATGTACCGGCTCAATTCTATAAACAATACCAGAGCTAATTAACTTATTAAAATTCTCTAAATTATTTATTACCGTGGTAAATGATAATGTTCCGTCGATTAAATACTCATCCAATTTTCTTGGGAAATATCTATTTCCCTTTTTTTGTATTTCTTCATTTTTAAAAACATTATCAAATTTAGAATGACCAAAACCAATAATCTTCTGATTAGCAAATTCTTCAAGTTCTTTCTTAACAGATACTCTTGCTTTTTTATCATGGAATGGTAAAATCCAAACATTGAATTGCTTTTCTACATCATCGAACGCTTCAAAAACAGCTTTTGCCTTTCTTCCTCGTAATACTTGATTTTTATCAAAACCAATAATACTTTCAAGACGAGAAATATCGACTTTAATTCGAGCATTTTTCGCTTTTTTTATTTTCTCAATCAAACTAGAGATTCTAGAACCTGAGATTTCGACTAAGTATCCATCAAAAGCCGGAGCAACTATTCTTGTTAAATCATCTGCTTCAAATAAATCATCAGGGGTCCAAGATGGTGCAAGAGAATCATCAAACATTTTAGCTAATAGATGAATTTTACCTGAATGGGAAACAATACCATCATCTTCGCTAATACGTCTAAGCTCTTTCGATAGCTTCTCTTTTTGATCATCTAATCGTGCCCAAATTATACCTTTAGAGTTTTTCCCGCCACCACTCACTGTATTGGGAACTGGCTTATCTAAAAAAGATAGTACAGGATTTAATAAAGGACTTCTAACACCCTCAGCCATAATTCCTATTCCTTAAGATAGCTTGAAATTGTCTGTCTACTTAGTTTCAAAAAACTACCGATTTCAGCCTGAGTAAACAATTTAGTTTCGGAAAGCAAATTAACGATGTTTTTTTTATTATCCGAGCTTAACCCTTCTCTGTAAGGTATAATCGAGTTATGTGAATCACCCCCAATTATTGCTTGAATGACCGCTACAATATCAATATCCGAATTAGTCAAAATTGCCTGTCTTCTTGCCGCTATTGCTATAGTTTCAATATCTGCTCCACTTAATCCGTCTGATATTATAGATAGTGCTTTTAACTCCTTTGATATCCCCTTATCTTGGAAAAGGAAATGATTCCAAAGAGACTCCCTAACTTCTAGGTTTGGCATACCAAAGCGAATTTTATATGGAAAACGTCGCCAAATCGCGGGGTCTAAAAGATCTGCGTGGTTAGTTGCCGCAATTACTACTGCGCTATCATCCAGTGAATCTAAGCCTTGTATCAAAGTATTCACAACACGTTTAAGCTCACCTATTTCGTGCCGATCATCACGTATCTTAGCAACCGCATCAACCTCATCTAATAACAATATGCCGTTTCTAGAAGGTACATAATCAAAAATTTGCCTTAAATTCTTAGCTGTATCACCCAATAATGATGATATTACTGAATCTAATCTGACAACGAATAACGGCCTATTTAGTTGAGAAGCAACATGACCAGCAATCAATGTCTTACCGGTACCCGGTGGACCTGATAACAGCAACCCCAATCTTCCTGATAACCCATTTTCAATTAGCTTTTTTTGATGCTTAACACTTTCAATAAAAGCATTGAAAGTAATACTCTCAGACTCGCCCAAAAAAATAGGAGTCACTGACCACTGGTGTTCCTCAATTAAAGGCATTCTTGATTTAGGGTCAACAGGTAAACTATCACTATATCCCGAACTACGAAGTGGAACTCCCTTACGTCTTACTATGGATTTAATTTTTTTAGCAACATCCATATCATCAGCACTGATAGATTTAGCTATTCTATTACTGACACTTCTAACTTCTGTATAATTAGCATCCAAGGACGCTTCTATGAGGGCAACAATGTCCTCAGCAACGATATTCATAACCAACCTCTTAAATATAATGACAATCAAAAATGATTTTTTGTCATGCCAATATGCATGAATGTCATGAATAATGTCGATTTTGTCAACCTAAAAAACAAATTATCACCACAATTACAGGCAGGAGTTAAGGAAAAAGCTTAGTCTTTGGGTTCGGTTTTATCAGCACACTGTCTTTGACGTTGTATACGTCAAATTTAACTTCCGAGGAGTTACCATCAATAAGATACAAGGCGCAAGTTAGCCCGTAGGCGATTACTTTTAACATATGACGTTCAGTGAAAAACTATAAAGCCGCTTTAATCTGAGAGGTATCAAGCCCTGTACAACATGATCAGTGTCTCGTGATATCAGGCAGGGTTATCTGTATGCCGAAACAGATTGTTGCTGTATGTGCTGCTGGTAGCTTAAAAAACCGTAAAGCAAATCCAGCTCCAAAAGCTCACTTTAAAAAGACCGGCTTTTCTTGCTAAGGGCGAGGGACTGTGATTTATTTTAATTTCACTTTCTCAAGCGCAGAGAAAATTTGCTGTTTATCCGAATCCTTTAAATTGTGTTGTTGAATATTCCTCATAAACATTTCCTTGTCAGAAACGCTTATTTTCTCTCCGGCTTTGAGCAAGATCGCAATTTGTTGGAGGATTTCCGTACTCAGCCCGCTAATTTTAATCCGAACATCATCTAGCGGCTTCGGTTGCCAACTATTTTCAGGGAGAGGCAACCAATCAGCTCGATAGCGATATTGAATCGCCTTTGCCGCATTCATCTGAATTATAATGAACGGTGTGACTGATTCTCCATTTAATCCGAAAGATTCAGCCTCACTTATTGATTTAGCAAGAACCTTCTTTTCTTGAGCCAAAACCTCAACAGGTAAATGGTTTTCAGCCTTGTATCCCGCCACATCTTTCATGTAAGAAAGGCGCTGATTAATTAACTGAGCTACCGTCGCCTTTGCCTCCATTGCTAGCGTCACCGTTGGTGCCATTGCACTCATAACCAATGCCAAGCCAACAATAAAACCAGTCCTTACTTTTTTTGACCGTTGCATTTTTTCACCCCGAAATTTATTCCAAACAAACTAATCAACAATACCAAACTAATTATAAGCTTAAAATGTTGAAATTACCTTTCGATAGGTGGCGGATAAAAGTTCGATTTTTTGATTCTTTCTACAATCAACTCATTGTTCAACGACGAGCACTTTTCGGTCTAAAAGCCGCGACTACCTTATCATCGGTTTCCACATATGGGCCATCTAGCAATTGGATACAATACGGCACACTGGCAAAAATGCCGGATACCAGAACTTTGCCATTTTCGTCTTTCAAGCCTTCCAACGTTTCTGCGATTGCTTTTGGTTGCCCCGGCAAATTCAAAATCAGCGCCTGCCTGCGGATAACACCAACCTGACGGGATAAAATTGCCGTTGGAACAAATTGCAAACTAATCTGACGCATCTGTTCGCCATAACCCGGCATTTCACGGTCTGCAACCGCTAATGTAGCATCAGGCGTCACATCTCGGCGTGCGGGGCCGGTTCCACCAGTGGTCAAAACCAGATGACAGCCGATTTCATCCACTAGCTCACACAAGGTTTGTTCAATGATGATCTGCTCATCCGGGATCAGACGAGCCTCTATCTGAAAAGGGGTGGTAATCGCACTTTTCAGCCACTCTTCTAATGCCGGAATCCCTTTGTCCTGATAAATACCGCTCGATGCACGATCAGAGACGGATACCAAGCCAATGCGCAGTTCATTCATATAAACCTCAATTAACACAATTTAGTAGCAAAAAGGCGGCCAATTATGCCGCCTTTAACGCTAAAAGAATAGTTTATCGCCTATCATTACAGCAGATCAGAGATCATCTTCTCAAGTTTGCCCTGATCAATAGCAAATTTACGGATACCATCCGCCAGTTTTTCTGTTGCCATTGCATCCTGATGATGTTCCCAATAGAACTGAGCTTCATTCAATGGTTCTGGGCGCACTTTAATTTCACCGGTATAACCCAGTTTACGTTCAACTTCACCCTGAGCTTCAGACAACTCTTTCAACAGTGCGGGAGCAATAGTCAAACGGTCACAACCCGCCAATTCCAAGATCTCACCAGCGTTACGGAAACTTGCTCCCATAACCACAGTGTTATAGCCATGTTGTTTATAGTATTGGTAGATTTCAGTTACAGAAATGACGCCCGGATCTTCGTGTGGAGCAAACTCTTTCTGATCACTGTTCGCTTTATGCCAGTCAAGGATACGGCCAACAAATGGCGAAATCAGATAAACCCCGGCTTCCGCACAAGCACGCGCCTGAGCAAAGGAAAACAGTAGTGTCAGGTTACAGTTAATCCCTTCTTTTTCTAGCTGTTCAGCCGCACGGATACCCTGCCAAGTTGAAGCCAATTTGATCAGAATCCGATCATTGCTGATACCAGCCTCGTTATATAGCTTAATCAAGCGCTTAGCTTTGGCAACACTGCGTTCGGTGTCATAAGACAAACGGGCATCAACTTCTGTCGAAATACGGCCAGGGATCAGTTTGAGAATTTCCAAACCAATATTTACCGCCAGTTTATCACTGGCATCCACAATCTGCTGCTCGCGGGAATCGCTCTGTTCACGCGCCCACGCAATTGCTTCATCAATTAATTTACGGTATTCAGGAATTTGTGCAGCGTTAAGGATCAGAGATGGGTTAGTTGTCGCATCTTGTGGCTGATAAAGCTTCATCGCCGCAATATCCCCGGTATCTGCCACTACTGTTGTCAGTTTACGCAGGGAGGTTAGTTTATCGGTCATTTTGTCATATCTCATCGTTATGCGTGAAATTGTGGCATTGTTATTGAGCCATCCACTGATAATAACACGGTAAAACCTTGCTGCAAGGCGGTAAAACGATCACTCACACCGGTCACAGAGTTATACTCTGCTCCCGGGGATTAGAAGATAAATTTTTTCACAAAAAATTACTTTAATGTGAGTTTATTCTCAACGTCAGCACTTATTTTCTTTGCAACAAAAACTGAGCTCAAAGAACACATTGCAAAAAAGAGAAATAAAATACTACTTCCTAGCAAAGGGATTAACCCTATTATGATAATACCAAAGGCTGACTGGTAACTTCTTGAAATTGCATCCGAAGACGATATTATTCTAGCAAAATATTTTTCTGGGGTCAGCTCTTGCCCTGATGTATAGAGAGATATCCTTAAAAAAGAGAGTCCGATAAAAATAAGCATAGTTCCCAAAGTATAAAATAACAGGACACTTTTTGACAAAGGCATAGCCCAAAGAATACTCCCAACTGCAATCAATAGAGAACCAAGAAAGAAAGATTTTTTTAATTTACTTATATTGAAATAGTAGCTAGAAAAATAAGATCCAAATAACATCGAAACAGAAGCTAAAAAGGAAAAATAAGCAATTAAATCAGAAAAAGAAAACGAATATAATTCACTAAATAAAGAGACAATTGTTGCATAGTGAGAAGTCATTATATAGGTTGAAATCACTTGGTATGACACCATTGCAGTTAAAATACTTATCCTGAATAATAATATATTTCTCTGAGTATTATTCTTGATAATATATTCTAAACCACCATATTTCATAGAAATATCTTTTTCCTTTATTCTAATTCCCCAATCGCCGATAAAAAAGAGAAATATAATTGATAAAATAAAACACATTGATTCAATAATAAATAAAAAACGTATCGATGTTATATTTATCAAAAAACCTGCTATCAATGGAGAAGATATAGAGAGCAACCCATAATAGAATTGTTGCTTTGATATAAAAGCCACTCTTTCTTCTGAGCTGACAAATGCCTGGTATGCCACTGACCTTATCGATATATTCAAACCTGAAAAAAATGATAGAAGAAAAGATATGAAAAATAATAAATATATATTATTGACAAATACAGCAAGAAATATTGTTACTGCCCGGAAGAAATCCGAATAAATACAAATAGCCCGCATACTAAACCGAGCAGTTAGCCCGCCAATAACCACAAAAACTAATATACTCGCTGTTAACCTTACAGATACCATTAAAGACGTATCTATCTCCGACTTGGTAATTGAATATACAAGCGAAAGAAGCGCTATTTCACTTATTCCTGTACCAAAGATAGATATTATATCAGAGGATAATAGCCTATTTTTATTCTCCATACCTTATCTCACTTATATTTTATTTATCCAATCGATTTCATTAATGGTATTTCCCCGACTTCAATCAAATAAGAAACTGGTAATATTGTACACTTTCTCACTTTTAGAATAATTACTATATTACAATCCAAGAAAAATCGATCAAACTCACAAAAATTAATATTTTAATAAGCCAAAAAACTTTATTTTAATTTATATATAAATTAAAATTAAAATATACCTTTATAAATTATTTAAATGTTTTTAACGTTAAGTGCAGTATATACCCTATGGATTTCAAGATGCATCGCGACGGCAAGGGAGTGAATCCCCGGGAGCATAGGTAACTATGTGACCGGGGTGAGCGAGTGCAGCCAACAAAGAGGCAACTTGAAAGATGACGGGTATAGATCAATAAAATAGAGTGCAAAATTATCAGCTTGTTACCCTACAGATATCACGCACACAGTTTCCGCTATCGTCGTGATTAATTCTTTATTATCCTATCTTCTGTTAAAGTATCCTCATCTGAACAACCGGGACGATATTATGCTTATTACTATTTCACCTGCAAAAACTCTTGATTATGAAAGCCCGCTTGCCACGGAGGAATATAGCCAACCAGAATTACTCGACCAATCAAAGCGGTTAATCCGTATTTGTCGCGAACTGACGCCTGCCCAAATTGCGAGTTTGATGGGTATCAGCGATAAACTTGCCGGCTTGAATGCCGCCCGTTTTGGCGAATGGCATGCTGATTTCACACCTTTAAATGCCCGTCAGGCTATCCTGGCATTTAAAGGTGATGTTTATACCGGTATGCAGGCTGAATCTTTCTCCGATAAGGATTTTGATTTTGCTCAGAATCATCTGAGGATTTTGTCTGGCCTTTACGGTGTACTTCGTCCGTTAGATCTAATGCAACCTTACCGGTTGGAAATGGGGATCAAACTGGAAAATAAACGCGGTAAAGATCTCTATGCTTTCTGGGGAGATTTGATCACAGAAAAGCTCAATGAGGCGCTGGAACAACAAGGTGATAATGTGTTGGTTAATTTGGCTTCCGATGAATATTTCAAATCCGTGAATACGAAAAAGTTAGCTGGTAAAATTATTAAACCTGTATTTCTCGATGAGAAAAACGGTAAGTATAAAATCATTAGTTTTTATGCGAAAAAAGCCCGTGGGCTGATGAGCCGGTTTATTATTCAGAACCAATTAACACAAACTGACCGTCTGGTGGAGTTTAATCTGGATGGCTATGCCTTTGATGAATCGTTATCCAAAGGGAATGAGCTGGTATTTAAGCGCCCAGAACAATATTAAGACCTTATTATCAATAATAAACGCCGCATGATCTGTGCGGCGCCCACTTTCATAATGACTAGGGTGCTCTTTCCATCAAGAAATATCGCAACCTAGCAAAATCTGCCGGTAAGTAATGGGATAGCAACTCCAGATCAGCCCGTTCAGCCAAAGCTTTGGGCAATGGTAATTCCTCACCCAGAATCTGTTCCACACTCTCTTTAAATTTCGCTGGATGAGCCGTACCGAGAAATAGCCCATATTCACCGTCTTGTAATTGATCACGCAGAACACGATAAGCAACCGCAGCATGAGGCTCAGAGATATAACCCAATTTAGCCAATTCCTTAATCGTCTCTTTTGTCACATCATCATTGACTACACCATACCCCAATTCACTCAACGGCCAGGATTTACGGTGGAATAGTTCTTCAATACGTGGCCAGTTGTTTGGCTGACTCACATCCATTGCGTTGGAAAGCGTAGCAACCGTTTGATGAGGCAACCATTTTCCATCCGTTAAATAACGTGGCACCGTATCGTTAACATTAGTAGCAGCGATAAAGCGTTTTACCGGCAATCCCATCGATTTTGCCAATAAACCCGCGGTCAAATCACCAAAATTCCCACTCGGTACAGAAATAACCAGTTGTTCACGTTTATCTTCTGGTAGCTGAGCAACCGCTTCAAAGTAATAGCAAATTTGCGCCAACAAGCGGCTGATGTTAATTGAGTTAGCTGAATTGAGATACAGAGCTTGTTTCAACTCTTGATCATCAAACGCTTGTTTAACCAACGCTTGGCAATCATCGAAATCGCCGTCAATCGCCACTGTGTGAATATTACTGCCCAAGGTACAAAACAGTTTTTCCTGTAACGGGCTGATTTTGCCCTGTGGATAGAGGATGACCACTTGTACGTTATTTAGCCCATAAAAGGCGTGCGCTACTGCGGCCCCCGTATCGCCGGAAGTCGCCGTCAGGATAGTGACTGGCTGCTCACCGGCAACTTGTGCCAACATTTGCGCCATAAAACGGCCGCCAAAATCCTTAAATGCCAGTGTCGGGCCGTGGAATAATTCCAGCGTTGCAACATCATTTTCCACGTCGGTAACAGGCGCCGGAAAAGTAAAAGCATGCTTAACTCGTGTCGCCAGTTGTTCTGGCGGAATTTCCTCGCCAATAAATGCTGAAAGAATGCGACCGCTGCGGGTGACAAAATCCAGTTTTAACAGTTGGTCAATTTCTTCACGACTGAATTCGGGTAAATCTTGCGGAAAGAAAAGCCCTTGCTGTTTACCTAACCCCTGTTTGACTGCTTGTGCAAAACTCACCTGCTCGCGGTTGTCTTTCAAGTTATACAGTTTCATTAGTTACCCTATTTGTCGTGCGCCTGCGAGATCCAGACGGCAAATGTGTACAAAACCTTCATCATTCTGAACATAATGCTGTTGCAGCCACTCAGCTATTTCCTCTGCGGTCGCCATATCATTACAAATGGAGAACAATGTCGGGCCAGAACCAGAAATACCACACGCCAATGCCCCTACCCGTTTTGCTGTTTCACGCGCATTAGCAAAACCCGGTAACAGTTGGGTACGATATGGTTCAGCAACCACATCTTTCATCAATCTGGCTGCCAGCGCTGGTTGCCGTGTATGACAGGCATGAATAAACCCGGCAAGGAAACGTCCATGATCGATAACATCCTGCTTCGAATATTTTACAGGTAAAATTGCTCTGGCTTCCGCAGTAGAAACTTTGATGCCCGGATAGGCCATCACCCATAACCACTCATCAAACGTTGGTACTGGCTGACAGATAATATCTCCTTGTTCCATAATCAGTTGCAAACCGCCGAGATAACATGGCGCGACATTATCATAGTGAATACTGCCGGAAATACGTCCTTCCAGTTGCCCCATCATTGCCAGTAATTGGCTTTCATTAAATGGGAGACCTGCAAACTCGTTCAGTGCCATCAAACCTGCAACAACAGAACAAGCGCTGGAGCCAAGGCCAGAACCAATTGGCATATTTTTTTCCAGCGTCATTTCCACTGGTAATTGTTTGCTCAAACACTGGCAGAATAATTGCCAGCATTGATAAACGATGTTGTGCTCCAGCTTCTCAGGTAACTTCCCTACAAACTGCCCTTCATTACGCAAACTGAAACTCTTCGCTGCCCGGACAGTAACGCAGTCACCTAATAAAGCACCATTAACTGGAGAGACCGCCGCTCCCAGTACATCAAACCCAACACTGACATTGCCAATAGATGCAGGCGCATAGACTTTAATCACAATTAAACTCCCTGTTTCCAGGACAAGGTACGCAGCATATCTGCGAAAACTCCGGCGGCAGTAACATCATTACCCGCCCCGTATCCCCGCAGTACCAACGGTATTGGCTGATAGTAACGCGTGTAGAATGCCAACGCATTTTCGCCATTTTTGACTTTATAAAGCGGATCATTACCATCCACTGCGGCGATTTTCACCTTACAATGGCCCTCTTCAATTATGCCAACATAACGCAATACTTTTCCCTGCCCTTTGGCTTCTGCCACACGCTGGTTGAAAACCTGATCAAGAGAAGGTAAACGTTCCAGGAAAGCATCCACCTCCCCTCGGTTATCAAAGGAGGCTGGCAGTACAGGTTCCACATCAATATCATCCAATTCAAGTTCATAACCTGATTCACGAGCGAGGATCAACAGCTTACGGGCAACATCCATACCGGACAGATCATCACGCGGATCGGGTTCGGTATAACCTTTCTCTTTTGCCAGTAACGTTGCCTGAGATAGTGACATTCCTTCATCCAGCATACCGAAAATAAAAGAGAGAGAACCAGAAAGAATGCCATTGAACTGAATGAGTTCATCACCCGCATTAAGCAGGTTTTGTAAGTTTTCAATAACAGGCAGGCCAGCCCCTACGTTGGTGTCATACAGAAATTTGCGTTTAGATTTCTCTGCCGCCTTACGAATCTGATGATAATAAGCCATTGACGAAGTATTGGCTTTTTTATTCGGCGTGACCACATTGAAGCCATCACTCAGGAAACTGACGTATTGATCAGCAATTTGCTGATTAGAGGTACAATCCACTATCACCGGGTTCAGTAAATGGTACTCTTTCTCCAAACGGATCAGGCGGCTCAAACTAAAAGGTTCTTTGGCCTCTGATAAATGTTGCTGCCAATTATCAAGGCAAATACCTCTCATATCCGTCAACATGGCCCGTGAATTAGCAATACCACATACCCGTAAATCAATGTGCTTTTGCTTTAACCAAGTTTGCTGACGACGGATCTGCTCAATCAAAACACTGCCGACACCACCAACCCCGACAACAAAAACTTCGATCACCTGATCGGTATTAAATAACATCTGATGGCACAAACGAATAGCTGTCGTTGCCACTTCATTATCGATAACCGCGGAGATAGAACGTTCAGAAGATCCCTGTGCGATTGCAACAATATTGATGTTACCGCGCGCCAATGCAGAGAAGAAACGGGCAGAGATGCCACGCAAGGTACGCATACCATCGCCAACAACAGAGATAATGGAAAGATTTTCCATCACATCCAAAGGATCAAAAACTCCCTCTTTCAGCTCAAGATAGAATTCTTCACTCAGTGCCTGACGCGCGCGTTCCAATTCACGTTGAGGGACACAGAAGCTGATACTGTATTCTGAAGATGACTGAGTAATCAGCACAACAGAGATCCCTTTGCGGGACATGACAGCAAATACCCTTGCCGCCATACCAACCATCCCCTTCATACCAGGGCCTGATACGTTAATCATTGCCATATTGCTCAGGTTGGTAATCCCTTTTACCGGCGTACTTTCATCTTTCTGCCCGTCACCGATCAGTGTTCCCGGCGCATCTGGATTGGCGGTATTTTTAATCAAACAAGGGATCTGAAATTGAGCAATTGGAGCAATGGTCCGTGGATGCAATACCTTGGCACCGAAATAAGAGAGCTCCATCGCTTCCTGATAGGACATGCCTTTTAATAACCGTGCATCCGGCACAATTCTGGGATCACAGGTATAAACACCATCCACATCAGTCCAGATTTCACAACATGTCGCCCGCAAGCAAGCCGCCAAAACCGCAGCAGAATAGTCAGAACCATTACGCCCCAGGACAACTAGCTCCCCTTTATCATTTCCAGCCGTAAATCCAGCCATCAGGATAATATGGTCATCAGGAATATTCAGAGAAGCAATGCGCTTCGTAGACTCGTTGATATCTACCGTAGATTCAAGGTAATGACCTTGTGCCAACAAATTTTCTACCGGATCAATCACCGTGACCTTGTGACCACGTGCCTGCAATACAGACTCCATGATGGCGATAGAGAGTTTTTCCCCACGACAAATCAGGGAAGCGTTAATGCTGTCCGGGCATTGGCCCAGTAACGAAATACCATGCAGAACCTGTTTCAATTGAGCAAATTCTTGCTCAACCATCATTTTTAACCGTTCATAAGCAAAACCGGGTTGCGCCTGTGCCACCCCCTGTAATAAATCAACAAAGATCTGCTCAGCATCGTGCATATGGGTAATGATCTCTTGCCTAGCTACCGTTTTTTCAATCATAGCCACCAAATGATTGGTAATTTTTGCCGGAGCAGAAAGCACCAACGCAACCCCTCCTTGAGAAAGTTTTTTCTCTGCAATATCGGCAACGCTCAACACTCGCTGGTAATTAGCGATCGAAGTTCCTCCAAATTTAAGCACTCGCATTAACATTTTTCTCCTGATTCCGCGCCAAAAAAAAGCCCGCATCTGATTTGGATGCGGGCTTTTTTCTCTGTTTTATATATGCGTCAGCCCGCCCCGCAACCTGTGGTTCCGGTGGTGGTAATAATTGTGGTTTTCAGGCTGATAGTTTGCATAGGTTCCTGTCTGTCATTTAATGAGTTCGACCCTATATTGGTTAAATGAATTTGTGCGCAAAGTCAAACATTTTCTCTAAATAACCTTACGCTTTTGATATTTTTAATATTGAAATAATTCATTTCATGGTCATCAAGACAAACAAATATTTCTTACTGAACCCAATCTTTTAGTTGTTAAATCCATTTTTAACAAAATTAACAATATATTTTATCTTTTCGTAAAAATCAGTTCTTTTTGTTCACCGCCAAGCTCATGGGGGATTATTTTTCGCACAAAACCACTCTGTGCGTTAACAAGAATTTGTCATTTGCATGACAGAATACAAGGTATAAAATAACCAATATAAATAATATTAACGTGCTACAATCAATTTTGATGTACGTCAATAAAAGGTAGTTTTTTTAGATGGTAAATGCATTGCAAGCTGTTATATTGCTGTTAATGGACTAACATAACACTGTTTAACCAGTTTTTTTGGGTATATACCCACCAAAGGAAAAGCAACTTTTACTTTCAGTGTAAAACATATCAATAAAATGTTATTACTGATTTGGGCTATCATTTCAGTGATGACAAATAATAACCAGTAAATATCCTGAGATAAGAGTAGTTTGAATCATTCTGATTTATTTTTAAGCGATTCTAGGTAGCAACCATGCAAACCCCGCACATTTTGATTGTTGAAGACGAAATTGTCACTCGCAATACCCTAAAAAGCATTTTCGAAGCTGAAGGGTACATAGTTTATGAAGCCACCGATGGTTCAGAAATGCACCAAATTCTGTCAAACAACGACATTAACCTGGTGATTATGGATATTAACCTTCCAGGCAAAAATGGCTTGTTACTTGCCCGCGAACTGCGTGAGCAAGCAAATGTTGCCTTGATGTTCCTGACCGGCCGTGATAACGAAGTAGACAAAATCCTTGGCTTGGAAATTGGTGCAGATGATTACATCACTAAACCATTTAATCCGCGTGAATTGACTATTCGCGCCCGCAACCTGCTTTCTCGTACCATGAATCTGAGTAATGTCAGCGAGGAACGCCGCCAAGTTGAAAGTTATAAATTCAACGGTTGGGAATTAGATATCAATAGCCGTTCTCTGATAAGCCCAGCTGGTGAGCCGTATAAATTGCCACGCAGCGAGTTCCGCGCCATGCTTCATTTCTGTGAAAATCCAGGCAAAATCCAAACACGCGCAGATTTACTGAAAAAAATGACAGGTCGTGAATTGAAACCTCACGACCGTACTGTTGATGTAACGATTCGTCGTATCCGTAAACATTTTGAATCGACGCCAGATACGATGGAAATTATCGCCACCATTCACGGTGAAGGCTATCGTTTCTGTGGTGATTTGGAAGCATAACTTGAACTATACCCTATGGATTTCAAGATGCATCGCGACGGCAAAGAAGCGAATCCCCAGGAGCATAGCGAACTATGTGACCGGAGTGAGTGCAGCCAACAAAGAGGCAACTTGAAAGATAACGGGTATATCAGTAAGTCTCTAACAATGACAGGATGGGATATCCCTGTAGGAACCCATCCTGCCCCTCAATTTTGCACCGTCTTCCACGGCATAATGGGTACAGCACTGAGCGCATTCTTCGGTGAACCATCGATCATCTTATCGGAATATGTCAAATAGACTAATGCATTACGGTTTGCATCATAGAAGCGAACGACTTGAAGTTTTTTAAACACCAGTGAGGTTCGTTTCTGGAAAACCACCTGACCTTTTTTGCTGCTCTTTTTAATCTTGTCTGTGAGTTCAATCTCTCCAACCTGCTGACAAGAAATAGCCGCATCAGAAGTATCTTCCGCAAGTCCTAAACCCCCTTTTATTCCGCCTGTTTTTGCCCTACTCAGGTAGCAAGTCACATTTTTCACATCAGGATCATCAAATGCTTCTACGACAATTTTGTGATCAGGCCCGATAAATTTAAAAACAGTGTCTACCGAGCCAATCTCTTCAGACAGAGCCACCACAGGTATGCACAACAATGTCGTTGTTACGAGTATCTTTATGATTTTTAACATATATAGTCTCATTCCTTAATTAATTCAGCGTAAAATTTCACCACTGAGATACCAAATAAGATGGTAATACCATCAATAGAAATAATTAATCATTAATATAATTTCATAAAGTAATGAGTGAAATAATAATACGAACAAGTATCCTATTGTAAATATAAGACTTGTTTTACACTTAGTGCTCATATCCAGTAGAGTTATTGTTGAATGCCACGCTTGTCAATAAATTATGAACACGAACAGCACACAGAAATCAGAACAGACATACGATGTACAAGGAATGATTCGTTTTACCACTCTGTGGGACTGTTCAAGTGGCAAACAACATAGCCTAGTAGTATAGGTTCTTATGTACCCTATGGATTTCAAGATGCATCGCGACGGCAAGGAAGCGAATCCCCGGGAGCATAGCGAACTATGTAACTGGGGTGAGTGAGCGCAGCCAACAAAGAGGCAACTTGAAAGATAACGGGTATGTTGTTCTTTTGGTCTTAATGACTAAGGAGATGTATGGATCAAACCGGCATCATTCGTGATTTATTACGTTGGCTAGATAATCATTTAGATCAACCATTATCACTCAATAATGTTGCAGCTAAAGCAGGTTATTCTAAATGGCACCTGCAACGTATGTTTAAAGACATTACCGGCCAGGCTATTGGCTCCTATATCCGTGCCAGAAGGTTATCACGGGCAGCCGTTGCTTTACGTTTAACCAGCCGCCCTATTCTGGATATTGCTTTACAGTACCAGTTTGACTCCCAACAAACTTTCACTCGCGCATTTAAAAAACAATTCAATAAAACACCAGCACTTTATCGACTCAGTGAGGAGTGGTGCGCCACGGGTATTTGTCCGCCCATATTGCTGGATAAAAGGTATATTCCCGAAGCAACCTATCTCACACTAGAGGAACAACCACTGGTGGGTATAGAACAGACCTGTTCCTATACGCTGGAACAATGGTCCAGTTTTTGTACTGAAATGCGCCACAATTTCTGGACATATTATCTGCAAAATGCAGAGGTGTTACCTCCTGTACTTTATGGTCTTCACCATGCAACTCCCAATCCAGAAAAAGAAGATGAACAAACCGTATTGTATACAACAGCGGTAGAACCCCAATATGCCCAGTTTGATGTGGCAGGCAGCCAGCCTGTTACATTACCGGCCGGAGAATACGTCTCATTTAGTTACTACGGTACCAAAGATGGCTTACAGGACTTCCTGTTTACCGTCTATGGTATTTGCCTGCCAATGCTAAACTTGACACGTAGGAAAGGATACGACATCGAGCGATATTATCTTACCAATACCAATGATAGAGACAAGGAAGCGGCGAATCATATCATCGAATTTCAGTATCTCATTCCTATCCAGCATTAACGTTGTAATTCATCCAGTGCGGGCGTATCCAGATGTGTGATATCGCCTGCCGTTTCTACAATCCAGCCCGACGCTAGCCACGGACTGTGCTGATAATCCACTCTGGACAGAGAGCAATTTCGCAAGCGAAGACGACGTTCAGCATGTGCGGGCAATCCCAGTATTGTGCCAACCAAACATCCCAAAGCGATGCCATGACTGACTAACAACGGTCGGCTACCAACAGGCAGATGACGACAGCCCTCCAGCGCAGCCCTCATACGCACAGCCAGTTCATCCATAGATTCTCCTTTGGGGATACGTCCCCCAGGTGTGCCATCAAGGACTTTCTTACGCCAGTTCTCTTCTTCCGATGTTAATGAATCAATATTTCTGCGTTCAAGAACCCCCATGTGCAATTCACGCAAACGGGGCTCCAGAATAATTTCACAACCACAAACCTCAGCAATGATTTCCGCCGTTCGACGTGTACGTCCAAGGTCACTGGTAATAATATGGGTAATACTTTCAGATTTTACTCTTTGCGCCACTAATCTGGCTTGATGTTCGCCTGTTTCAGTCAAAGGGCTGTCAGATTGTCCCTGAATACGACGTGCTGCGTTCCATTCAGACTCCCCATGCCGAACAAGATATACCTGTAACATTTTCATTTTCCGTTATACTGCGTAAATACTCGTTCAAAGGATAACTCATCTATTATGTATCACGTTATTGCCGCAACCACCAACCCTGCAAAAATTAAAGCCATTAGTCTCGCCTTTGATGATGTTTTTGGGCCAGGTACTTATCGGATCGAAGATATCAATGTAGACAGTAGCGTCCCACAACAACCTATTGGTAACACAGAAACCCGTACTGGTGCCCGTCAGCGTGTCATGGCGGCCAGACAAGTTCGCCCTGAGGCAGACTTTTGGGTAGGTGTGGAAGCGGGTATTGAAGACGATATGACATTTGCCTGGATGGTTGTGGAATATCAGCAAATTCGCGGAGAATCTCGTTCAGCCAGTCTGATGCTACCAGAAAAAATTCTTGATGGTATCCGCGAAGGTCGGGAATTAGGCCATGAAATGGCTTACCTTACAGGTATTGATAACATCAAGCAGAAAGAGGGTGCAATTGGCTTTTTTACTGATGGCATCCTGACTCGTACCAGCGTGTACCACCAAGCTCTGATATTGGCTTTAGTGCCCGTACATCATGAAATGTATAAAGAGCTGAATGCCCGTTAAACAAACATTCCGCCTAGGCCGCAATTGGCGGCCTGCTATTTCAGTAATTGCTGTTCCAACCAAGCCTTAACATCGTTTGAGGCAAATTTCAGGCTATTAGAGCCGCGCGTAATCGTCGCAATACCCACTCCAAGTTCATTTTTCAGCTCACGCTGGCTCATTTTTCCACTCATCAACTCCTTGATAATGCGTACCCTGGTAGCCAGTGCTGTCCGTTCATCTGGTGTCAATAATAACTGCAAAATCGGATGCTGTAGATTTTCAGCAAAAGCCTGTTGGAGTAATGTCACGAAACATTGCCAATCTTCATGATCTTGCGGCGAAAGTGCCGGATCTGTCAGATAATTCGTCGTCATAATCAATCAGCCATCATACCATTTAACTAGTACAGCAGCATAACATAGTTTGCTATAAATCAATAACGCCTTTGCCATTCCGCGTTAGTCAGCACATTTGATGCTTTGCCCATGAAATGACTATAGAAAACATCATAAACCAAAACATTTTTGACATAATTGCGGGTTTCAGAAAATGGAATGCTTTCAATAAAGGCTATCGCATCGAGTCGCCCACCACTGTCAGATAACCAGCGATCTACCCGAGTTGGTCCGGCATTATAGCCAGCACTGGCAAGTATCCGATTATTTCCAAAACGCTGATAAACCGATTCGAGATAAGCAGTACCAATTTCGATATTCGTCAGCGGGTTTATAAGTTGGCTACTGTTCATATATCCTTGGATTCCATTTTTCTTAACCGTATCCTCTGCCGTTTCTGGCATTACCTGCATCAACCCAATTGCCCCAACTGGCGAATTAGCTTGCGGATTCCAGGCACTTTCCTGGCGGGCTATCGCCATTGCATAGCTTTGAGAAATTCCTTTATTTGCAGTGAAGTGACTAAATTCCCGCAGCCATGCTAATGGAAAACGCTCTTCAAGGTAGTCCCACATTTTTCCGGTTATTGTCGCCTGTACACTAAGCGCTGCCCATTTTTGATTGAAAGCATAACGCGCCAGTTGCTGTTGTTTTAATTTAGCCTGGCTGGCGACCAGATAGCTCCACTCTACGCGAGCAAGATTATCCATTTGCCAATATATCAATTCTCTGACTCTCTGCACTTCAGGTATTGAAGCAATGGCAGCATCTGGCTTTTTTGCGATACTTATCGTCAGCGGATAGTTGACATTCAGTTTTTGCGCAGCAGCCATTGGATAAAAACCACGGCCTTCTGTCAGCTTACGCAGTATCGCTTCACCTTCACTTTTATTACCCTGTGCCAATAGAATGTTGGCTCGCCAATAACGCCATTCCTCTTTGCCTTGGTCCTCTAACGGCAGCAATTTTATCCATTGAGCCAAACCACGTTTATCTGCATGACCCAATGCCAACCGAACACGACGCTCAAGCAATGCAACAGATTGACTACTGCGGATCGCATCATCACGCCACTTTTCCTGTTCATCGCTCACATCCCCCATTAACTGCCAGGCAACAATATCTTTCAACCGCTGACGTTCACTTGCATTCATCTTTTGCACTCTGACAATTGATGGGATGATCGCTCTTGCCTGCTCCGGATCTTGACGAGCGAAACGCGAGAAAGCCGCTAAAGTAGCTACACGGGTAAAATCAGTCGGCCCGGTATGATTAGCAAAATCCGCCACGGTAGCCGGATCATTCTGCAACTTAATCAGATCTTCACTGATACTTTTGTATCCCAGTGGCAATTGTTTAGCGAGGTAACTGACCAGTGACGTATTCCCCGCTTTTAACGCGAGACTAATACGCTGTAATATCAGTTTCACTGATAAATGACCCGTTTGCTGCCAAACATCAAATAATTTATCGCAACTGGCTGGTAAAGAACGCCCATTCAACCAAATTTCTTTTGCTCCCTGCCAGGCAACCTGTTCCTCACCTGTAAACCATTTAGCAAAATAGTAATGACAGCGAGCTGTAATAGATTTCGGTGCTGTAGGAGTGAATGCCAGTATCCCGCGCCACTCTTCGCGGCGTGCAAGCTCATTGATAAAACGGGATGATAAAGAACGTGTAGGGGGCAAATTAGGGTAACGATCAATAAAATCACGGACCTGCGTTGGTGTGACAAGTGCCAAATCCTGAGTCAGCTCCCGGTATTCCAGATAAGGATAAAGAGGATAGTTTTTCAATGTCGGCATCAGCCTCGCGATTTCATCCCTATCACTGACATTCCACGCTTGCTTAATCTGCTGATATCTCTGCCGCTGATTTTCCAGAGAATCAGCATTTGCTGCTACAGAGATAAAAATCAACCCTATAGCCATCGCAAGGTATTGCCACTTAGCCATTATCACGTTCCTCCGGGAGATAAAATCAAACAGGTTAATATTACGAATGCATAAACACCATAATAATATAATCACCACCGCTTACCACATAAATTTACCCTATGATAAGATATATAATCATATATTTATAACAGATTAGTTTTTTATATAATAAATTGATTCGCTTTAACAAACTCAACCCAGGATCATTTTATTCGAGCAATTGGGTTATAGAGTTTATTGACTTAAATCGGGTAAACTGTGATAAATCGTGCTCAGACGAGCATAAATAACCTAACTTGATATAATCAAATACCAACACGCCCTGTTCATGCGACTGGCTTCGCAAAACAGGCACTATAACAATCAGAGATAGCGAGGCTTATAGCAACGTGGCTCAATATGTCTACACCATGCATCGGGTCGGTAAAATTGTTCCCCCGAAACGTCATATCCTGAAAAATATCTCCTTAAGTTTCTTTCCGGGAGCAAAAATTGGTGTTCTTGGCCTTAATGGCGCCGGTAAATCGACCTTACTGCGTATTATGGCTGGCATCGATAAAGACATCGAAGGAGAAGCTCGCCCACAATCAGGAATTAAAATTGGCTATCTACCGCAGGAACCTAAATTAAATCTTGAGTACACTGTCCGCGAAGCAGTGGAAGAAGCGGTTAGCGAGGTAAAACATGCGCTGACCCGGTTGGATGAAGTCTATGCAGCCTATGCTGATCCTGACGCCGATTTTGACAAACTGGCTAAAGAACAAGGTGATCTGGAAGCGATTATTCAGTCCCACGACGGCCATAACCTTGATAACCAGCTTGAACGCGCCGCTGATGCCCTGCGTCTGCCACCGTGGGAGGCAAAAATCGAGCATCTATCTGGAGGGGAACGCCGTCGTGTGGCAATTTGCCGCTTACTGCTGGAAAAACCCGACATGCTGCTACTGGACGAACCCACTAACCACCTTGACGCCGAATCTGTCGCATGGCTGGAACGCTTCCTGCACGATTACGAAGGTACCGTTGTTGCAATTACCCACGACCGTTACTTCCTTGATAACGTTGCCGGCTGGATTCTGGAACTTGATCGTGGTGAAGGTATTCCATGGGAAGGTAACTACTCTTCATGGCTGGAACAGAAAGATGCTCGTCTGGCTCAAGAAGCCGCAACAGAAGCCGCACGCCGTAAATCCATTGAGAAAGAGCTGGAATGGGTTCGCCAAAATCCGAAAGGCCGTCAGGCAAAAGGTAAAGCACGTCTGGCCCGTTTTGAAGAATTAAATAGCGTTGAATACCAGAAACGTAACGAAACCAGCGAACTGTTCATTCCACCTGGACCACGCCTGGGCGACAAAGTTCTGGAAGTGGAAAATCTAACCAAATCCTATGGCGACCGGGTTCTGATTGATAATCTGAACTTCTCTCTGCCCAAAGGGGCGATTGTTGGGATTATCGGGCCTAACGGTGCAGGTAAATCTACTCTGTTCCGTATGATCTCCAACCAGGAACAACCTGATTCCGGCACCATCACGTTAGGTGAAACCGTCAAACTCGCTTCTGTCGATCAGTTCCGTGACAACATGGATGATAAGAAAACCGTTTGGGAAGAGATCTCCGGCGGCCAGGATATCATGCGTATCGGTAACTTTGAGCTACCAAGTCGCGCCTATGTTGGCCGTTTTAACTTCAAAGGTGTTGATCAAGGCAAACGTGTCGGTGAATTGTCTGGTGGTGAAAGAGGACGGCTACATTTGGCTAAACTGCTGCAAGTCGGCGGTAACATGCTATTGCTCGATGAACCAACCAACGATCTGGACATTGAAACTTTGCGCGCACTGGAAAACGCCTTGCTGGAGTTCCCAGGTTGTGCAATGGTTATTTCCCATGATCGTTGGTTCCTTGATCGTATCGCAACCCACATCATTGATTATCAAGATGAAGGTAAAGTCACTTTCTTTGAAGGTAACTTTAGTGAATACGAAGACTATAAGAAGCGGACTCTCGGAGCAGAAGCACTGGAACCACATCGCATTAAATATAAGAGAATCAGCAAATAATCATATTGAAAATGGCCTGGTAACAGGCCGTTTTCCACTCAATTATTTAGATATAAACTCATAGTCTTATTCATTATGCTATGTGTAAGATAAGTATCATGGATAATCTTTCCTTCTTTCAAAGTAATAATACGATCTGCATGTTTAATAAGCCTATTATCCTGTGAAGCCACAACAACTGTACCTCTTTGGTTATGAGCAATAAAACTTAAGATATCAATAGCTGTTTGGCAGTCATAATTATTAAGATGACGGGTTGGCTCGTCAGCAAACAAATACCGAGGGCTTTTCACAATGGCGCCAGCTATTGCCACCCGTTGTTTTTCATTATCACGTAATTCCTTGGGATATATATCTTTCTTGTGTTTCAGGCCAACAATATTGAGTGCCTTAGTTGCCCTGACTATTGCTTCCTGATGAGAGATCGTGATTCCACAAGAGAGAGATAATAGCAAATTATCCAAGACCGTAAGTTCATTAGATAAATTAATTCTTTGAAAGATAAAACCACAATTTATCAAATGGAATCTATCTAACTCGAAGTTATTCATCCTCCCCAATTCATTATCAGCAATTAATATTTTTCCTCCGTCGAGAGGCAATAACCCAGAAATCATTGCCAGCAAAGTACTTTTTCCTGAACAAAGATCCCCATTAATCAAAGTAAATTCACCTGGAAAAATAGAAAGAGTGATGTCTGAAATCATTTTCTGGTTAGCTTTACTTTTCGAAAAACCATATGAAATATCAATGGCTTCAATCGTAGCGATTTGATTCAAATTCATTATCTCAGCATAATTAATAGTGTAAGAAATCTGGCATTATCAGTAACTCTTACAGCCAGAGCAATCCGTAAAAATACAGATATTCATCATTATAAGATTACACAAACGAGGGAAAATCATATAAGAAATATCTCAATTGAAAGTATATCAATATTTCTACCAGTGACTATTTCAAATGACTATCTGTATGCTAAAATCAAAATTTTACTAAACAAGATCAACCCATTCCTATCAACCATTCATTAGCAACAGGCCATTATTTTGTTTGTACAAATAAAAAAATAACATCAGACAAATAATTTTTTATAGATAAAAACACCTTAACATCATAACAACATGTTAAAATTAATATTTAATTACCATAATAACAATGATACTTCTAACATTAAATTATTAATAGAAAAATCAACCTTCTCCTTATTCTCCAACCAATCAAAAATACAAAAAATTTTATTTAAAAATCAACTGGGAAGTATTTAATTATTAATCTTGTTTTTATTCAAGAAATAAATAATCAATAGAAGTATCAAAAATATTAATAGCTGTTATATATTTTATTACTTACAGGAAACAAAAATATCCAGCCACAATGCATATTGTGATTAGATATATATTTACTAATTTATCATATAAAATATTATATATAAACCTAATAATATACCTTATGGATTTCAAAATGTATCGCGACGGCAAGGGAGCGAATCCCCGGGAGCATAGATAACGATGTGACCGGGGTGAGTAAGTGCAGCCAACAAAGAGGCAACTTGAAAGATAACGGGTATAAACGATTCAACTGACGTATCATTTAGGATTAGCCGCTAAAAGTTGCTGAATAAGTTCAATACAACGTAGGAAACGCTGATCATAATCGGGTGAATCCACATTGACATATTCAATATTATTACTTTTCAGCATATCCTCCAGCAGTTGCTGGAACTCTTTACGATCCTGCTCGCTGCCAAGGCTACGCAAACCGTCAGCAACCCAAGGAGTGTTGTTTTCCAGTAGAATGACCAAATCAAATCGATATTCATCAATTAATGCCTGAACAAACGGGTGTTCACGTCCTTCATATCGCTTACAGAAGGCTTGGGTAGTGACAAAATCGGTATCTATAAATGTCACCTTATTCGCATATTTTACGGCAAAATCAATATATTGGGCTTGTCCCAATGCAATCTTGTCATAGTCCGAATATTGTAGCGCCATCTCATCTCCCCCCAGATGAGAAAAAACATAATCACGACCATATTCCCAAGCACTTGTCGTATTAAAAATATTTGCCAATTTGTTAACTAACGTAGATTTACCACTGGACTCTCCACCAAGAATCGCTACGGTACGAACAAAGAAAGGTTTCACTTCCGTAGGAATATATTCCCAATGACGGAATGGGTCTTGGCGAATATGCCGACCACTGATTTTCATAAACGAACGTTGTGGATCGATAAGAATTGTCTCAATTCCTAAATGTTCTTTATATCGGGGAGAATCCTGAGTTTCGCTGGAATATATATAAGTTGGATTGATGCCTTTTTTTGACATAAAGGCTTTCATGCCGTCACTCCACACATCCCAACCATGTGGATAGGGCTCAATTCCCTGTTCATCAAAAGAGTGAATATGAATATTTTTCTGATATTTAAATGTTTGAAGCAACCAGCGCAGACGATCACTCACCGTAGGTTGCTGAGACATGGAACTGCTCATAAACAGCTCCCGATCTCTCGGCTCATCATGGCAAAGGATAATATGCAACTCATCCACCTGACTACAGGCCCGTTGAATCAGATAGATATGCCCAGTATGCAATGGATAGAATTTGCCGAATACCACTCCAACAGTTTTATTTTGCACAGGATATTGCAACCTCAGATAGTGATGAAGAGCAGCCAGTTTTTGGGCACTGGGACTTTTAATTTTGTCATTAATTAATTGGCTGAGATAACCTTTGGTCATACCACTTGCATCGGCAACCTGCTGCAACGTATGACCTGTCTGTTTAATCGCTTCTTTAAGGTAGTCAAATTGCCCCATATCTCCTCCCTGTTTAACCAAAATCTTCCATAACAGATAACGCATCCGCCAACTTTTTCACACCAAAAACTTCCATTCCTGGCTGTACTTTTTTCGGCATATTGGCATAAGGCACTATCGCCCGTTTAAAACCATGTTTAGCGGCTTCGGATATGCGCTCCTGTCCACTGGGCACAGGACGGATTTCCCCTGCTAGCCCCACCTCTCCAAATACAACCAAATCACGGGGTAACGGCCGATCCCGAAAACTGGAGACTAAAGAGAGCAGTAAAGCAAGATCCGCGCTGGTTTCCGCAACTTTAACGCCACCCACAACATTCACAAACACATCCTGATCGGACATTTGCAAACCACCATGGCGATGAAGGACAGCCAACAGAATAGCTAACCGGTTTTGCTCCAAACCCACAGCCACCCGCCGTGGATTGGTCATCATAGAATGATCCACCAGCGCTTGAATCTCCACCAACAGAGGACGAGTCCCTTCCCACACCACCATGACAGAACTGCCAGCGGTAACTTCATCACCACGGCTCAGGAAAATCGCTGATGGGTTACTAACCTCACGCAATCCTTGTTCTGTCATGGCGAATACGCCAAGCTCATTAACGGCCCCAAACCGATTTTTATGACTGCGTAAAGTGCGAAAGCGGGAATCTGCTTCACCATCAAGCATCACTGAACAGTCAATACAGTGTTCCAACACCTTCGGACCCGCCAACGAGCCATCTTTGGTCACATGACCAACCATAACAATGGCAACACCACGAGTCTTAGCAAACCGAGTAAGATAAGCGGCAGTCTCTCTGACCTGAGCGACACTCCCCGGCGAAGATTGAATATCCGCCATATGCATCACTTGAATGGAGTCAATCACCATCAACTTTGGCTGCTCCTGCTCCGCAATCAGACAAATTTGTTCAATACTGGTTTCTGACAACATATTCAGATTATCAGCCGGCAATCCCAACCGGTGCGCACGCATTGCCACCTGCTGTAACGACTCTTCCCCAGTGACATATAAAGTTTTCATCTGTGCAGACAACTGACACATCGTCTGCAACAATAAGGTACTTTTCCCTGCTCCCGGATTACCGCCAATCAGAATCGCGCTACCGGGAACAACACCACCGCCAAGCACCCGATCGAACTCTTTAAATCCCGTAGAAAAACGAGGAAGTTCTTCCAGACTGATCTCTGATAATTTCTGAACCCTGCTGACACCAGCATCTCCCGCATAACCACTGAACCGCTCATTACGGGAGGAAGGTGCTGCGGCTAAGCGCACCTCCGTAATGGTATTCCAAGCATGACACGCACTACATTGCCCCTGCCAGCGCGGATAATCCGCCCCACATTCATTACAGACAAATGCCCGCTTTGCTGCTTTCGCCACTCTGTACTCCTAAAGGGTATATTAACGCTCTTCGTGTTTAAGACCGCCACTTAACACACACAATACTCCCATGAGATCAGCATGACGGATGGTCACTTTCGACTGTGCATAAACTTTCGGCTTAGCGTGGTAAGCAATACCTAACCCTGCTTTGCGGATCATCTTCAAGTCATTAGCGCCGTCACCAATCGCGACAGTTTGCTCCAATGAGATATCCAGTTTTTTTGCCAGTTTCACCAATGTGGCAGCTTTATATTTAGCATCAACAACGGGTCCTATAACCTTACCTGTCAACTTACTATTTTTTACTTCTAACTGATTGGCTACCGCAGCCACCAAACGTAAATTCTGGCGCAAATGGTCAGCAAAATAGGTAAAACCCCCCGATGCGATTGCCACATGCCAATCAAAGGATTGTAACTTACGCACCAAACTGGTCAGCCCCGGCATAAGTGGTAAATTTTCTACAACCTGTCGCAGAATATCAGCATCAGCCCCTGCCAACTGGGCAACTCGCTCCCGCAGACTATCAGAAAAATCCAGCTCTCCTTGCATTGCCCGCTCGGTAATTTCGGCTACTCTGTCACCTACGCCAGCCAAACGGGCAATTTCATCAATACATTCAATTTGAATTGCTGTTGAATCCATATCCATCACCAGCAAACCTGGGGACCGCAACCGTGGGATCTGCCCCAAAGGAACCACATCTAACCGACACTCATCAGCCAGCCGTTTAATACGAGCAGTCAAATTTCCGGCAATACGTACTACCTGATAATCATCAATACGCCATGAAGAAACGATGACAATAGCAGCACCAAGCCGATGTTGAAAATTACTAATACGTTGTTTATCCAGGCCACGGCCATATATCAACCAACCACTGTCACCCGCTCGGTAATCCAACGGCATAACTTCTTCACCACTTAACGAAAGTGGTAATCCCGGCCACTTATGGACCTCTTCCGGCAAATAGTGATAAGCCAGGTTATTAGACATTAATCCCTACTCCTGTAATCCCACATGATTTGACAGCAAAAAATTGTGCTTCAAACTATCCTCTCTGTACTGCATCTGGCAACATTGCGTTGACCAAAGCTTGGAAGAGATAACGATGATCAAAGCTAAATTAAAATTCCGACTGCATAAAACAGCTATTATCTTGATTTGCATTGCTTTATTAGTATTTCTAATGCAGGGTGTTTCTTATTTTAGCCGTTCTCACCAACAAGCCCAGATGGATCAATTTGAGGAATTGGCAAAAACCTTGGCAAAACAAGTCGCATTCAGCTTATCTGATTATATGGAGAGTGGCAGCAAAGATCTTAATAATGAGCGGATACTGGCTAATTTGCATCATCTGACGACAAACAGTCGCATACTTGATGCCAGTGTTTATCTTAATAATGGGACTCAGATTGCTCATAGCGGGGAAAACGTTTCGGTGCGGGATCGTCTATCTTTGGATGGTAAAAAAGCGGGCAGCTACTTTAACTACCAGATAGTCGTCCCCATCCCAGGAAAAGATGAGCCCAAAGGCTTTCTGCGTCTGACGCTAGATACCCACAAATTGGCAACCGAGTCCAAGCAGGTAGATAACACGACTAACTTACTCCGGATCATGATCTTACTCGCTTTAGCAATTGGTTTTATTCTGGCACATAACCTATTGCAATTAACGCCAAGTCGATGGCAACAATCGCCTTATTTACTGACAGCTAACAGTAAATCAAGTGCAAATGAAGAAGAAGAGAAATAAGATGAAAATTTCTTACTAAATCATTTTGATATTTAAACTAATAGAGGCGGTTATTTCTACCATCCCATTATCTCAGTCACTTCGTAGATGGAATTAGGGCATGGCTCGGAACATTTAATTGTTGCTAGAGCCTCCTTTGCCAAGAAATTTCATAGCCGAATAAACACGCTGTAACTAATAAAAAATCATCAATCTTAACTGAAAGAAACAAGCTCTCCCATTATAATAATAGCCAAAGTAATAGTTTATTTAGTTACTTTAACTTAAATTACATAATAATATTCTCAGTGACATATATCACATATTTATCAATATATAGAATTAAATTAGAGCATTTGGCAACGTCCACATAACCAATTAATTAATAAAGCATTTTTTATTATCACTCATTTTATAACAAAACCATATCCAATTGTTTTTATTAATAATTTATAACAATCCGTATTTCTCAATTATAGCATTAAGTAATATTTACATATTGATTATTAAGTCAAATTCATGACTAATAGCGCCCCAAAAATTATATGAAACGTGCGGGATGCCAAAGAATAATGAAAAAAAAGATTATTATTTTTACTAGTTTTCTTATTGTTACTACCGATGTTAAAGCCGCCGAAATTTCAGATCAGCAACTCATTCATCAACAAGAACGACAGAAAGCACTGGAAGCCCAATTAACACCACCACCGGCGGATATTCGTCTGTCTGTTCCTGAAACAGCAGTACCTTCTAAATTTCCTGACGATACGCCCTGCTTTCCCATTACGCATGTCGTTCTTGAAGGCACGGAACATTTTCCTCACTGGTTACCTTTAAAACGTTTAGCCCAACAGGGAGAAAACCAATGTCTGGGCACCCGGGGGATTAATATATTAATGACTCGGATACAAAACCGGTTAATTAATCATGGCTATGTCACTAGCAGAGTATTAGCTCCCAGTCAGGATCTTAATTCCAAGACATTAAAACTCATGATCATACCGGGCAAAATTGGGCATATTCGCTATACCGCTGAAAGTGGCAATTATATTCAACGGATAACCACATTTCCTCCCCGCGAAGGAGAGCTGCTTGACTTACGGGATATTGAGCAGGGATTAGAAAATTTACAACGTTTTCCTACCGTTCAAGCTGACATGGAAATTGTACCGAATGAACAATTAGGAGAAAGCGATATCGTGCTGAACTGGCGTCAGTCAAGACATTGGCGACTCGCTAGCTATCTGGACGATTCAGGTTCTAAAACTACCGGACGTTACCAAGGCGGATTAACTTTATATCTGGATAATCCTCTTGCGTTGAGTGATCTATTTTATATCTCCGGTGGACGCGATATTTACTCTCCTTCTGGTCGCAGCAGCAAAAACTACACCATCCACTACTCCCTACCAGTGGGATACTGGATGGCAGGCATCACTGCCAGTAATTACGATTACAACCAAAAAGTAGCCAGGCCAAATAGAGACGACAAATACAGTGGCGAAAGCAAAAACCTGAATGTCCAACTCAGCCGAGTCCTGCATCGTAACGCTAGTCAAAAAACCTCGGTTAACGGCGAAATTTATCGTCGCACATCCAAAAGTTTCATTAATGACCTGGCAATCGGCGTACAGCACCGGGAAACGGCTGGCTGGAAATTGGGATTATCTCATCGTCACTATATCGGTAGTGCGACCTTGGATACCGGAGTGACCTACCAACAGGGAACACGCTGGTTTGGAGCTCAACCCGCACCAGAAGAAGTCCGTGGTGAAGCCACTGCCTTACTTAAAACAACCCAGTTTTCTGCGGCACTATCGGCACCATTTACCCTATTTTCTCAGCCATTCATCTACAAAACCCAGTACCTGCGCCAAATAAGCGCCAGAACGTTGACGCCACAGGATCAATTTTCAATTGGCAACCGCTGGACCGTACGCGGATTTGACGGCGAACGCACGCTAAATGGAGATCATGGTTGGTACAGCCGTAACGAACTGGAATGGCAAACGCCACTGAATGGTCAATCCCTATATATGGGCGTGGATTATGGCGAAATCGGTGGGCCGGGAAATGAGCAACGTCTGGGAAAACATCTGGCGGGCGGCGTTCTAGGTTATCGCGGCACTCTTAAAGGCGTGAGCTATGACCTGTTTGCCGGTATCCCGCTATCCAAACCGGATGGCTTTCAAACCTCATCAGTCACAACTGGATTCAGTGTGTACTGGCAGTACTAACTCAAAATAACAACGCAGCCAAAGTTATCGCAGATAAAAAGTGTTAGTGGAGAAAAACAATGAACAAGCATCTGTATCGTATTATCTTTAACAAAGCCCGGAACATGTTGATGGTCGTGGCCGATATTGCAACTTCCGGGCAAGGTAGTACGGTACGCCGCCGCAGTCGTCGGCAATTACCACAATGCCTTTGCCGGTTAACAGCGTTACGACTGAGTTTGTTATTGGCAACCGGCTGCATCTCCCTAACAGCGCAGGCCAATATTGTGGCCGACGGACAAGCACCGGGTAATCAGCAACCGACTATCCTGAACAGTGCAAACGGTACGCCACAAATCGATATTCAGACCCCTAACGCCGCGGGTATCTCGCGTAATACCTACAGCCAATTTGATATCGATAAACGAGGCGTCATCCTTAACAACAGTCACAATGCTGTCCAAACTCAACTGGGCGGTATGGTGGCAGGAAATCCTTGGCTTGCCAAAGCGGAAGCCAAAATCATTCTCAATGAAGTGAACAGCATTAACGCCAGTAAACTTAATGGCTGGATAGAAGTCGCCGGACAAAAAGCCGACGTTATTATTGCCAACCCGGCGGGCATCACCTGCAACGGTTGTGGATTCATTAACGCCTATCGCGCAACACTCACCACAGGACAGGCCATGATGGAACAAGGCCGACTGAAAGGCTTTGATATTGAGCGGGGAGAAGTGCGCATTGAAGAGCTAGGAATAGACAGTTCACAACAAAATTATACCGCAATTATTGCCCGCTCGGTGGTAATCAACGGCAAACTGCACGCGAAAGATCTAAAAATCACAACCGGACGTAATATCGTTGATGCTGCTCACCAGAACATTAAGAAAAAATCTGCTGACGGCAGCAAGAATCTATCATTTACGCTGGACGTAGCCGCACTCGGTGGCATGTACGCCAATAAAATCGTGCTGGTGGGTACCGAATTTGGTGTAGGGGTACGTAACGTCGGCCACATCGGAGCAATCGCTGGTGAAGTCCGCCTCACGGTTGATGGACGGATTGAGAACAGTGGCACAATTGCTGCACGAAGTCATACCACAATCAAAGCGGAGTCGATACAGAGTGCCAAAGGCAGTATTCTGGCCGCCGGAATTGATGATAAAGGGAAAGCCACGCTGCCCGGATCGCTGACACTGACCGCCAAACAGCAAATTCAGGCCAATGGACAAAACTTGGCGACCAATACTCTGGAAGTACAGAGTAAAAAGATTGATCTTAGCGGCAGCCAAACTTCTGCCAACAACATTCAACTCACTGCCAGTCAGCAAGAGATTAGCACCGCCAACGCTACAGTCACCGCTGACCGTTTTACAGCTAAAACACCAGGTCAATTTAACAATGACGGCGGCACACTGGTAGCACGAGAAATCAACTTAACGACGCCAGACTTATCCAACAAGCAGGGGAAAATTAATCAAACCGGCAACAGCGAGCTGGTACTGAACACCCAAACACTGAGTAACCACAGCGGAATCATTCTCAATGAAGGGAAACGGCTGGCTATCACCACAGGAAATCTGGACAACCGTCATGGAAAAATCGCCAATAATGGAGATGACCTGAACCTAACCGTCCACAAGGAGGCGAACAACACGGAAGGGGGGATAATTCAACTCGCCGGCAAAGGTAAACTGTCACTCAACACCCATCAATGGATAGGTGACAGCGGAGAACTGCTCTCCAATGGTAAACTGGATATACAAGCCCACAACCTGCAACTGAACAAAAAAGCAGTCACTACCGCCGACAAAATTACAATAAAAACAGATACATTAAGCCATCAGAGTGGAGTAATGCAGCAACAGAGTAAGGACAAAATGTCCCTTACTGCCAAGACGCTGAATAACCAAAATGGCGAGATTCAAAGTAATGGCAACCTGAAAATCGATGCCACCACCTTAGATAACAGCAAAGGCAAAATCGCTGCAACCGGTGGCAGCACAGAACTGATCATTGGGAAAAACATTGAAAACGTTGACGGACGAATCGAAGCCAAAACGACGCTCACCACAAAAAGTCAGGCGTTGAATAACCATCAAGGATCATTACTGGCTCAACAGATAGACAGCCAAACCAAAGGGCATAAATTCACCAACACCGCGGGACAAGTTATTGCCCAAGAAAAACTCACCCTAAACAGCGGTGAACTGGATAACACGTCTGGTTTGTTACAATCTGGCAATGACATGATAGTCAATACTCATGGACAGAAACTGACTAACACTAAAAATGGTGACGAAAAAGAGATCAAAAAAGGCACCATATTAAGCAACGGCAATCTGGAACTCCGTACAGGAGATATCAACAACACCGCCGGCATTATCTCTGCTAAAGGAAAAACCACCCTTAACGCCGGTAACGTTGACAATACCGACGGCCAACTCTTATCACAACAGATGGCGGAACTGACCACACAGGCATTAAATAACACTCGTGGACAGATCCAATCAGAGTCAAGCCTGTTGCTGGATACCCAAAACCAAGCCCTGACCAATACCGACAGTGGCAAAACTGGCGGTATTATTGCTAAAGACTCATTACGTATTTCCAGTGGTAAACTGACTAATAACTCGGGCGCTATCCTTGGTCATGGCATTCACATCAACACCCATGAACAACGGCTAAGCAACCAAAAAGGCACCATAGAGAGCAAGAAAAATCTGCAACTTGACAGTGGAGAACTCGACAGTACCAGTGGACAAATAAAATCTGATGGCAACATGACATTAGACACCCACGGGAAAAAGCTCACCACCGCAAAAAGCAGCGACACTGGTGGCGTGGCCAGTAAGGGAATACTCACCTTAAAGACAGGCGAGATAGACAACCACGATGGCACCATCACTGGAACAGGGACGACAACGATAACGGGTGGAGAACTCCACAACCAACGAGGAAAACTTGTCAGCAAAACCAGCTCCCTGACATTAACGGTAAACAACACTGACAACAGCGGTGGACTACTGCAATCTGCGGGTGATCTGACACTGGATACGCAAGGTAGGCTGCTAACCAACACCAACAGCGGCAAAGACCGGGGCATAATCAGCATAGGCAACATGAAGCTGACAACCCAAGGCGTTAACAACGATGCGGGCCTAATCCATGCGGGTAAAAACCTGATCCTTGACGGGCAAAAAGGAACCATAACCAACCGCAATAGCCAGCCTCATCAGGGTATCCGTAGCTCAGGAGACTTGACGCTGACTGCAAGTGGTATTGATAACCATCAAGGATCTGTAGAAGCGGATAAACAACTCACCGTGACATCCGGGACCGTTGACAATACCGGTGGCCTGTTGAAATCCGGCACAATCCTGTCGCTCAACATCCAAGGCCAAAAGCTGATTAACGCACAGAGCGAAGAAAAACGCGGTATCCGCAGCGGCAGTGATCTGACACTGGAAGCCGGTGAAATTGATAACACCGCTGGCGTGATAGATTCACAAGGTGAAACCACGCTGACTAGCCAAAACCTCAACAACACCAGTGGTAAAATCCTCTCGCGGAAAAAAGCCAATCTGACAACACAAGCAGTCAACAACCAAAGTGGACAGATACAATCCGCAACCCGTCTGAAATTAGATACACAACAGCATGAACTCACTAACACCGATAGCGGTAAAAACGGCGGAATCATCGCGGAAGATGCCTTGGAACTGACTACCGGTAAACTGATCAATGACCGCGGATCTATCCGTGGCGGTGAAACCCACATTAACACCCATCAGCAAGCGCTAAACAATGTGGCTGGCACCATAGTCAGTAAGAAAAATCTAAAACTCGATAGCGGAGAACTTAACAGTACCGGCGGGAGAATAGAGTCCACCGGCGATATGACGCTGACCACTGGCGATATTGACAACCAAGACGGTGTGATTATTGGTACAGGAACAACAACCGTAACCGGCGGTGAACTAAAAAACCAAGGCGGAACCCTCGCCAGTGAAACCAACACACTCACATTGACCGTGAAAAAAACCGACAACAGTGGCGGCCTGTTGAAATCTGCGGGTGATCTGACACTCGATACACAAGGTAAGCTACTGACTAACCTCAACAGTGGCAAAACCGGGGGCATAATCGGTGCAGGCAATGTCAAGCTGACGGCTCAAGGCATCAATAATGAAGCTGGCTGGATCCATGCGGATAAAAACCTGACTCTAGATGGACAACAAGGCAAAATAACCAACCGCAACAGCCAACCTGAACAGGGGATCTCAAGCCTGGGAGAGTTGACAATAACCGCAGGCACCATCGATAACCAACAGGGAAGAGTTATCGCCGATAAGCAGCTCAACGTGACATCAACAGGTACCGTTGATAATACCAGCGGTAAAATGCTCAGCCAGCATCAACAACTGGCACTGAATACCGGCGAACTGAATAACACAAGTGGTCTGCTGCAATCCAACACCACCCTTTCACTCAACACCCACGGCCAAAAGCTGACTAATACGCAAAGTGGGGATGACCTCGGCATACTCAGCGGCAGTGATCTGACACTGGACGCCGGTGAAATTGATAACACCGCTGGCGTGATAGATTCACAAGGTGAAATCACGCTGACTAGCCAAAACCTCAACAATACCGACGGTAAAATCCTCTCGCGGAAAAAAGCCGATCTGACAACACAAGCGGTCAACAACCAAAGTGGACAGATACAATCCGCAACCCGTCTGAAATTAGATACACAACAGCATGAACTCACTAACACCGATAGCGGTAAAAACGGCGGAATCATCGCGGAAGATGCCTTGGAACTGACTACCGGTAAACTGATCAATGACCGCGGATCTATCCGTGGCGGTGAAACCCACATTAACACCCATCAGCAAGCGCTAAACAATGTGGCTGGCACCATAACCAGTAAGAAAAATTTAAAGCTCGATAGCGGCGAGTTAGACAGTACTGGCGGGAGAATAGAATCTACCGGTGATGGTGATATCACACTGGACACACATGGAAAAAAACTGACCACCGCCAAAAGCGGCAAAACCGGTGGCGTTATCAGTACAGGAACATTGATGCTGACCACTGGTGAAATCGACAACCAAGATGGTTTTATCAAAGGTAGAGGAACAACCACCGTTAACTCTGGTGAACTTAAAAACCAAGGCGGAACTCTCTCCAGTGAAACCAGCACACTCACATTGACCGTGAAAAAAACCGACAACAGCGGCGGCCTGTTGAAATCCAAGGGTGATCTGACACTCGATACACAAGGTGAGCTACTGACTAACCTCAACAGTGGCAAAACCGGGGGCATAATCGGTACAGGCAATGTCAAGCTGACGGCTCAAGGCATCAATAATGAAGCTGGCTGGATCCACGCGGATAAAAACCTGACTCTAGATGGACAACAAGGCAAAATAACCAACCGCAACAGCCAACCTGAACAGGGGATCTCAAGCCTGGGAGAGTTGACAATAACCGCAGGCACCATCGATAACCAACAGGGAAGAGTTATCGCCGATAAGCAGCTCAACGTGACATCAACAGGTACCGTTGATAATACCAGCGGTAAAATGCTCAGCCAGCATCAACAACTGGCACTGAATACCGGCGAACTGAATAACACAAGTGGTCTGCTGCAATCCAACACCACCCTTTCACTCAACACTCACGGTCAGAAACTGATTAACACTCAAAGCGGAGATAAACATGGCATACTCAGCGGCAGTAACCTGACACTGGAAGCCGGTGAAATTGATAACACCGCTGGCAAGATAGATTCACAAGGCGAAACCACGCTGACCAGCAAAAACCTCAACAATACCGACGGTAAAATCCTCTCGAAAGGAAAAGCCGATCTGACAACACAAGCAATCAACAACCAACGTGGGCTGATACAATCCTCAGCCAGTCTGAAATTAGATACACAACAGCAGAAACTGACGAATACCGATAGTGGAGAACTTAACGGAATCCTCGCACGGGATAGCCTAAAACTGATTACAGGTGAACTCATCAATGATCTCGGATATATCCGTGGCGATGAAACTCACATCAATTCTCATCAACAGACATTAAGCAATCTCACTGGCACTATAGTCAGTAAGAAAAACCTACAACTCGATAGCGGCAAGTTAGACAGTACCGGTGGACTAATAAAGTCTGGCGGCAACATGACGCTAGATACTCACGGAGAAAAACTGACCAACGCCAAAAGCGGCGATAACCGTGGCGTTATCAGTAAAGGGACAATGATCCTCACTACCGGTGAAATCGACAATCAGGATGGTGCGATCATCGGTACAGGAACAACGACAGTTACTAGTGGTGAACTGAAAAACCAAGGCGGAACACTCACCAGCGAAAAAGATGCGCTGACATTATCGGTGAACCAAACTGACAATAGCGGCGGCTTGTTGCAATCCGCAGATAAGCTGACTCTCAATACGCACGGCCATTCCCTGACGAATAAAAACAGTGGTGATAAGGGTGGCATTCGCAGCCAAGGCGACATATTAATTACCAGTGGTGATTTACATAATCAGGCCGGCATGATTACCAGTCGTAAAATCGCAACCCTGAACACTGCCGCCGTGAATAATACTCAGGGCACTATTGCTGGTACTCAACAGATAAAACTCACTACCCAAGCATTCAATAACCAGCAAGGCACCGTCGATTCTGATGGCAACCTGAATCTCAACACTCAAGGCCAACGCCTGAATAACACCGGCGACAAAGATAAATCAGGCGAATTCTCTGCTCGCGGAGATTTAACACTGGATATCGGTGAGTTAAACAACGACGCTGGTTTTATCGCCGCGGATGGCAAAACTAAGATTACCAGTACAACCCTCACCAATAAAAAAGGACTGATTGCTGGCAATAGCGGACTAAAGATTCATAGTCAAACGCTTATCAACAACAATGGCTCATTGAAGTCAGCAAAAACCGTCAATATTGACACAAACGGGCAGCTACTGAACAACCAGCATGGCCGTATTATTGGCGATGACAACACCACCGTGACCAGTGGCAAACTGAATAACCAACACGGACACATTCAGGGCAAAAAACTCACCATCGACGCCGGGCAAGCCGATACGGATAACCAGGACGGTAAGCTATTGTCAACAGACACCATGAGCCTGAATACCCTACAACTCGACAACCGCCGCGGGCAGGTCAACGCCGTAGGTGACACGACGATTAACGCGCGAAAACAAACGAACAACACTGGCGGTTTTATCCACAGTGACCAACAACTGACACTCAAAACAGCAGAACTCATTAACCGGGAGACTAATCACCCTGACCAGGGTACCGAAGCCCAAGACCTGATAATTGAAGCTCAACAGGTGGATAACACCCAGGGAACATTACAGGGAGTCAACCGCCTGCAAGCCATCATTAACCAGTCGCTGAAAAACGAACAAGGATTGGTTTCTGGTGGAAAACAACTCACCATCGAAGATAAAACCCAGAAACTGACGGTGAATAACCAACAAGGCACACTGATTGGAAGTGAAAAGGTCAATATTAAAGCCAATGCCTTGAGCGGTGACGGTCAAACCTTATCGCAGGGCGATATGGAAGTGAAATTAAAACAGGACTTCCACAACACTGGTAACATCGCCGCCGACGGTAAGCTGTCTCTGGAAACCGACAGCAACATTATCAATGACAGCACAATTAAAGCCGGGCAAACATTGCATCTGGGAGCCCAAAACCTCACCAATACCCAGACTGCGGAAATCAGTGCCAAGCAAACCGAAGTCAACGTCCGCAACACACTGACCAACACGGGGTTCATTGACGGCGAACTGACCCATCTCACCGCCAAAGTACTGGACAACACCGGAACCGGACGTATTTACGGTGACCAAATAGCCCTCAAGACTGGCACTCTCAATAACACAGCGAAAGATGGCAAAGCCGCTGTCATTGCCGCCCGAGACCAATTAGATATCGGTACCGGAACCCTCAACAACAGTGACCATGCCCTGATTTACAGCGTGGGTGACATGCGCATTGGTGGACAACTGGATGAGAACCTAACTGCTACTAGTCAGGCCGGGATGCTCGACAACGACGCGGCAACCATTGAGGCCGGTGGTAACTTAAGTATTGATGCCGCTATTATCAAAAATACCAACAAAGGTCTAGTCACCCAAGTCGTCGAAACAGAAAAATCCCAGCGCCATGAAGCGGTATTAAGCGGCCACACCACCCGCTATGACTGGTCACAGGTGGACACCTCCTATCGAAACAGATATGGCATACGCGATGCCATTATGCCGGACGGTAGCAGAGATAATGAATTTTACGAGTATCAGTATACCCGTACCGTTACAGAGACCCAGATAAAAGAAAACAACCCTGGTAAGATTCTGGCCGGCGGTAATATGACCATCAATAGCACGATGCTGACCAATAACGACAGTCAGATCATAGCGGGTGGAATACTAGGGGGTGATATTGACGAATTGCACAATAACGCCACTAAAGGCGAACGTATCACCGCAGATGCAGGCAGTGAAATCCGCTGGTACCCTAAAAAGAAAAAACGTCGACTGAGAAAGAGTAAAAGATCCCAAGGAAAAGACTGGAGTGATTATCGCCCAGCACCAATAATCGAAACCATTGACCTGAAAGCCCTAGCCTGGCAGGGCAACACTCGTCCAAACTCTACCGGCATAACAATAGGTGACAGGCAGACAAGCCGTGTTCAAAGTGCGCCAACCGGGATTAATCTGACCCCAAGAATGGCGGAAGCCGGTGAAGTTACGTTCACAAATGCCACTATCAACGCCATCACACTACCGAACAGGGACATACCGACTGATCGCCCAATACTTTCTCCTACAGGCCAACAAACTGAGCAGATATTATCGTCCGGCGCAGTGGCACTAGCAAACAGAGACGCACTGACTGAACACCCAATACTTTCTCCTACGAGCCAACAAACTGAGCAGGTATTATCGTCCGGCGCAGTGGCACTACCAAACAGAGATGCACTCACTGAACACCCGGTACTTCCCCCCGCTCAACAAACTGAACGGGTACTCCCCCCTGTGACGGTCACTCTACCCCATAGTGGTACATTAGATGAGCGCCCGCTGGTGTTACCAACAGGCCAACAATTTGAACTAACGCTACCGTCTGATAACGTTAAAGGCCAAAGCGTCGAACCCCTTATCCGTATCGTTGCTCCAGACACCCGCTTGCCGAACAACAGCCTGTTTGTCGTACAACCGAGCAGTGACAGCCATTATTTGGTGGAGACCGACCCTAAATTCACCCAATACAAAAAGTGGCTAGGCACGGATTACATGCAACAACAGTTAACCCACGACCCGGCATTGGCACACAAACGCCTGGGCGATGGGTTCTACGAACAGCGCTTGGTGCGTGATCAAATCACCCAACTGACCGGGCAGCGTTATCTGGCGGGCCACAACAACGATGAAACTCAGTTCAAAGCGCTCATGGAAGCCGGCGTTGCCTTCAGCAAACGGCAGCAACTTACCCCCGGTATTGCACTGAGCCCATCGCAGATGGCACTGCTCACCTCAGACATTATCTGGTTGACCAACCGGACCGTGACTCTGGCCGATGGCACAAAACAAACCGTGACCGTGCCACAAGTCTACGCTCGCGTGAATAAAGGCGACTTGACCGGTGACGGTGCCCTGCTCTCCGGTAAAAACGTGACAATAAATAGCCGAGGAGATATCACCAACAGCGGCGCCATCAGAGGACGTGAAATCACCCAACTGACAGCAAACAATCTAACCAACAGCGGCTTTATCCAAAGCGGTAAAGTGGATTTAACCGCTCGGCAGGACATCACCAACCTCGGCGGACAAATTCGGGGCCACGACCGCGTTTCCGCGCTGGCAAACCGGGATATCACCAGTGCCTCTACCCTGCGCGGAGAAGGTGCTGACCGCTGGCTGGATCGACCCGCGGGCATTTATGTCCAGAATGACAACGGCACTTTAGCGCTGAAAGCCCTCAACAACATCCGTCTCACGGCCAGTGAAGTAAATAACGCGGGCAAAGACGGCCAGACAGAGATAACCGCGGGCCTCGACCTGACTCTGGACACCCTGCGCACTCATCGCACAGAAAACAGTGACTGGGGGAGCGACAACTATCGCCATCTGACACAACAACGTGACGTCGGTAGCCAAATAACCACCGCCGGTAACCTGGCACTGCGAGCGGGCAATAACCTCAATGCTACTGCGGCTAACGTGAGCGCTGGTCAACAACTTACCGCTCAGGCCGGGAATAACATCACCCTAGATGCCGGTACCGCCTCATCAGACCTGGTAGAACACAGCAAGCAGACCAGTAAAGGCTTACTCTCCAAATCCTCCGTCGAAATCCACGATGAGGTGCATGAACGCCGGGCGCAGAGCACCACGCTCAGCGGCGACAGCGTAACCCTACAAACCGGGAATGACCTCAACATCATCGGCAGTAACGTGGCTGGCACTCAGGATGTTAATCTGGCCGCAGGCAATCAGCTCACCATCACCACCGCTGATGAAGCCCGTCATGAAACGCACTTCAAACAAGAGAAAAAATCCGGTCTGATGGGGACCGGCGGTATCGGCTTCACCATCGGCAAAGCCAGCCAAAAATCCACCACCGATATCGACAGTAACCTCAACAAAGGCAGCACGGTAGGCAGCAGCCAGGGCAGTGTGACATTCAGCGCCGGAAAACAGCTCAACCTTCACGGCAGTGATGTCGTGGCGGGCCGCGATACGCAACTTTCCGGCCAAAACATTAACATCACCAGTGCGGAAAACAGTCATACCGCTATCACTAAAACCGAACAGAAACAAAGCGGCCTGACCGTGGCGCTGTCCGGCACCGCAGGCGGGGCCCTGAATTCCGCAGTTCAAACGGTTCAAGCCGCCAACAATGAAAGTGACAGCCGAATCAAAGCCTTACAAGGCACCAAAGCCGCTCTTAGCGGAGTACAGGCAGTCCAGGCTGCTCGTCTGGCCGACGCTAAAGGCGGTGACGACAAAGCCAATAACAACCTGGTGGGTGTCAACCTCTCCTACGGCAGCCAGTCCTCCCGGTCAGAACTGAAACAGCACCAGACCACTCAGCAGGGCAGCAGCCTGACGACCGGGGATAATCTCACCCTCACCGCTTCCGGTACTCCAGACCAGCACGGCGATATCCGCATTCAGGGCGGCCAGTTGCAGGCGGGCAAAGACCTGCAACTCAATGCCAGCCGGGATATCCAGCTCTCCTCCAGCCAGAACACCGAACAGACCACCGGCAAAAACAGCAGTCGCGGCAGCTCACTGGGCGTCGGTTTGACTGCCGGACCGGGGGGCACGGGTATTAATCTCTCCGTCAGTACCAACCGCGGTAAAGGCAGTGAAAGCGGCAACGGCGTCAGCCATAATGAAACTACGCTGGATGCAGGACAAACCGTCACCCTCAACGCCGGTCGGGATGCGACGCTCAAAGGCGCTCAGGTCAGCGGCGAACAAATTACCGCCGACGTCAAACGCCACCTGACACTCAGTAGCGAGCAGGACAGCAACCGCTACGATATGAAGCAGCAGAATGTCAGTGCCAGCGACAGTACTACTTTCGGTCCACAACCGGGCGGCTCATTCAACCTGAGTGCCAGCCGCGACAAAATCCATAGCAACTTTGACTCCGTACAGGAGCAGACGGGACTGTTTGCCGGTAAAGGCGGCTATCAAGTAAAAGTGGGTGAACACACCCAGCTTGACGGCGCAGTCATTGCCAGTACCGCAGACAAAGACAAAAACACCCTTGATACCGGCACCCTGGGCTTTGGCGATATCAAAAACAAAGCGGATTTTAAAACCGAACACCATAGCGTGAGTATCAGCACGGGCGGCTCAGCAGGCGGCATGATTCTCAGTAATATGGCGGCCAATACCCTGGGCGGCGCTAACCGGGAAGGCCATGCCCAAAGCACCACCCATGCCGCGGTCAGTGACGGTGCCCTGATTATCCGGGACAAAGATAACCAGCAGCAAGATATCACCACCCTGAGCCGGGATACCGACCATGCCAACAATGCTCTCAGCCCTATCTTTGACAAAGAGAAAGAGCAACAACGGCTGAAACAGGCCCAACTGATTGGCGAAATCAGCGCGCAGGTGATTGATATCGCCAGTACCGAAGGGGCAATTATCGCCACCAAAGCGGCCCACGCCAAACTGGAAAACATCAGTGACCCGGATAGAGAAGCGGCCATAAAAGTACTGAAGGATAAAGGTAAAACCGATATCACCCCGGAACAAATTAAAGACCAGATTTACAAGACCGCCTATAACCAGGCATTGAATGAATCTGGCCTGGGCACCGGTGGAAAATACCACACCGCTTTACAGGCGGCTACCGCGGCCATTCAGGGACTCGCGGGCGGAAATATGGGTCAGGCACTGGCAGGCGGCGCTTCTCCTTATCTGGCTGGAGTGATTAAAGACCTGACTACCGACCCGAAAACCCATCAAGTCGATGTCGTCACCAATACTCTGGCCCATGCCATTCTGGGGGCAGTAGCCGCCGAAGTCAGTGGTAACAATGCGCTAGCCGGTGCGGCAGGAGCGGCGGGCGGTGAACTGGCCGCACGAGAACTGATGAAGCATATTCATGGTGAAAATGTTAAAGTCAGTGACTTAAGTGAAGAGGAAAAACAGACCATCAGCACCCTCTCCACCCTGGCGGCTAGCCTGGCAGGCGGCATTACCGGTGACTCTACCGGCAGCGCCATCACCGGGGCCCAAGCCGGGAAGAATGCGGTGGAAAACAACTTCCTGACGGCCAAAGATGTCCACGAACTGAAAGAAGAACTACTGGAAGCAGAAAAGACGGGCGCAAATAAGCAAGCGATTTACGACAAGTTTAAAGAACGTAGCGAGAAAAACCGTCAGGAAAGCGAGGCAGATGACTGCTCCCATAATCCGGGCTGTGTGGTGTCCGTTTGGGAAATGATGAACTCGGGAACAGACGCCGCCAGTGGCCTGAACCGGACTTCATTCTTCTCCAGTCTCAGTAGTGAGGAGACGGCACAGTTAAACCGCTTTGTACAGGCAGAGAATGCAGAAAGTGCCCAAGCGATTTACCAGTCGCTGCCAGATGTGGTAAAGAAGGTTGTTGAAGGCAAGGAGTTCGCGGAGCAGTTTGGTGTAATGCCGAAAGTGGGCAGTAGCGGGATGATTGGGCTGGGGATAGCCGGGAAGAAGCCTGCGACAAAAGACACTGGCAATACGAGTACAAAAGGCGCTAACACTGATCATAATCAGCAAGTTAATAAATCAAATTTAACTACAGCAGAGAAAGAAGTTGTACTTATTGAACAAGGTAAGAAAGGTGGTTGGAGTAAGGTACTGAATAAGCCTGAACCCAATAAAATTTATCATGTAAAACATGCAAGCGGGGAGAAAATTTATCATACAGATGAATTAAGCAGGCCAGTCCATATCGAAACTTCAACTACATTTATCCAAGAGTGACCGTAATACTTATCAGCAATGTAAAGCCGGTAAATGTGGTAATCCGGGAGATGAAGGCGGGCATTTAATCGCCAGTATTTTTGGTGGCCCAGGCGAGCGACTAAATGTTGTTCCTATGGATGGAAACTTAAATAAAGGTGCCTGGAAACAGATGGAGAATTCTTGGGCTAAAGAATTAAAAGCTGGTAAGACAGTTGATGTGAAAATACAACCTATATATAGTGATAATAGTAACCGCCCTGTCAGTTTTAATGTTACCTATAAGGTAGATAATGAAAGGCCAATAAGATTAAACATAGATAATGTTCCTGGGGGCAAGAAATGAGTCTAGATGATAAAATATATGCTGAGATCGGCCAATTGTTATATAACGCAGCTCCTGATAATGCGAAAAAAATTATTATGGATACGGAATTATCTCCTGAAGGTGATTGTTGTCAATTTAAATATGATTACATCGATTCCAACGATGAAATGCGCTGGTTTTTACCTGAAGACGGGATAATAGATCATAGATTGAGGGAACTATTAGTTACATTAAGACAATTTTTTATAGAAAATGTTCATTCAGAGAAAAAACCTCATTGGTCGGGTTGTATAGTCACTATTGATGTAGAACAAATGAAGCTCAATATAGACTTCAAATACGAAAACTAACCTAAAAGAGATCCCAGCCAAGGCGCTGGGATTTTCTCTTTAGCCGTCAGCTGTTCTCAACGAGCCGGATAATCAACTGTCCGGCCTCGCTGGTGTTGGTGATCGGTTTCACCATCGGTAAGACCAAACAAAGCGGATTTTAAAACCGAACACCATAGCGTGAGTATCAGCACGGGCGGCTCAGCAGGCGGCATGATTCTCAGTAATATGGTGGCCAATACCCTGGGCGGCGCTAACCGGGAAGGCCATGCCCAAAGCACCACCCATGCCGCGGTCAGTGACGGTGCCCTGATTATCCGGGACAAAGACAACCAGCAGCAAGATATCACCACCCTGAGCCGGGATACCGACCATGCCAACAATGCTCTCAGTCCTATCTTTGACAAAGAGAAAGAGCAACAACGACTGAAACAGGCCCAACTGATTGGCGAAATCAGTGCGCAGGTGATTGATATCGCCAGTACCGAAGGGGCAATTATCGCCACCAAAGCGGCCCACTCCAAACTGGAAAACATCAGTGACCCGGATAGAGAAGCGGCCATAAAAGTACTGAAGGATAAAGGTAAAACTGACATCACCCCGGAACAAATTAAAGACCAGATTTACAAGACCGCCTATAACCAGGCGTTGAATGAATCTGGCCTGGGCACCGGTGGAAAATACCACACCGCTTTACAGGCGGCTACCGCGGCCATTCAGGGACTCGCGGGCGGAAATATGGGTCAGGCACTGGCGGGCGGCGCTTCTCCTTATCTGGCTGGAGTGATTAAAGACCTGACTACCGACCCGAAAACCCATCAAGTCGATGTCGTCACCAATACGCTGGCCCATGCCATTCTGGGGGCAGTAGCCGCCGAAGTCAGTGGTAACAATGCGCTGGCGGGAGCGGCAGGAGCGGCTTCCGGTGAACTGGCCGCACGAGAACTGATGAAGCACATTCACGGAGAAAATGCTAAAGTCAGTGACTTAAGTGAAGAGGAAAAACAGACCATCAGCACCCTCTCCACCCTGGCGGCTGGCCTGGCAGGCGGCATTACCGGTGACTCTACCGGCAGCGCCATCACCGGGGCCCAAGCCGGGAAGAATGCGATTGAGAATAACTATCTTCATGAAGAAGAAAGCCGCCGTTTTGATAAAGAGTTGGCCGAGTGTAAGGCCAAAGGAGGAGACTGCGGTGCTGTCATTCAGAAGTATTTGGACATCAGCAATAAGAATAGTGCCGAATTAGAGGAAAAATGCAAAGGCGGCGGTATTACCTGCGTGACTTATGAAGAAATTATTCAAGCAAATACGAATATTGCGCTTGATGAGGGATCGTTACAAATTCGATTGTCAGAGAAACTAAAAGATCCCGACGCCATCAAAATAGTGCAGTATTTGAATGGTAAGGATTTGCAGTTTTTGAAGGATAATATTACCACTTCTAACAGAGTTGCCGCTGTCGCCTTAGATCCAACTTCATGGCCTGTAATGGTCTTTGGTGCAAAGGCGATGATTCAGGGGGCAAAAGGTAAAGAACAGCTACTTGCAGCAGGCGTCACCAGTGGTGTAAATGCAGCTATTCAATATGGCACAACAGGAGAAGTGAAGTTATCTGATGTAATTGGAGCAGGTGTTGTCGGCGCTATCACAGCAGGGAAAGGTTATAACCCAACCGTTACTTGGAATGCAGTAGGCGGCTATTACACAGCAGAAATCAAAGGAGATGATCCTTTCTTGAATGCAATAATAAGTAAAGGCGGAGCCAGTGCAGGCTATGCCGTAGGTAATGTTATTAAAGTACCTATGGAGAAAGTACTTAATCCAATATCGAAACAACTTGAATGGGAACCAATCGGGATTTGGACGATTACAAGACCTGTGAAACAGAGTTCAGTTCCATCTATAGCTGGTAACGTCGGCGATTCAGTAACATCAGGTATATTTAACGACAGTATGGGGCAGGCTATAAAAGACAAGGAGCAGCAAAATGAAAAAAAATAAATCGATAGTAATTTTGCTGTATTTATCTTGTTCTTTTTTTCTATTCATATTTCTTATGTGTATGATAGCAGCAGCACTTGGTTATTGGGTTGGAGGCGGAAAAGAAATTTTTCACTTTATTGGCGATAATATTGGAACATATCTAAAAGTTAGTACGTCAGGGTTCTTTGCAGGCTTTGTTCTTTGGTTATTTGATATTCGTTAGTTACCCGATAAGAACGATCCCAGCTGTTAAGCTGGGATTCAGACCGCTGACAAACCCCATTGAAAATAATGGGGTTTGTTCCTTTCATTACGAATCATAATACAACTCATTTTCCTCATTGACCCGATTCAATCGCCCGTCAGGGCGTTATTTTCGCTTCGCGGG
>NZ_CAWNWY010000006.1:0-165151 GCF_963878365.1 Photorhabdus sp. HUG-39 | reverse complement strand
CCCGCGAAGCGAAAATAACGCCCTGACGGGCGATTGAATCGGGTCAATGAGGAAAATGAGTTGTATTATGATTCGTAATGAAAGGAACAAACCCCATTATTTTCAATGGGGTTTGTCAGCGGTCTGAATGGGAGGTAAAAAACCTCCCATTTTAGGTGATGATAAAACAAGTGTTAGTTAAGAAAATTCGTTTTTTGCCCGTTAGTGTGGTTTTAAAAACTGGAAAAAAGGTAAGCGTATCATGAAGAAAACAAATAAAAACTTTAATCATTAAAGGTAAAAAACAGTGATTAAAGGTTTTTTAAAGCGGCTAGAAAGTTCGATTCTATAACTGATATTAAAAGAGAAAATATCAGGAAGAATAGGTTTTAAATTAATTGATAAGTGATAAAATAATAATATTAGCCGCATTAAGAGAATTAGTGGAAAAAATTTAAAAACGTTTAGCCGCATTAAGAGCTATTGAATAAATTGGTTTTACACTGTTTTAATTCGCCAAATCATTATAATTTTTCGACTTGTTTTAAATGATGAGAAAACACCTCTCCTTTTTTAAATAGGTTTGTTAGCGACCTAAAATGGGAGGTAAAGCCAGCCATTTTATTATCTCATTATCTCATTATCTCATTATCTCATTATCTCATTATCTCATTATCTCATTATCTCATTATCTCATTATCTTTTATAAATGATAATGATTTTACAGTAAGTTATCAGTAAATAAGCAAGGTTAAAAGCTTTTTATATAGTATTTAATTATTGATTAAATATTTAAATTTTACATTATAATCCATATAAACATATTTCTACCGATAATCGGCGAATTTAATTATTCTTAGATACGCCGGCAATATTCATTATGTTGAATATTGATTGGCAGATGGTTATTTCCCATAAATGAAAATTACACTTCATAATCAAAGACGATGATGTCGCCGACAGAATCTATAAGGAGATCTTTTAATTTGTCATGCACTGGGTGAGACAAATAGTTTGAAATAGCTTTATGATCATCAAATGTCATGGTGACAGCATGTGTAAAACCTTTGTTGTTATTTTATCTCGGATGTGAATTTTAACAAAAGAATATGGCGTATCATAATGGCTCCTGAAAGGTGTCTTTTTTTGCTGACGAAATAGAAAATAAATTGTTCTATTGCAAGATCCTTGAATATATCTCATCAATTAGTGGATGTGTGTTCGATTTTGCTGTTTTTGTTTCTCTGAGATATTATTAATTATAGTGTATTTGTTTATATTTGCACTGAGGCTGAACTCTCCTCCCACTTCTTGGCCGTTTGTGGGCTGATTCTGGGGCGGAATTGCTAGGAAGTATTAAAATGGAAAGAACGCACCGGAGGTAATGATGGAATACGAATTTTTGCTAGATGTCACTGGACTGGTGACTAGCCGGTTCTCAATGGATCACGAAGCTATTGGTCAGTGGCTGAATGAAGAAGTTAAAGGTGATTTGGCGGTGATAGATAAGATTGCTTCAGCGTTGGCCGAAATTAAAGGTAGTGAACGTCAATGGCAACTTGTAGGTCATGAATATACGCTGTTAATGGATGACGAAGAAGTTATGGTTCGTGCCAATCAGCTTGAGTTTGAAACTGATTCGATGGAGGAGGGCATGAGTTATTATGATAATGAGAGCCTGGCTTTTTGCGGTACCAAGGATTTTATTGATATGTTGGCCGATTATCGGGATTTTATTTTGCAAAAGTACGATTGGTAAGAAGCTGTATATAGACAGAAATAATTCTCTGGCACGATAGGCTTTTTTCTTACTGTTAATGGTCGCTATGAAGGATAATCATCAAGTAATTTTACTCAATGATAGTTAAGTAGCTAAAGAATCAAGGTGGTTTTAATGGAAGATATCAATCTGTCTGGTGGCATTAATGAAGCGACAAGCTGGCTCATTAATCATCAGGATTTAATCATTCAATATCTGGTCAATACTGTTGCTGCTATTCTCATTCTTGTTCTGGGATTAATGGCGGCGAAACTCATTAGTAAGGGCGTGAAAAGAGTTATGTCATTGCGTGGCATTGATGTAACGGTATCGGATTTCCTGGCTGCTGTTGTTCGTTATTTGATTATTGCGTTCACTATTATTGCAGTTTTGGGCAAATTAGGTGTTCAGACGGCTTCCGTCATTGCGGTTATCGGTGCTGCTGGTTTAGCTGTTGGTTTAGCTTTACAAGGTTCTTTGTCCAACTTTGCCGCAGGGGTATTGCTGGTGGCTTTTCGTCCAATCCGTGCGGGTGAATATGTTATTCTCGGCGCGGTTGAAGGCACCGTTGTTCAGGTGCAGATTTTTTCTACTACATTGCGTACAGCAGATGACAGAATTATCGTGATCCCGAATGGGAAAATTATTGCAGATAATGTTATTAATACCAGCCGTGAACCGAATCGTCGAACCCAGATCATGGTCGGTGTTGCGTATAATGCGGATATTGACGAAGTTAAAAAAGTATTAGGTGATGTTATTGCCGCAGACAATCGTATTCAGCATGATAAAGGCGTGACGATTCGTTTGCATGAAATGGCACCTTCTTCACTGAATTTTATTGTGCGTGTATGGACCACCAATGGTGATGCTTGGGAGGTTTATTGGGATTTGATGGAGAACTTTAAACGCACATTGGATAAACACAATATCAGTATTCCTTATCCACAAATGGATGTTTATTTGCATCAGAATCAAGCTATGGCGCGGAATAAAATGAGTGATTAATCAGAGGGATTGGATAATAACCTTCTGATTATGTGAATAGACCGTAAATTTTTACCAGTACATCAGCGCCGCGCTATCAATAGCGCGGCGCTCTATTCCCCAGGTTTATTTTATTGACATAAGGTATTAAAGTTGTTTTTAATAAAATCATCGTTAATATCTTCTGTCAGTGCTATTTTCTTGTTATCTGATAAGCAAAGGACAGCGGATGAAACATCTGAAGTATGGAAATTAATATCAGCAGTGACTATCCCATCACCTTTTTCACCCTGTATTTTAAGAATGAAACGTTCACAGCCTTTTTTACATAAGAAAGGCTGATAATTACTGAGCTCTACATCTGTAATATTGGCTGTACCAATATAGTATTCAATTATTTCATGGTGGTTTAATGTCTCTTCAACATCATTTCGAAGCAAATAGTAGTTTCTGACAGTAAGAGCAGCAATAATAATGATGACGAGTAGCATGAAACCCATAATTTTTTTCAAAATAGTCCCTTCCTCTTATTTTTCATAGAATTGATAGATTCATTAATACTTTTAGTGTGTATTAGCTTGATTTTCTTTGAATTAATCAAATAATTTTCCTGTAAAAATCTGCTTTTTGGTTGGTTATTAAAATTTCTTATGATCGATTAGAAGCATTTATTTCCTCTAATGAGCTATTCTTCTTAATATTCTGAACTTTGAAATAGCAAAGTGAATAATTATTGAGGAATTTTTTTATGTTATCGACATTTGTGCAGGGTTTTTTTCTTAGCGCCGCAATGATTTTGCCTCTTGGTCCACAAAATGCCTTTGTTATGCAGCAAGGCAGCAGGAGACAATTTCATCTAATGAGTGCAACTTTGTGCGCGATCAGTGATGGTTTTTTGATTGGTGTCGGTGTATTTGGTGGTAGTGCATTACTTAGTCAGTCAACTTTACTCTTGCAATTTGTCACCTGGGGAGGTGTTGCTTTTTTATTCTGGTATGGATGGGGGGCCTTACGTGTGGTTTTGTTTGCCAATGTTGAACTGGCGCAGGTAAATAATTCAGTAAAAAACCGTTGGCGGGTAATTGCGATCATCTTTGCGGTCACTTGGTTAAATCCGCATGTTTATTTAGATACCATTGTTGTTCTGGGTAGTATTGGTGGTCAGTTATCTTCAGAACTCAGACCTTGGTTTACTTTTGGGGCGGCAACTGCTTCTGTTAGTTGGTTTTTTTCTCTGTCATTACTAGCTGCATGGTTTTCCCCTGTGCTAAGTAAGCCGCTTTCTCAACGGATTATTAATGGGTTTATTTGTATCATAATGTGGTATATCGCATGGCAACTTGCTAAGCAGGGATTGCTAATTTCTGATTAAGCTGAACACTTCTTTGCATACAGTCTCTGTGTTAGTGTTTCATTCATCCCATGTATATTTCGGTTTTTCCGTGGGATGAACATTTTCTGTAACAGGTTTTCTTCGGAGGTTGTGTGAAATTGAAATCATTAGGGTTGGCCGCCATGTTAAGTGCCGGGGTGCCACTTGCTGCACAGGCAGCTGATTTACCCGGAGTCCCTCATGTTATTACTTCAGGTAATGCGGTAGTGAAAGCAGAACCGGATATAGCAACATTGATGATTAACGTCAATATTTCTGCTAAAGATGCTTCTGGGGCTAAAAAGCAGGTTGATGAGCTGGTTGCTAAATATTTTGATTTTCTGAAAAATCACGGTATTGAAAAGAAAGATATTGATGCAGCGAATTTGCGTACTCAGCCTGATTATGAGTACGATAATGTATCCGGCAAATCGGTGCTGAAAGGCTATCGTGCGATCCGTTCAGTGGAGGTGAAGGTTCGTAAGTTAGATCAACTTAATGATCTGCTAGATGGCGCATTAAAAGCGGGTTTGAACGAAATCGTATCTGTTCAGTTTGGTGTGGACAATCCGCAAAAATATCGTGATGAAGCCCGCCAGAAAGCGATTGAGAATGCGATTGAACAAGCTGATGCACTGGCGAAAGGCTTTAGTAGCAAAGTGGGTTCGATATACAGTATCAATTACCGAGCACCAGAGGTGATTGATCACATGAAGTATCGCAATACTGATGTGATGATGTCGGGAGGTGCTGCTGCTGGAGTGGGTGAAACTTACCAGCAGGATAGCATCAACTTCAGTGATCAGGTTGATGTGGTTTTTGAGCTAAAACCTTAATTAATGTCATCTTGTCTTAACATCTGACGCCCAAGTTTCAACAGGGCGTCAGTCACTTTTTTCATGGTCCTGCTTTCCGGTGCAAAACGATGCCAATAGAGCATCCGGCGCTGACATAAACCTGGTGTCAGGTCGATCAGTTCACCATTTTTCAATTCTTGATCAATCTGTAAATGTGGGATCATACAACAAGTGGAACCCTGTTTTGCCAGTTGTACAAAGGCTTCAGATGAGTTGACGATATGACATGGAACGCTGCCCGGTGACAACTCGAAGTTCTGTTGTAAAAATACCTGATGCATATCATCCAGATGGTCGAATGCAACCGCTGGGGCTTTTAGTAACGCCGAACGGGTAACCCCATTTGGGAAATAGCGGGTAGCAAATTTTGGTGAGGCGACAAACAGATAATCCAGTGCGCCTAGTTTATCAATCAGACAACTGGGTAAAGGTTGTGGTTGAATACTGACTGCGCCAACGACTTCACCTCTTCTTAGCTGTTCTTGAGTCCGAGTTTCATCTTCAACTTGAATATTGAGTCGGATAGGTAAATCAGCGAGTACCGGGTGTAGAGCCGGTAATAGCCAGGTTGCTAAGCTGTCAGCGTTGACTGCTAATGAAAGCAGCAATGGAGTATCGGTCCCCTGTTCATCGCCTAGCCATTGTTCTTCCAACAACTCTACCTGATGTAATAGTGCCAGTAGTTTTTGGCCTTGTTCGGTGGGGCGCGGAGGAACTGTGCGTACTAATAGAGGCTGACCAAACAGATTTTCCAACTGTTTGATACGTTGAGAAACCGCGGATTGAGTGATACAGAGTTTCTGGGCAGCACGCTCGAAGCCGCGTTCTCGGATCACCGCATCCAGAGCTTGTAGTGTTCGGTAGTCAGGGCGTTTCATTATAGAAAGATTCTCCATTTATTTTTCTGAATATCACTATGCCATATTTTTCTGATGTATGAGGCAATTTGTCTGGTGGGCCGTAAAATCCTACCTTTCAGAAATTACGCATGTTATACCCAATTTGGATAAATTTTTGTTGGCTGGTCGCCTTTGGGAAGAGGGTTCCATTTTTGAAGGTTGAGTTTGTTGACGTGGTTGAATAGGCGATATGCTCAGGAGAAATCACTGGGTGAAGCTGTTTTTGATAGCTTAATGATGAATTTTTGATCGGGATAAAGATTGTTTGCATGTTTCACTTAAGTGTAGTCTTTCAATAAAATTGTTAAAAAATCGTTATTTTTGGCTATTTAATAACAATGTAAGTAAGGTTGCTTTTTATGCTGTCACTGAAACATGTTGCACAATTAACATATAATACTTTGCAGTTATACATGGATCAGAGAGGAATAGATTTGGCGGTTGGTCCTATCTCTGACAGCGATGCAAACACGCTAACGAAAGCGTATGGTGAACTTAACTGGGAATATTATATTACAGAGGTCGGTAATCGACATGATTGCTTCAGCTTATGTATAAAATTTGTCATATCAAGGGAAAATCTCCAAATTGAATCTGCTCCGGCTGGAGTCGCTTTATCTACATATGATTTGCACGATAAGAGTTTTAACATCCATGTATTGGAAAATTTTGTGAAGGATACAGAAAATCATCCGTTGCATAGAAAGATGCTTTTGTATACTCTGTATGCAGCATTGATTTTCATGAATGTGGTTGATGGTGAAGACGTCAGGATTCATGAACCCGTTAAGGATAAAATAGCTTACTATCGTTCGTTTGGTTTTGAGCTAGAACGTTGTGGATATGTAATGTCATGTGATATTAAGACATTAACGGCAAAGTTGAAGAGTCGGTCTAAGGAGTTAGTTCTTTGACATTTGGCATTTATACCCTATGGATTTGTTGAAGGTGAAATCTTACTAAATTTGTTGCTATGGCCATAACAGAGAGATTTTGTCGGGAATTTTTTGTCCTGTATGACTAAATCAGTTCAGTAATGTGAAGTCGTTTTAGAGGTGTTGTTATGAGAACACAAAAAGAACCGATGTTCGATACCATTCAAACTTATAAAAAAGCGGGAGAGACCTTAGATTTTCTCATGAAAGTAGGTCCGGCTTTGGAAGATCATGCACAGGCACCAAGCCAAGAAAAGCAAGGTCGTCGTCGTAACAAAGAGGCTGCATAGACATCACTCTTTTTGTAGCCCGCTAGTATGGCGGGTTTTTCACATCATTCACTCTTAATTTTTCATGATTCATTTCACTCAACTTAATTGCGGTTTCTTTGTTGCTATCAAGGTTTATACCCTATGGATTTCAAGATGCATCGCGACGGCAAGGGAACGAATCCCCGGGAGCATAGATAACGATGTGACCGGGGTGAGTGAGTGCAGCTAACAAAGAGGCAACTTGAAAGATAACGGGTATATACTAGTCGACAGGCTTTCCTTGTAACTGATATAGGCAATGAATTGATATGACTCAGGACGAACTAAAAAAAGCAGTAGGTTGGGCAGCACTCGAATTTGTTACACCAGGAACGGTTGTGGGTGTGGGGACAGGTTCAACGGCTTCACACTTTATTGATGCCCTTGGTTCCATTAAAGATCAGATTGAAGGGGCAGTATCCAGCTCTGAGGCTTCTACTGAGAAGTTAAAAAGTTTGGGAATTCCTGTATTCGATTGTAATGAAGTGGATTCCCTTGATATCTACGTTGATGGTGCGGATGAAATCAATGGCAATATGCAGATGATTAAAGGCGGTGGTGCTGCATTGACGCGTGAAAAAATCATTGCTGCAATAGCAAAAAAATTCGTTTGTATTGTTGATGCCTCTAAAAAAGTTGATGTATTGGGTAAATTCCCTCTGCCGGTTGAAGTGATTCCAATGGCTCGGGCTTATGTTGCTCGTGAGTTGGTTAAATTGGGGGGAGTACCAAAATATCGTCAGAATGTCGTGACTGATAACGGCAATGTGATTCTTGATGTGCATAATCTAGCCATACTCGATCCTGTTGAGTTAGAGAATAAAATTAATCGTATCTCAGGTGTGGTGACTGTGGGCCTATTTGCTAACCGTGGTGCGGATATTGTATTGATGGGAACACTTGATGGAGTGGAAACCATTACTCAATAATATTATTTACAGGGGCGGAATTTTTCGCCCTTAAAAATTTTTTCACTTTTAAAATAGGTGGAGAATTTAGTGATATATTTCATATCTCTGATTGTTATTTAATCTAAATCCTAATTTTGTTCTTTTTCAGATCATTTTATTCCACATAATAACTACTTTATTAAGACTTATGTGACGGGAATAGCAATCGTTTATATTGCTGTGTTCGTTTTTTTGTTATGTTGAGAGAATGAATCTTAAATGTAACGAAGCGTAACAATAGGCAGGATAAATGGTTAAGGTATCTCTGGAAAAAGATAAGATTAAATTTTTGCTATTAGAAGGTGTGCATCAGAGCACGGTAGAAAATCTACGAACAGCCGGTTATAGCAATATCGAATATCATAAGGGAGCATTAGATTCCAAAGAGTTAAAAGAGGCAATTCGTGATACCCATTTTGTTGGTATCCGTTCCCGCACACAACTGACCGAAGACATTTTTCAGGCAGCTGAAAAATTGGTTGCGGTAGGCTGTTTTTGTATTGGTACCAATCAGGTTGATCTGAAAGCGGCTGCAAAACGTGGTATCCCTGTCTTTAATGCGCCATTTTCTAATACCCGTTCTGTTGCTGAAATGGTCCTTGGTGAGTTGTTGTTATTGCTGCGTCGTATCCCTTTGGCGAATGCGAAAGCTCATCGTGGAGTGTGGGATAAGCAGGCTAAAGGCTGCTATGAAGTTCGTGGTAAAAAACTGGGCATTATCGGTTACGGTCATATTGGCACTCAGCTTGGTATTCTGGCTGAAAATATTGGTATGGATGTCTACTTTTACGATATTGAAAACAAATTGCCGTTAGGTAACGCTCATCAGGTACGTCATTTGTCAGAATTACTCAATATGAGTGATGTGGTTAGTTTGCATGTACCAGAAACGCCATCAACTAAAAATATAATTGGTGCAACTGAACTGACCCTGATGAAACCGGGTTCTATCCTGATTAATGCTTCACGCGGGACGGTGGTGGATATCCCGGCATTATGTGATGCATTGGAAAGTGAACATCTGTCAGGGGCGGCTGTGGATGTGTTCCCTGTTGAACCGGCAACCAATAATGATCCATTTGAGTCACCGTTACGTAAATTTGATAACGTGTTGCTGACCCCACATATTGGTGGTTCTACCCAAGAAGCGCAGGAAAACATTGGTTATGAAGTCGCAGGAAAGTTAGCGAAATACTCTGATAATGGTTCTACCTTATCAGCAGTAAACTTCCCGGAAGTGTCTCTTCCTGTTCATGCTGATGATACCAACCGGTTTCTACATATTCATGAAAATCGGCCCGGTATATTGAACAGTATTAACCAAGTGTTTGCTGAACAGGATATCAATATTGCCGCTCAGTATCTGCGTACCAGTGGGGATATGGGTTATGTGGTTATTGATATTGTGACTGAAAATCCTGCTCAAGCTGAAATGGTATTTCAGAAACTGAAAGCATTGCCGGGTACTATCCGTTCTCGCCTGCTTTACTGATTGTTTTGATATATCAAAAATGGGTGCTTTGTGTAAGGCGCCCATTTTTTACTGCCATTGCCAGATTTTTTCAGGTGTGATGATTTCGGGTAATGGGATATCCCATTCGGCTATGGGCAGTGTATCGACTAACTGACAGTTATGCGCCAGACCTATCGGATAGAAATTTTTTTGTCGCCATTGCCTCAATGTACGATCGTAAAAGCCGCCACCCATGCCAAGCCGTTGCCCTGTGCGGTCAAAAGCAACCAGCGGGATCATCATGATATCCAGTTCTGATAATGGTAAAACCTGCTCAACATTCAGCGGTGGTTCTTCTATATTGAAGCGATTTCTGATGAGTGGGGTATCGGGTTGATAGTTTAAAAATAGCAGATGGTGATGACGGAAAGGATGCAATACCGGCAGATAGATCTGTTTATTTTGTTGCCAGAGTTGGTTAATCAGTGGACGGGTATCAAGTTCACCATCAAACGAAAGGAATAGTGCGATTTTGCTGGCTTGGTGAATTTTGGGGTGGTTGATTGCTCGCTCAGCAGCCCGTCTTGCAAAAAGAGATTGTTGTTCAGGAGTGAGTTCACGGCGTTGTCGGCGTATTTTCTTTCTAATGCTTTGTCTGAGTGGTAATAGGGGCTCTGATTGCATAGAACCTGCCAGTGGATAGCAGCAGCGATTAAAGTTGAGATTCTCCAAGATGTCGTTACAGGTAGTAACCCTTGAACCCTTGGTTCAAGGTGAACATAGTGTCGCAGCTTTAAGGCTTCTCGGCCGAACCGAGCATGCACACCAGACTACGGAGCACCACATTCTATAATGTATGAAATATCGGCTCAGGGGACTTTCCCCGTTCACGAACATCTCAGAGAAATTTATTCAGTGCTTGTTAAGCAACTTTATGGACCCTATTGTATGAAACTAAATACAGAAAGCAACTAATTCTCGAATGATTCACTCACTAATGCATGATTTATCAATAGAATTCATTTAGTTGGTGCAATTGTGCTCTCAGTGATGCGACCTTGTTCCACTAATGCTTGTTCTATAGTCTGCTGAAGCATCTTTATTTTCTGTTCCATATTATAGGCATAATCACGGGTTTTCACTTTTTCTTGCGCCAATTCGTGACAGATATTCAGTGCCACAATAAAAATCAGTTGTTCAGTATTGGTTACTCTGGTGCGCTCTTTTAAATCATCTAAACGTTGCTCAAGTTCCACAGCCGCAGCCAGCAATGCTTCTTTTTGCTCTGATGGACAATTGACACGTAGTGACCGCCCAAAAATCTGGATATCTACCGGTTGTGCAGACATGACCCCTTCCTGACTTATTGCTGCGCCTTGGTTTTAATTCTGAATTATAGAATTGAAACCGGCGCCAATCATTATAACGCCATACCCACAGACAACTCACGATTAGCGAAGGTTGTTGTCTGGTATAGCGACTCCCCTTGGTGGTAGCATAGCATGAACTTACACCGTCAACGATGACCAATACACATGTCTATACAGAATTCATTACCAGATTATCAATCTTTTGACGAAATATTGCATCAACAGTCAGTGGCACTGACGGCAGCGGAGATGCATGGGTTGATTAGCGGCCTGCTGTGCGGCGGTAATCGCGACAGTAGTTGGCAGATATTAGTTCATGACTTAGCTAATGATGGGCTAGCGTTTTCCCATCCATTAGCTCAACAATTGCGTGAATTACGTGAAATCACATTCGAATCATTGGATGACAGTAATTTTGCATTTGGTTTATTGCTGCCAGATGAGGAAGATAATGTATATGAACGAGCAGATGCATTAGCTGGATGGGTTAACCATTTTTTGCTGGGATTAGGTGTTGCTCAACCGAAGTTCGCGGATAAAAAAGAGATCAATGAGATTATTGGTGATTTGCGCAATATCGGTCTGCTTGGTTATGAAGAAGGTGATGATCAAGAAGAGTTGGCGCAGGCACTGGAAGAGGTCCTTGAATATGTGCGGGTGGCTGCGCAGCTTTGCTATATCGCTTTTACTGAACCTAAAGCCGTTTTAATCGCAAAAAATGATAAACCAACATTGCATTAATTGGTGTTTATTGAGCGCAAGAAATACCCTATGGATTTCAAGATGGATCGCGGCGGTAAGGGAGTGAATCCCCGGGAGCATAGGTAACGATGTGACCGGGGTGAGCGAGTGCCGCCAACAAAGAGGTAACTTGAAAGATAACGGGTACAATTAACTAAGTCGCAGGAGAGGGTATGATCAAACAAGAATATTTATCCCGCCGTCAGGCTTTACTGGCAAAAATGGCTCCGGCCAGCGCAGCGATTATTTTTTCTGCCCCGCCTGCGCCACGAAATTCAGATAATGAATATCCCTATCGTCAGCATAGCGATTTCCTTTATTTGACGGGGTTTAATGAACCGGAAGCGGTGCTGATATTAATTAAGAGTGATGATACGCATAATCATAGTGTTCTTTTTAATCGAGCGAGTGACTTGGCTGCGGAAATTTGGTTTGGTCGTCGTCTTGGGCAAGAAGCGGCACCGGAAAAACTGGGTATTGATCGTGCTTTGCCTTTTGATGATATCAAAGAAGAGCTTTACCTGTTGCTGAATGGTTTGGATGTGGTTTATCACGCGCAAGGTGAATTTGCCTACGCAGATGAAATTGTCTTTCATGCGTTGGACATATTAAGAAAAGGCGGTCGCCGTAATCTTTCAGCGCCTTTATCGATAATTGATTGGCGCCCTTGGGTACATGAAATGCGGTTATTCAAATCTAAGGCAGAAATTGAGGCTATGCGCCGGGCGGGTAGAATCAGTGCTCAGGCCCATATGCGAGCGATGAAAATTTGCCGCCCAGGAATGTTTGAATATCAACTGGAAGCTGAAATTCATCACGAATTTACTCATCAAGGGGCTCGTCATCCTGCTTACAACACGATTGTAGGGAGCGGTGAAAATAGCTGTATTCTGCACTACACCGAGAATGAAAGCAGGATGAAAGAGGGTGACTTGGTGTTGGTTGACGCAGGTTGTGAATATCTGGGGTATGCCGGAGATATCACCCGGACTTTCCCTGTCAATGGCAAGTTTACTCGTGCTCAGCGTGAAATTTACAATATAGTACTGAAAACATTAAATGTTTCATTGGAATTGTATAAGCCAGGTACCAGCATCAACAAAGTTACAGAACATGTCGTGCGGATTATGGTGGAAGAGTTGGTGAAACTGGGCATTATGCACGGCGAAATTGAACATTTAATCGAAACTAAAGCTTATCGTCAGTTCTTTATGCATGGCCTCGGTCACTGGTTAGGATTGGATGTACACGATGTCGGTGATTATGGTGTAGAACGCGATCGTATTCTGCAACCGGGAATGGTATTGACGGTTGAACCGGGGATTTATATTGCGCTGGATGCAGATGTGCCGTTGGAATATCGGGGTATCGGTATCCGTATTGAAGATGACATTTTGATCACTGAAACGGGTAATGAAAACCTGACAGCCAGTGTCGTTAAAGAAGCTGATGAGATTGAAGCTCTGATGGTGAAAGCAAAACAGGGTTAAGTTAAGAATGAACGTGATTATCGTTGGTGGAGGCATGACCGGCGCGACACTTGCGCTGGCGATATCTTCCCTGAGTAAGGGGCAGATTCATGTGTCCCTGATTGAAGCGGCAGAGCTTGCGCAGAAACATCCCGGTTTTGATGCCAGAGCGATAGCGCTGGCTTACGGTACTTGTCAGCGTTTACAACAGATTGGCGTTTGGTCTGCTCTGGAAGATTATGTGATACCGATAACTCACGTTCATGTTAGTGATCGTGGTCATGCAGGATTTGTGAACCTTTGTGCAAAAGAATATAACATTTCCGCTCTAGGTCATGTTGTCGAATTGTATGATGCAGGGCAGGGTTTGTTCGGATTACTGAAAAATGCGCCTGGTGTAACGCTGTATTGTCCATCCAGGGTTATGGCTGTTGAAAGAACCCTATCATCGGTAACTGTTACTCTGGACAGCGGCGAACGACTGCAAGGTGAATTGCTGGTAGCGGCTGATGGCAGCCATTCTGCCATTGGTCACGCCTGTAATATTCAGTGGCAACGGCACGCTTATGAACAGGTTGCCGTGATTACAAATGTACTGACTTCAGAACATCCGCGAGGCAGTGCATTTGAGCGTTTCACGGAATATGGTCCACTTGCTTTGCTACCAATGTCTGGGGGGTGGAGCTCGCTGGTATGGTGCCATCAGTTGGCGCGGAGAAAGGAGATCGCGGGTTGGAGTAATGAGCAATTTATTAGGCAGTTACAGCGGGCATTTGGCTGGAGATTGGGGAAAATATTGGAAACCGGCCAGCGTCACAGCTATCCATTGACACTATCTACTGCAAATCAACAAATTAGTCACCGATTGGCGCTGGTGGGAAATGCCGCGCAAACATTACATCCAATTGCCGGTCAGGGTTTTAATCTTGGAATGCGAGATGTTATGACACTGGCGCAGATTGTTTCTGAGGCTTTTGCTGCTGGTCAGGATATTGGTACTTACCCGGTTTTGGCCAACTATCAGCGGCAACGGATTTTAGATCGGGAAAATACCATCGATATTACTGATGGATTGATACGGATATTTGCCAATCGTTATTTCCCATTACAAATCGGGCGTAACTTGGGCTTGATGATAATGGAAAAATTCTCTCCTGTGCGGGATATGTTGGCCCGTCAGACTCTGGGTTGGGTTGCCCAAAGATAACCGCAGATAAAGCAGACAAAATAAGAGGACGTTATATTATGCAATCATTTGATGTGGTTATCGCTGGTGGCGGTATGGTTGGTTTGGCGCTTGCTTGTGGCTTACAAGGCAGTGGTTTGCGGGTGGCTGTGGTGGAGAGCTATCCGCCTACTCAACCCGTTATTGCTGGAGAAGAGTATGCTTTGCGGGTTTCTGCGATTAATGCGGCCAGTGAGCGCCTGTTACAGCATCTTGGTGTGTGGCAACAAATTCTGGATATGCGTACTAGTCCTTATCAAGAAATAGAGGTTTGGGAGCGGGATAGCTTTGGCCGTATACGGTTCAGCGCGGCTGAATATGGGCTGGAATATCTTGGTCATATCATTGAAAACCGAGTTATCCGTGAAGCATTATGGAAAAAAGCAGACAGCTTATCTGAAGTGACCATTTTGGCACCGGCGGCTTTGCAACAGATTGCCTGGGGTGAAAATGAAGCTTTTATGACTTTATCCGATGGTCGCATGTTAACGGCTCGTTTAGTTGTTGGCGCTGATGGCGCTCACTCATGGTTGCGTCAACATGCTGATATCCCTCTCACATTCTGGGATTATGAACATCATGCGTTGGTAGCCACTATTCGCACCGAAGAGCTGCACGGCCGGGTTGCCCGTCAGGTCTTTTATGGTGATGGTATTTTGGCGTTTTTACCCCTTGCCGATCCCCATTTGTGTTCTATCGTCTGGTCACTACCGGGTGAAGTCGCAGAACAACACAAACAGCTTGATCATAGGCGTTTCAACCAGCAATTGGCGGTAGATTTTGATCTGCGCCTTGGTCAATGTGAACTGATGAGTGAGCGTCTGGCGATTCCACTGACCGGTCGCTATGCCCGTAATTTTGCGGCTCATCGTCTGGCCTTGTTGGGAGATGCTGCCCATACTATTCACCCATTGGCAGGCCAGGGAGTGAATTTGGGCTTCATGGATGTCGCTGAGCTGATAGGCGAATTGCGTCGTTTGCATGGTCAGGGAAAAGATATTGGTCAGCACTTTTATTTACGTCGCTATGAGCGCCGACGTAAACATGGTGCTGCTGTGATGCTGGCCGGGATGCAAGGTTTTCGTCAATTATTTGATGGCAATAATCCGGCGAAAAAACTTTTGCGGGATGTCGGGTTGTCTCTGGCAGATAATTTACCGGGAATTAAACCTAAATTACTTCGTCAGGCAATGGGATTGAATGACTTACCGGACTGGCTCTCTTCTAAATCCTATTCGGCTGAAAAAATCTAATTTAGCCTCTGCTTATCGATAACTTTTTCTCATATCTTGCTGAAATATGAATAGGTGGTTTTATTCATATTTCAGTTGATTTGTAACAGAAAATGAGTGTTTTCTAAAGTTAATTGTTAATTTTGAGTATTATGACTCATTTTAATAGTTGAAAATTCTGCATACTTATAACCTGTTTTTTAATGGTCACTGGATTGAACCCTATTTTTACTTATGGTTCATTTGGGTTTTCAGTGATAACTTTCATTCTAAGATATCGTTTGCGTCGCGTTTTTTAGCCGCTTTTTGTTCATGATTCACAGTATCTGTCGGTTAATACGCGGTATGTTTTCATGTAGGAAATGAAAAGAGGGAAATAATGGCAAAACAAACTCCATTGTATGACCAGCATCTGGCTTGTGGTGCACGTATGGTAGATTTTCATGGCTGGATGATGCCTTTGCATTATGGTTCACAAATGGATGAACATCATATTGTCCGCACTCATGCCGGTATGTTTGATGTTTCCCACATGACGATTGTGGATCTGCATGGTACTGGTTGCCGTGATTTCCTGCGTTATTTGTTGGCAAATGACATTGCTAAACTGACAGAAAAGGGTAAAGCCTTATACACCGGGATGCTTAATGCTTCTGGTGGTGTAATTGATGACCTGATTGTTTATTACCTTAGCAATGATTTTTATCGGTTGGTGGTCAATTCTGCGACTCGTGAGAAAGATCTGGCTTGGATTAATGAACATGTAGCCAGTTACCCGGTTGATATTCAGGTTCGTGATGATCTGGCATTAATTGCGGTTCAGGGGCCTGAAGCTCAGGCAAAAGTACAGTCTCTATTGAATGATGAACAGCAACAGACTATTGCTGGAATGAAACCTTTCTTTGGTGTCCAGGCGGGGGATCTGTTTATCGCAACAACGGGTTATACCGGTGAGGCGGGTTATGAAGTGGCATTACCAAAAGCGCAAGCAGCGGATTTCTGGCAAAAATTACTGAGTGTCGGCGTTAAGCCCGCGGGATTAGGTGCGCGTGATACGTTGCGACTTGAAGCCGGTATGAACCTCTATGGACAGGAAATGGATGAAACCATTTCTCCTCTTGCGGCTAACATGGGCTGGACAATCGCTTGGAAACCCGAAGATCGCCAGTTTATCGGCCGTGAAGCGCTAGAAAAACAGCGTGAAAAGGGCACTGAGCAATTGGTTGGTTTGGTGATGAGAGAAAAAGGTGTGTTACGCGGTGGCTTAACGGTCAGTTTTACTGATGAGATGGAGGTTTTACACTCTGGCATTATTACCAGTGGTACGTTCTCCCCAACATTAGGATTCAGCATTGCCCTTGCCCGTGTGCCGCAAGGGATTGGTGAACAGGCAATTGTACAAATCCGCAATCGTGAAATGCTGGTTCAGGTAGTCAAACCTAGCTTTGTACGGGCGGGTAAACCTCTCGTATAGTCATTTTTATCGAATAATAACTTGATGAGTAAATAGTAATTTATCCCGGTAAGCATGATTGGTGCAGGAGCACAAAATAGCCTAATAGGGGTAGATTCTAGGATTGAAGGAGATGATAGTAATGAGTAATGTACCCGCAGAGTTAAGATATGCTGAATCACATGAGTGGGTTCGTGCAGAAGGTAATGGTGAATACACTGTAGGTATTACCGAGCATGCACAAGAACTGCTCGGCGATATGGTCTTTGTTGATTTGCCAGAAGTAGGTGATGAAATCAATCTTGGTGATGATTGTGCGGTTGTTGAATCAGTAAAAGCGGCTTCTGATATCTATGCACCACTGAGTGGTGAAATTATTGCCGTTAATGAAGCGCTAAATGACGCGCCTGAATTGGTTAACAGTGAGCCTTATAATGAAGGCTGGCTGTTCCGTATTAAAGCCTCTGATGAAAGTGAACTTTCGAGTTTGCTGAATGCCGAAGGATATCAGGCACTTCTGGACGAAGAAGAATAATATGCTTACCGCCGCCCTGTCTCACATGATGAACAGGGCGTTTTTATTTGTATGCCATTTCTGGCCAGCTTCAGGAATTAGTAACAAATGACCCAGACATTAAGCCAACTTGAGAACCAGGGTGAGTTTATCCGCCGTCATATAGGCTCTTCCGCCGAACAGCAAAAAGAGATGCTGGTGACAGTGGGGGCAAATTCCCTTAATGATTTAACACAGAAAATTGTTCCCCGTGATATCGCGTTACCAGAGCCTCCCGATGTTGGCGGTGGTGCAACTGAACAGCAAGCACTCGCTGAACTGAAAGCGATTGCCAGCCAAAATAAACGTTACCAATCCTATATTGGTATGGGGTATGTGCCTGCTGTACTTCCGCCGGTTATTTTGCGTAATTTATTAGAAAATCCTGGCTGGTATACCGCTTATACACCTTATCAACCGGAAGTTTCTCAAGGTCGCCTTGAATCACTGTTGAATTTCCAACAAGTGACGATCGATTTGACGGGTTTGGATATTGCTTCTGCTTCTTTGCTGGATGAAGCTACCGCGGCGGCTGAAGCAATGGCAATGGCAAAACGTACCAGCAAACTGAAAAATGCTGACCGTTTCTTTGTTGCTGATGATATCCATCCGCAAACATTAGACGTTGTTCGTACCCGTGCGGAAACCTTTGGCTTTGATGTGATTGTAGATAAAGCAGAAAAAGTCTTGGAGCTGGACGGTGTATTTGGCGTGTTGTTACAACAGGTTGGCACGACAGGTGAAGTTCATGATTATGCTGATCTGATTACACAACTGAAACAGCGCAAAATCATTGTCAGTGTTGCCGCTGACTTGATGGCGTTGCTGCTGCTGACTGCGCCGGGTAAACAAGGCGCTGACATTGTGTTTGGTTCTGCTCAGCGTTTTGGCGTACCGATGGGTTATGGCGGTCCCCACGCAGCATTTTTTGCCAGCCGTGATGAATTCAAACGTTCTATGCCGGGACGTATTATCGGCGTTTCCCTTGATGCGGCAGGTAATACGGCACTGCGCATGGCAATGCAAACCCGTGAGCAGCATATCCGTCGTGAGAAAGCGAATTCCAACATCTGTACTGCTCAGGTGTTGTTGGCAAATATCGCGGCGATGTATGCGGTATATTATGGTTCGAAGGGGCTGAAACGCATTGCGAGCCGTATTCATCGTCTGACTGACATTCTGGCGGTCGGGTTACAGAAAGCTGGATTTACTCTACGTTACAAAACTTGGTTTGATACTCTGACTGTTGAAGTTGCTGATAAAGCAGCAGTATTAGCCCGGACAGAGAAAGCTGAAATCAATTTGCGTACCGATATTTACGGCGCGGTGGGTATCACATTAAGTGAGGCTACCGGTCGTGATGATCTGGTCAAATTGTTCTCTGTGCTGACAGGCACGGATGACAAGCTAGATGTTGAAGCACTGGATAAAGAGCTGATGACGGAAAGTCTCTCCATTCCTGCATCAATGTTGCGCAGTGATGAAATCCTTCTGCATCCAAATTTCAACCGTTATCATAGTGAAACGGATATGATGCGCTATATGCATCGTCTTGAACGCCGAGATTTAGCACTGAATCAGGCAATGATCCCATTGGGTTCTTGCACCATGAAACTTAATGCTGCGGCAGAAATGTTACCGATCTCTTGGCCTGAATTTAATGAACTACACCCATTCTGTCCGCCAGAGCAAGCACAGGGTTATCAGCAAATGATCAGCCAATTATCTCACTGGCTGGTGCAACTGACAGGTTATGATGCCGTTTGTATGCAACCAAACTCCGGTGCGCAGGGTGAATATGCGGGTCTGCTTGCTATTCGCCGTTACCACGAAAGTCGTGGAGAAGGGCATCGTCATATCTGTTTAATCCCCAGTTCTGCTCATGGCACCAACCCGGCTTCTGCTCATATGGCAGGTATGACAGTTGTGGTGGTGAGTTGCGATAAAGAGGGCAACATTGATCTGGCAGACCTGCGTGAAAAAGCGGACAAATCCGGTGGTGAGCTTTCTTGCATCATGGTGACTTACCCGTCAACCCACGGTGTATATGAAGAAACGATCCGTCAGGTGTGTGAAATCATTCATCAGTATGGTGGTCAGGTTTACCTTGATGGTGCGAATATGAACGCGCAGGTTGGCATCACCGCGCCAGGTTTTATCGGTGCTGATGTTTCACACCTCAACCTTCATAAAACATTCTGTATCCCACATGGCGGCGGTGGTCCAGGAATGGGGCCGATTGGCGTAAAAGCCCATTTAGCGCCGTTCTTGCCAGGGCACTCGGTAGTTCAAATGGATGGCATTACCGAACAGAGAGCTGTCTCAGCGGCGCCATTTGGTAGTGCTTCTATTTTGCCGATTAGCTGGATGTATATCCGCATGATGGGCTCACAAGGATTGAAACAGGCAAGCCAGACGGCGATTTTGAATGCTAACTATATTGCTGCTCGCTTAAAGAATGATTATGACGTGTTGTATACCGGTCATAATGGTTATGTGGCACATGAATGTATTCTGGATATTAGACCGTTGAAAGAAGAGTTTGGTATCAGCGAGATGGATATTGCCAAGCGCTTGATTGACTATGGTTTCCATGCACCAACCATGTCATTCCCGGTTGCCGGTACGCTAATGGTGGAACCTACAGAATCAGAAAGCAAAGTGGAAATTGATCGCTTTGTGGATGCTATGTTGGCAATTCGTGCTGAAATTGGCAAAGTGGCGCAAGGTGAATGGTCATTGGAAGATAACCCATTGGTCAATGCGCCTCACGTACAAGCTGAACTGGTTTCTGACTGGAGTCATAATTACAGCCGTGAAACTGCGGTTTTCCCAACCTTGGAAACCAAAGCCAATAAATATTGGCCTGCGGTTAAACGCCTTGATGATGTTTACGGTGATCGTAATCTGCATTGCTCTTGTGCCCCTGTCAGTGATTATCAATAATTACTAAATATAATAGTCAACGCCAGTATAATAACTGGTGTTGCTATTATTTATACCCGTCATAATCCATAGGGTATATACCCTGCGCCATTTAATATCTCCAGCCTTATCGCGATTTTCTAGCATTTAATATGACAGATTCCCCATTATCAGGATTAAAAAAACGAATGATGATCACATTTTGCACTACATATTCAGACAGTCAATTAATTACGCATTAGAATAGTTTAATGTTGTCACTATTAAATCATCAATATTCTCTGTGGGAAGATGACCATTTTATCACCAAAGCCAGACTGAGGATAACGCGGTCACTTATTAGTCAGCATTACTGACTTTGTCACACTTAAATTAGGAAAAGGGACAGTACGATGGATAAACGCCACAATTCGATGGCCAGGGTTACGAGTTATCTTTTAATTTACCTGACGGCAATCCAGCCATTGCACCCGGCTATAGCTGTCGGCATAACACCGGATAACAACCGCACACAGGTACAAAATCAGGGCAATGTACCGGTGGTGAATATCGCCACGCCGAATGATGCAGGGATATCCCACAACACCTATCAAGAGTTCAATGTTACCACTCAGGGGGCCGTACTCAATAACGCGACACAGGCGGCTCAATCACAACTGGCAGGGCAACTTAACGCGAACCCTAACCTGAAAGGCAAAGCGGCGGAACTGATTATTAACGAAGTCACCGGCAGTGGCCGCTCTGACCTGCAAGGCCAGTTGGAAATTGCTGGCAATAAAGCTAACGTGATGATTGCCAACCCTAACGGCATTACCTGTGATGGCTGTGGTTTTATTAATACCGCCGGCGCAACCCTGACCACCGGTAAACCCCAATTTGATAAACAGGGTGCGCTGGAAGCGCTGGACGTGAAAAAAGGCCAGATTACCATTGGCGGCAAAGGGCTGGACGGCAAGACGACGGATTATGTCGATATCATCAGCCGGGCGACGGAGTTGAATGGAAAAATTCAGGCTAACACCCTGTCGCTGACTCAGGGGGCCAACCGTATCAGCTTGAAAGACGGCACGGTTAAACCTATCGCCGGAGAAGGGGAAAAGCCGCAATTAGCGGTTGATACCAAAGCGTTAGGCGGCATGTATGCCAATAAAATCAGACTGGTTGCCACTGAAGAGGGGGTTGGGGTTAATCTCACCAACCTGACCACAGCGCAGGACGCTATCAGTTTAACTGCTGAGGGTAAAATTATCTTGGGGGAAGTACACGCCAAGACAGACATTAACATCAACAGCAAAGCCGTTGAAACGGCGGCACAAAGCCATGTGCAGGCGGGCCAACATCTGATATTGACCGCCGAAACATTGCAAAATCAGGGACAAATCCGTGCGGGTGGTGATGTCACCATTAAAGCGACTCAACTGGATAACGTAAACCTGACTAAGAAAAGTCACCCTATTATTACCGCAGGTAAAAACAACAGCATTACTGCTAACGAGATAAATAATGTTGGCGAGTTAAGCGCGGCGCAAAACCTCACCCTGACAGGCAAAAATTTTTCAGCGAAAGCAATAAAAGACAGTCAGGAGAATATCATCGGTAAACTGAGTGCCGGTGGGGATTTGACGGCTGTATTTAAAGAGGGATTTAGTTTTAATTTTGATAAAGAACATGTTAACGAGGGAAAGAAACCTACTGATCTGGCGTTAATCACCGGGGAAAATATTTCTCTCACTGCCAGAGATTTAGCCAGTCGTGCGTCAATGATGGCAGAACAGAACTTAACCGTTAACGCAGAAACAATCTATTTAGGTCAGGGGAATTTAAAAGCCGGGAACCATGTCATGCTGGATGGAAGGTCACATCTTGATGTGAATGGCTATGATATCTCCGGTCGTGATGTGACCTTGCTTGCCAGCCGGGGGATGCTTTCTGTTATCTCTGGAGACGACTATACCCCGGAAGGAATAAGGGTATTAACCACGCTTTCTGCTGATAACCTATTACGCATTATCGCCGATGGTCCTATTAATATTGCAGATACCCTGATTAACCGGGCGAAAAATATCTTTTTGGCAACCAATGATAAGCTTGAGATTTATGCCTCGGGTGATTTAATTGATGAGCAGAGTCCACTTAATGACGGCGCTAAACAAGAATTAATTAATCAGCGTCTGCGCCAGCTCAGCCAATTGCAAGCGGATGAAAATATTGAGATCCATGCAGGAAAGATTGTCGATCTGAGAAGCATTTCCTTGACGGCGGGGAAGGATATTACTCTGACCAGTGGCGGCACGCTTGATGTGAGTAAAATAACAGCAGATGACCCCTATGAATATGAAAATGAACACGGAGAGGGTTATGAAAAGCATTATGAATATGAAAATGCCGATGATGATGAGGAAGACGAACAATCCTACTCACAACTTCAATTACCGATAGAGAGAAGTATCATCACTGCCGGCAATAATTTAACCCTTAATGCTGGCGGTGACATTATTGATACTGAGGCAACTTTATTGGCAAAAGGGGTGACTGCCATTGTCAAAAACAACGCAGAGTTGCATTCACCGTCAGGGAGGTATAACTCAGTTGAAGGGAAATATACGCCGGTGACTTCCGCGCTAATTGCACGTGCATTAAGTCATGCTCCTCAACTGACCATAAACTCCTCAGAAGTAGAAGGGGAAGTCCCGGGGATTAAACTGGCGGATAAGCAAACTCGGATCACCTCGAAAAACAATCGCCCTATTATTCATATTGCGGCACCTAACGCCCGGGGTGTTTCACATAACCGTTATCAGGAGTTTAATGTTGGCACTCCGGGACTGGTATTGAATAACGCGACCCATGATACGCAGTCTCTACTGGCGGGGCAAATTGGCGCCAATCTTAACTTCAACGGTAAATCGGCCGAGCTGATTATTAATGAAGTGGTGGGTACCTTAACCTCAAATCTGCAAGGGCTGTTGGAAGTCGCAGGGCAAAAAGCCAATGTTTTCATTGTTAACCCGAACGGCATGACCTGTAATGGCTGTCGTTTTGTTAATACTCCGGCGGTCACCTTATCGACCGGTAAACCGGTGTTTGATAAAGACGGGGCGTTAGCGGCTCTGGAAGTGAGAAAAGGTACCATCACCTTGGGTGAAAAGGGACTGGACGCAACGGCGCAGGATGATGTCGATATTATCAGCCGGACCACTAAGCTTAACGGTAAACTACAGGCGAAAAACCTGACATTGACACAAGGCCCCAACCGGATTGATTTCAAACGCGGGACCCTTGTCCCCATCGCAGGGGAAGATTATAACCCTTGGAAAGCGATTGATACCGGGTCATTGGGGGGAATGTATGCCAATAAAATCCGTCTGGTGAGTACTGAGCCGGGTAAGGCTATCAACCTGACTAACCTGACGGCAACGCAAGGCGACATCAATGTGACCGCTGAGGGGCAGGTGAGTCTGGGGGATGTGCAGGCCAAAACGGACATAAACATGCGCGGCAAAAGCATTGAAATTGGCACACGGAGCCATGTGCAAGCCGGTCAGCATCTAATATTGACAGCCGACACATTGCAGAGTCGGGGACGAATGCGTACCGACGGTGATGTCACCATTAAAGCGAAAGACTTGTCTTTAGATGGGGGAAATATCAACGCCGGGAACCAGGTTCTGCTACAGGCAGAGAAAAGTCTTACGGTACGTGACACGGATATTTCAGGTCATGACATTACCTTAATCTCCAGCGGTGGTATTTATGTTTCATCTGGAGGAGATAATTCCACTGCGGCGGGCACACGGGTATTACCTATTATTTCTGCGGTTAATACGCTGCGTATTCTATCTGAACGGGGAATATCTCTTTCAGATACGCTAATTAACCGGGCGAAAAATATCTTTGTGACGAGTAACGAGAGGATTGGTATTAATCAGCATTTGGCTGCGGATGAGAATATTGATCTTCACGCTGGAGGGGGGATAGATTTGGATGGGATTTCCCTGACCGCCGGGAAAGATATTACCCTGACCAGTGGTGACTCGATTAATATTGGCAAGATCATCACCGACAACAATTTAACCCTGATTGCCCGCCGCAATATAACGGAGACAGCGTTATCGGCAGAGGGGACGACCGCAGTCACCCAAAATAGCACCGCGTTGCACTTAGCCGGCGGTAAATATACCCCGGTGACTTCTGCGTTGATTGACCTCGCATTAGGCAATGCCGCCCAACTGGCTATCACTATCCCAGACATAGTCGGTGGAATACCCGGGATTCAACTTGAGGATAACCGAGCGCGGATTGCCGTGAGAAATAACCTGCCTATTATCCATATTGCGGCACCGAATTCCCGAGGTGTTTCACATAACCGTTATCGGGAGTTTAATGTTGGGGCTGCCGGGCTGGTGCTCAATAATGCTACCGAAGCTACCCAATCCGTACTGGCGGGACAAATTGGGGCAAACCCTTACTTTAACGGTCAATCGGCTGAGTTGATTATTAATGAAGTGGTGGGGACTTTAGCCTCAAATCTACAGGGCTTGTTGGAAGTGGTGGGGCAAAAAGCGCCTGTCTTCATCGCTAACCCGAACGGCATAACTTGTCATGGCTGTGGTTTTATCAATACCCCGGCGGTCACCTTATCGACCGGGAATCCGGTGTTTGATAAAGAGGGAGCATTAGCGGCCCTGGAAGTGAAAAAAGGCATTATAACCTTTGATGAAAAGGGGCTGGATGCAACGGCGCAGGATGCTGTCGATATTATCAGCCGGGCCACGATACTTAACGGCAAAGTGCAGGCGAAAAACCTGACATTGACACAAGGCCCCAACCGGATTGATTTCAAACGCGGGACTATTGCCCCTATTGCGGGCGAGGGTGATACCCCTTGGAACGTGATTGATACCGGGTCATTGGGGGGAATGTATGCCAATAAAATCCGTCTGGTGAGTACTGAGGCGGGTAAGGAAGTTAACCTTGCTAATTTGACTACAACGCAGGGTGACATTAGTCTGACGGCGGATGGCAAGGTGACTCTGGGCAATATACAGGCCAAAACGGATATCACCGTTAGCAGTAAAAGCATTAAAACGGCGGAACAGAGTCATGTGCAGGCAGGGGAAGATATCACGCTTGCCGCGAACACGTTGAACAACACCGGTAAGATTATCGCAGACGGTGACATGCGGTTATTTATCGACCATTTATACAATCGGAATAAGGGGCTGATTCAGGCAAATAACCATCTCTGGCTGCAAAAAGACGCGAGCGGTAATTTAAGTACTGAAATTAACAACACTTCAGCGACGCTGAAAACCAATAACGGCGATATCATTATTCGCGCAAAAGCGTTAAATAATGCCTGGGATGCCAGCGTCGCGGCGGGAATGAACGCTTATATCCATGCAACGAAGCTGGATAATGATGAAAGTCAGTTTCATGCGAAGAAAAATCTCATCTTAACCGGTCACGATTTTAACCGTGGGATGGACGGTAAACTCTCCGCCGATCTGAATGTGGTGGTTGATTTTATTAATAAATTCAACGGGACTGCGTTCATATCGGCGAAAAATATTCTGCTGCATGCCGGTGAAATTATTAACATAGGGCACCTCAACGCGGGTAATAATCTGTCCGTCATCGCCGAGCGTCGAATATATGCCGGCCAGAGTACACTGGAGGCAAAGAGAAATCTGACCTTGATTGCGGGTAAAGATATTGATGCCTTTCAAGTCGAGTTGAAGGGCGAAAATGTTGAACTGCTTACGCGTGAAGGCGACATCCAGATGTGGGGGGACGGTTCTCGTATTTCGGCCAGCAACAATTTGCGGATGTTCGCGGATCACAAACTGGATCTCTATGATCTTTTATTCGATAAATCAAACACGATAACGTTAAATGCGGGTCATGAAATTGATACCAGCCAGGTTAAATTGGCCGCACAGAAAAATCTGACACTCAGTGCGGGCAAAGATATCACCGCCCGTCAAACTGAGCTGAAAGGGGAAAATATTGAGCTTCTCGCGCGTGAAGGCAACATTCAAATAGGCAGGCATGATTCGCGTATTTCGGCCAGCAACAATTTGCAGATGTTCGCGAGTAACAAACTGGATCTTCAGGGTATTTTGTTCGATAAAGCCAACAATATTACGTTAAACGCGGGTGATGAAATCAAGGCTGACGGGGTTAAATTAGCGGCAGATAAAAATCTGACGCTGATTGCGGGCAAAGATATCACTGCCCGTCAGGCAGAGTTAAAAGGGGAAAATGTTGAGCTGCTGGTGCGTGAAGGCGACATCCAAATGGGACGGAATCAGTCTGCTGAATCATTAGCCTCAATTTCGGCCGATAATCATTTGCGGATTTCAGCGGGCAACGATCTGGATCTCTCCGGTATTCAGTTAGACAAATCACGCCATCTGACATTAAGCGCGGGTCATAACCTGAATGCCAATCGAAGTCAATTAAACGCGGCGGGCAATATTAATCTGTTTTCTGGGAATGATTTAATGTTGCGGCAGGCGGGTATCCGGGCGGGGCAACAAGTCATGCTCAGCGCGGGTCACGATATTGATATCTCTCGGCCCAATACGCCGGAGGCGTCAGAGCGCCGGTTTGATTTATCTCAATCAGGCACGCAAATTACTGCGGGCGAGCATCTGCAACTCAGCGCGGGGGGCGATATCGCGGGTATCGCGAGATTAACATCGACTAAAGGAAATATCTCGGTTAACGCCGGCCGGGATTTACTGTTCTTTGCCCAGAAATATTCGCCGATTAATGATAGCGATAAACAATATCTTTATGGCACTGGCGACGTTAGCGCGGCTCAAAATCTCACCTTAGTTGCGGCAGGCAACCTGCTGACATCAGGAACCCGTTTGACATCCGGCGGTGATATGCAACTTTCCGCGGGGGGAAATGTTCGTTTTGAATCGCGACAAGAATTTATTCGCGAGGGGAATATTGAACGCTTTACGCAACACGCCAGCCGGCTGAATAGTGGTGGCGCATTAACTATTCGCTCCCAAGGCAGTATTTTATTCCAGGCGACGGAGTTAATCGCCAAGGGTGTGATGGATATCGCGGCAACAGGCGGTTTTCTCTATGCGCAAGCGATGGAAGAAGCCTATAAAAGTGAAGAAACGAGGAAAAGCTGTAAAGGTTTTGGCCCCATAAAGTCGTGTAAAGTGTTTGGGTCTAAAACAGAACATCGAGTACAAATCAATAAGACCAACAAAGTCACGGAATTTACTGCCGGTGGTGATATTAACCTGATGGCAAAAGATGATGTGACATTGGAAGCGAGTCGGCTAGAAACCAGTAAAAACGCGAAAATCACCAGCCAGACAGGGAAAGTGAACTTCAAGGCGATGCCAAATATTGACTTTGAGCAGACCATCACGACATCAAAAGGCTTTTTTATTACGCAGCACGATAAAGGTCACCGTGAGGAGAGCTGGATAATCCCGTCAGTGCATGTTGGCGGTACGCTGACGGTGGATGCGGCGAAAGGCATCAATGCGGATGTAAAAGTGAAAGAGGGGCAGTTACTGGAAGACGCGTTAGGGGTACTGGGTAACACCCCCGGTACGGAATGGTTAAAAAATCTCCAAGGCCGCAATGATGTCCAGTGGGATCGGGTTAAGGACGCTTACAGTAGCTGGGACAAAAAAAGCGAAAGCTTAAACCCCGTAGTGGGTGCGGTGATTGCGATTGCTGTTGCGGCGGTCACGGCGGGTTCGGGCCTGGCGGCTTGGGCGGGAAGTGGTGCCGTGGGGGCGACAGGTGCCACGGCGAGCGCGGTTTATGGGGCGGCTTATGGCGGAATGATAGGGTTGACCTCACAGGCGGCGGTGGCCTTAGTTGAAAATAAAGGGGATCTTACCAAGACACTGGCCGCCTTAGCGAAACGCGATTCAATCAAATCCCTTGTTACCCAAATCGCCGTGGGTGGCGCATTAGGGGGCTTAGACCACACGATGGGCTGGGGAAAATTAGTGGAGGGAAAAGGCGTTGTCGATCCAATAAAAGCGCAGCTTCCCTTATTGAGTAATCAGAATTGGAGTCAGGTGGCCCAGCGTGTTGCGGCGCAATCCATCGTGAGTTCAACAATAGGGACGGCGATTAACGGCGGCAGTTTTACGGATAATCTGCAAACCGCGTTGTTGAGTAATATTGGTAATCAGATTAATGCGGAAGGCGCCAAACTGATTGGTGATCAGGGGCAGATTCTGGATGTTCCGGGTAAAGCGATTAGCCATGCAGCAGTGTCTGCTCTGGCGGCGGAGATTAGCGGTGGAGATGCTAAAGGGGCGGCAGTGGGCGCATTAGCCGCAGAACTGGCCGCCATCACCTTGGATAAAACCTTTAGCGATCCGATGGCAATTCAGGCCGGTGGTAAAATCATCGGCGGCGCTGCGGGAGCCATTGCAACCAACAGCGCAGAAGGCGCCAACAGTGGCGCCAATGCCGGTGAAATGGTGATTGTCTATAATTCACTGGCACATCTTCTGTCCGCCGCAGAGAAAGAAAAGTCGGGAACACTCAAAACCTACGAGGAAAAGAAGCAAGCTTTTTGTCAGCAGTCACCGGAGGCGTGTAAACAAGCCGGAGGTGTCATCAGTTTTGGTACTGACTTCGTGCCGATTGTCGGAGATATCAAAGGCTTTGTTGAAGCTGAGAGCGCGTTAGATTATCTGGCCGCCGCAGTAGCGATTATTCCCGGTGCGGGAGATGCCGCCGGGAAAACTATCAAGGCGGTAGAGAAAGCCTTACAGAAAGGTGATATTGGGGAAGCTTCCAAACTGCTCAATAAGGCCAGTGATGAAATTACATCAGTCTCACGCCCTAGCCATAGAAAATCAGAAATTGATGTCGGGAAAGATTTGGGGGATGGATGGAATGGTCAGGTTACATTTAAAGAGGGTAAGGAAGTCCCCTATGGAACTAAAGGCAGTGTTCGTCCAGACTGGTGTCAGGGCAATATTTGTAGTGTTGAAGTGAAAAACTATAATATTGCAACGAACAAAAATGGCTTGATTAATAATGTTGCCAAACAGGCGATTGAGCGGCAGAAGAATCTGCCAGCAGGAATGGAACAACGGATAGTTATTGATGTTCGAGGGCAAACCGTGTCACTAGAACAGGAGAGGGAAATTATTAAAGGCATTGTTCAAAAATCAAATGGAATTATAGACCCAGCAGTGATCGAATTTAAAGGGTAACTAACATGAAACATATCGGTTTTTATGGTGGTAGTTCTATTGTGGAACTTGGTTCTGTTTCAGAAATGACCCAATTTTTTTCTATTTTAAATGAACAGATACACGATATTAACGATCGAAAAATCTTGTTTCAGTTTTACCAGAAGTATCTTCATCTTTATGAATTAGAAACAGCATCTTCGTTAGTAACACAACTCCAGCAGAAATTATCAAAGGAGCAGAAATGCAGATTTTTTAAATATTTTGAAGGAATAGAGCGTTGTATAAAATCCGCTCAAGTATTTCATGAAGACTGGGGTATTTATAAGCCAGTCAGAATAGTGATAACAGACATGCCTGATTTTATGACAGATAGAGATCGCCCTCTTGAGCAATACGATGCTTTAGGTCCAGATGACCCGCCATTCTGGTTACGTTAAAGAAGTTCTCGATATGCTGAACTGACCAAAAAATTGGACAGGTTACACTAAACAGCTAATGATATCTGAGTCTTGGAATTCTACCGGACTCAGACCATTCAATTTTAAAGGTTTTGTAGAGGCTAAGAGTGCATTAGATTATCTGGCCGCCGCAGTAGCGATTATTCCGGGTGCGGGTGATGCCGCCGGGAAAACTATCAAGGCGGTAGAGAAAGCCTTACAGAAAGGTGATATTGGGGAAGCTTCCAAACTGCTCAATAAGGCCAGTGATGAAATTACATCAGTCTCACGCCCTAGCCATAGAAAATCAGAAATTGATGTCGGGAAAGATTTGGGGGATGGATGGAATGGTCAGGTTACATTTAAAGAGGGTAAGGAAGTCCCCTATGGAACTAAAGGCAGTGTTCGTCCAGACTGGTGTCAGGGCAATATTTGTAGTGTTGAAGTGAAAAACTATAATATTGCAACGAACAAAAATGGCTTGATTAATAATGTTGCCAAACAGGCGATTGAACGGCAGAAGAATCTACCTGCGGGGATGGAACAACGGATAGTTATTGATGTTCGAGGGCAAGCAATAACTGCCAAGCAAAAAATGCAAATAGTTCAAGGAATAGTGCAGAAATCAAATGGTTCTATAAATTCATCATCCATCAGGTTTAAAACAGAATGAAAAATGTTGGTATACATGCCGCTATGACATTAGCTGAAATAGGCACTGCATCTGATATAAATGGATTTTTCAATTTAGTGGTAACGTTATTGGAACATCGTAATAAAGGGAGTAAGTACCCTTGGGTCACAGAAAATCTCTATCGGCGTTCTTTGAAGTATGAGGAATTATCAAGTGTCAAAAGAGATCTTGACAGTATAGAAAGGTCATTTTCACAGATATCAGCTAAAGGTATTGATTGGATGTCGTTAGGAGTGAACGTAAATAATACGAAATTAAATCTGAAAGGAGAGTCGCTATCAATTGTTTTCAAAAGGATTTTTAGTGCATTTTCTGAAGCATTAGAATGTACTGAAGTTTATTATCAAGAGCTTAACGAATATATCCCTGTAAGAATAGGTTTTACTGATACACCATATTATATTGATGAGATTAATCGCCCCCTTGAAAAATACGATGCTTTAGGCCCAGACGATCCTCCATTCTGGTTACGTTAAAAAAAGTTCCCGGCTTTGTGAACTGTACTCCAATAGTTGGATACTCAACTGATAAAGGTGCAGTTCATATACCGGGGATGGTGATTGCGATTGCGGTCGCTGCGGTCACGGCAGGTTCGGGCCTGGCGGCTTGGGCGGGAAGTGGCGCCGTGGGGGCGACAGGCGCTACGGGAGCCACGGCGAGCGCGGTTTATGGGGCGGCTTATGGCGGAATGATAGGGTTGACCTCACAGGCGGCGGTGGCCTTAGTTGAAAATAAAGGGGATCTTACCAAGACACTGGCCGCCTTAGCGAAGCGCGATGCCGTCAAATCCCTCGTGACCCAAATATCCGTGGGTGGCGCATTAGGGGGCTTAGACCACACGATGGGCTGGGGAAAATTAGTGGAAGGAAAAGGCGTTGTCGATCCGATAAAAGCGCAGCTTCCCTTATTGAGTGATAATAATTGGAGTCAGGTGGCCCAGCGTGTTGCGGCACAATCCATCGTGAGCTCGACAATAGGGACGGCGATTAACGGCGGCAGTTTTACGGATAACCTGCAAACCGCGTTGTTGAGCAATATAGGTAACCAGATTAATGCGGAAGGCGCTAAGCTGATTGGTGATAATGGGGAGATTTTAGGCCATTCAGGCAAGATATTGAGCCATACGGTTGTGGCAGGCATCAGTGCTGAAATCGCCGGAGGGGATGCCAAAGGGGCGGCTGTAGGTGCTCTGGCGGCTGAATTAGCTGCAATCACAATGGAAAGCAGGCTATTTGAACCGGCGTATAAGAATGAAACCGAGCGACAAATCCATAAACTTCAGGAAGCGCTGACGGGTAATGAAGTTAAGGCCCAGACCGCCAAATTTATCGGGGCGTTGTCAGGCGCTCTGATTAGCCATACCCCGGAAGGCGCTTACAGTGCGGCAAACAGCGCGGAGCTTGTCTATCGTAATAACATGACTGAGCACATGCTGTATCAGTTATCGGTAGATAATCAAAAAGATATCTTAGCGGCAGGAAAAGGGGATAAAGCTGCGGAAGAGCGCGTCATTGCACGGCAGGATGCCGCGATTGCAGTCACCGCAGTGGCGGCGGGCGGCTACGCGCTGGTTTATGGCGGTCAGATACTGATTGCCGCCTCGGCTGAAATGGCAATGGCAGGGCGTGTTGCGCTTGAGGGCTGTAAAACCAATCCGGCGCTGTGCCTGAATAACGTAGGCATTTTTGTCGCTGATGCGGTTGCGCCAGAAGCGGCGGTTGGGACCGGTGTTTTGGCTGCGGGCACGGTAAAAGTATTAGGTAGCACCAAAGAAGGTGCCAAGGATCTGGCAGAAGGGTTGCATAATGCGGGTATGCAGGTCGCTGGGGCATTAACACCGGGTGGTGTGGCTGACATAATAGGTGTGGGTAAAACTGCGGCGGAAGCAGCGGCTGCGAAAATTGTAGTAGCGAGCACTGCTAAAAGCATGAATAATGCAGCTAATTACGCTGGCCTTAAGATGGATCTGAAAACAACTCAAGCTGCAAATGAAGTAGTGGAAAGTCTGAAAGCTACAGGTCAGTTGCCGAAAAATTATGTCACCAAGAACCAAGCGGTAGATAATGGTTGGAAACCTGGAAAGGCTCTCAATAATACTACACCTGGAGGTCAATTAGGTGGCGATATCTTTGAGAATTCAAATAATCTACTACCATCCTCTCCTGGTCGAATATGGCATGAGGCTGACATAGGATTGGATAATACGATGTCTCGTGGTAATCAACCAGGAACTCGATTACTGTATTCTAATGATGGTTTGTTATATATCACCGTTGATCATTACGAAACGGCTATTTCAATAGGTAAGTGGAAATGAGAGATCATAAAATTATTTTAGATGGGAAAGACATTTGTTCAGAGGGTGATTTTCATAAAGCATTATCTGAGCAGTTAGAATTTGGTCCTTATTATGGGAATAATCTTGATGCGTTATGGGATCGTTTAAGTAGTGATATTGAACGTCCAGTGACAATTATTTGGCTAAATTCTGAATCTTCTCATCAGTATTTGGGCGATACTTTTAAAAAAATTATTACCGTATTTAATCGGGTCAAAGAACAAGACATCACTTTTAAATTAGCTGATAAATTTGACTATCAATTAGAGTAACTGAGCTATGTAGCGGTTAATGAGACTAAAAATTTGCTTAATAAGCCTATTGTTCAAAAAATAGATGTAGGGAAAAGGCGTTGTCGATCCGATAAAAGCGCAGCTTCCTTTATTGAGTGATAATAATTGGAGTCAGGTGGCCCAGCGTGTTGCGGCACAATCCATCGTGAGCTCGACAATAGGGACGGCGATTAACGGCGGCAGTTTTACGGATAATCTGCAAACCGCGTTGTTGAGTAATATTGGTAATCAGATTAATGCGGAAGGCGCCAAACTGATTGGTGATAATGGGGAGGTTTTAGGCCATTCAGGCAAGATATTGAGCCATACGGTTGTGGCAGGCATCAGTGCTGAAATCGCCGGAGGGGATGCCAAAGGGGCGGCTGTAGGTGCTCTGGCGGCTGAATTAGCTGCAATCACAATGGAAAGCAGGCTATTTGAACCGGCGTATAAGAATGAAACCGAGCGACAAATCCATAAACTTCAGGAAGCGCTGACGGGTAATGAAGTTAAGGCCCAGACCGCCAAATTTATCGGGGCGTTGTCAGGCGCTCTGATTAGCCATACCCCGGAAGGCGCTTACAGTGCGGCAAACAGCGCGGAGCTTGTCTATCGTAATAACATGACTGAGCACATGCTGTATCAGTTATCGGTAGATAATCAAAAAGATATCTTAGCGGCAGGAAAAGGGGATAAAGCTGCGGAAGAGCGCGTCATTGCACGGCAGGATGCCGCGATTGCCGTCACCGCAGTGGCGGCGGGCGGCTACGCGCTGGTTTATGGCGGTCAGATACTGATTGCTGCCTCGGCTGAAATGGCAACGGCAGGGCGTGTTGCGCTTGAAGGCTGTAAAACCAATCCGGCGCTGTGCCTGAATAACGTGGGCATTTTTGTCGCTGATGCGGTTGCGCCAGAAGCGGCGGTTGGGACCGGCGTTTTGGCTGCGGGAACGGTAAAGGTATTAGGTAGCACCAAAGAAGGTGCCAAGGATTTGGCAGAAGGATTGAGTCATGCGGGTATGCAGGTCGCTGAGGCATTAACACCGGGTGGTGTGGCTGACATAATAGGTGTGGGTAAAACTGCGACGGAAGCGGCGGCTGCGAAAATTGAAGTTGTGGTGGTTAATGCAGCCAAGAGTGTTACAAAAGGAACGAAGGGTACCATAAATGAGAACGTACGCATCAATGCAAACGATCTTAAATTAACTAAAACCGTCGAAAAACACCTCATTGATATTAACAAAGCTGGGGATAGAGTTAGACCTTATGGTGATTCAAGAGCATTGATGCAAGAAATTATGGATTCTAAACTACCATCCACAGATCCAAGAGGTGTTCCAGGGGCATTAAGATGGGATGTCCCTGGGATGATGAATGGTAGCGAGGGAACTTATGAGTTAGTTGTTGATCCCAAAACTAATACTGTGCTTCATTTCTTATTCAAAAGTGGTCAATAATGCAAAACATGAATTTCTTATGGAAACCTTGTATCAAACCTCTACAGGGCAAACTTATCTATAGAGAGTCTGAGTATTCGATAGATTTTATTGATTATTCTGAGGTTGAAGTTGAAAGGAAAACAGGTAATCAAGGATGTACATCTTTAACTATTGGGACACTTCAAATTGAAGTAGGGGTTGAATCAGGTAAATTACTTTACCCATGGGGTTTATATCCATTGCAGCATTGTGAATCAAGAGAACTAATAATTCCCACTATGTTACCTGGTGAGATCTTCGTTTATCTTAACAATACTAAGTTAATTCAAGGTGTTGCTATGGACATTCCAAATATAAATTTGTGGCCCGCATTTAGGGATCCATCTACAAAGTGGATATGTATCGGTGATGATGAATTGATTGGTGGAATAACTGTTATTCAGTTTGCTGATAATGTAGCAATGGCACTTAGAAATGATTCACTAATGTCCTTATGGATTAAGCCTGTATCTGAGGAGTGAAGATTGCTCTAGTTATTGTGACTTGTACCGAGGCTGTTATTTGTCCTTTATCCATCAACATTAACCTACAACCTACGGGGATAATACTTAAGTCGTGTAGGGATTAAATGACTTAATTCTCAGTCATTCTAAACACAGCTAGACAACATGACTGAGCATATGCTGTATCAGTTATCGGTAGAAAATCAAAAAGACATCTTAGCGGCAGGAAAAGGGGATAAAGCTGCGGAAGCGCGCGTCATTGCGCGGCAGGATGCGGCGATTGCCGTCACCGCAGTGGCGGCAGGCGGCTATGCGTTGGTTTATGGCGGTCAGATACTGATTGCGGGTTCGGCTGAAATAGCAACGGCAGGGCGTGTTGCGCTTGAAGGCTGTAAAACCAATCCGGCGCTGTGCCTGAATAACGTGGGCATTTTTGTCGCTGATGCGGTTGCGCCAGAAGCGGCGGTTGGGACCGGCGTTTTGGCTGCGGGAACGCTAAAGGTATTAGGTAATACCAAAGAAGGTGCCAAGGATCTGGCAGAAGGGTTGAGTCATACCTCAAAACCGCTGTTAAGAAATGCTAAATCTGATACTGATACCGTAGCTAGTTTGATCGAAAATGAGAAGTTGTATGCTGGAAAGGGGGCGACGGCTCAATCGGTTCAGAAATGGTCAGTAGATCCAGCGACTAAAGCAGCGGATGAAGCAGGTGGTGTTTTAGTTGATGGTATTTATAAAAATAATCCTACAGCTCAGAATATAACAGGGCTTTTAACCGATTCAGGAAGAATTGGTAGCAAAAATATGAATGGTCAATTTATGTATGTTGTTGACCAAAAAGGGAATGTAATTATTGGTACTCGTAGTGGTGAGAGAATGCCACATCCAACTTTAATTGGTGGTAAAGATCCATTGGTTTTAGGAGCTGGAATAGTCGAAATTAGGGCAGGTAAAATTTACTCTATAGATAATGCTTCGGGTCATTATAAACCAAGTTCAGGTTCTTTAGATGCTGTTAAAAATGCTTTTGGTAAATTACCAGATAAATATTTTAGTAAAGATTTTCAGGGGTATAAACTATATACCCTATGGATTTCAAGATGGATCGCGACGGCAAGGGAGCGAATCCCCGGGAGCATAGATAACTATGTGACCGGGGTGAGTGAGTGCAGCCAACAAAGAGGCAACTTGAAAGATAACGGGTATATGATAAATAGTTCAGATTTAAAAGGCACGTGGGGACTATATCCTTGGTTTGATGAGGATGATGTTAATTTGATCTACCCAGATGATTTAGAATGTGTAAGAAAACTTATTTTGCATGGAAAAGTTTTCTATTGTTCAGAACAATGTGGGGAGTTTATTCGATTAAATTATGGGGATTATTCTTTTAGAGTTAAACTTGATTTGTTTAAACCAGTCAGAGAGGTTTATTTTATGGTGGGAGACAACGTAAAAGTTGTCTCTTCGCCAGATAAAAGAGGTACTATATTAAATATAGGGTGGCATCATAAAAATGATGAGCCAATCTACTATTTATCTTTTAATGGTAAAAAATCATCCAGACGCTATGCGGAAGATGAACTTATTCCAGTTCAAGAATAAACTCAGCAGGAACTTCCTTCGTCAGCCAAACGCCATTGTCAGCTAAATAGAACTTAAAGCCTTGTTGAGACATCAACAGGGCTTTTATTTTAAGTACAACTGGTTTACCGTGTCTTTGACCAACTGATATAGCTGTCTGTTCGTCATTGGATAAGTGGACATAATGACGAGAGCCTGTAACCAGTCCTTGAGTTTTAATAGAATCAAGAAACCGTGTTGTTGTACCATGATATAAAAACTCAGGCGGTGTCTGTTCAACATGTTTAATCTGAACTTGCTGAGTTGAATGACCTTGTGCTGCGCGAATTTTTACTCCATCTTCCGAAATCGTAAAACGTTTCTTATCACTGGTAGCAACAATTTGTTCGATGAGTTCCTTATTAAGTGATTCACCATGTTGATTAGCATGGGATATTAGTTTATCAATATTAACCCAGCCGTCTTGCTCAAGCGTTAGCTTTATCGCTTCGGGTTGATGCCGTAAAATGTAGCTTAAAAATTTACTTGTTTTATCAAATTGTTTACTCATACTTTTTCCTTTACCCCGATCCATCAGATAAACTGCTCCCCGAATGATTGCCAGATTAACATCGACTTAGGAGAACTTCTCGGTTAACGCCGCCGGGATTTAATGTTCTCTGCCCAGAAATATTTTCCGATTAATGATGGTGATAAACAATATTTTTATGCAACTAGTGCCGTCAACGCCGCCAAAAATCCCACATCATACCAAATATAGTTATCGATGCTGTTTCTAAAGGAAAGATTGTCGGTTATCAAGGAAAAGGTACTGGACGTCCGATTTATGAAATTACAATCAATGGACAAAAACAACGAATAGCGGTGACTACTGGCAGTAATGGCTTTATTGTTGGTGTTAATCCAGCAGGGAGTAAATAATATATGAAAAGAATAAAATTAATGGCTGATTACGATTATTATCCATTATGGCTTGATTCAGATGATGAGGTTGGGAATATTGATCCTGATGTTTTACCAATTAGTGATTCTCTTAAAGAAGAATTAAATAATTGGTTTAAACAATATGATGAAACATTAAATTTGGATGATCCCTTAAGTTCTGGATTTTCAACCCCAGAAGCAGAAATAGTCTTTAAGGAGAAAGGTCAATATCTGCGAGAAAAGCTACAAACTGAATTGAACAATGACTATGAAGTAGTATATCAGCAATGATTACTAATCCCTGATTGTTAGTTAACTGCACCCCAAAAGTTAGACACCAACTGATTAAGGTACAGTTCACTATTGGTGGTGCTATCGGCAGTAAAGCTTCGATTGCTTTGATTATAAAAATAAAGAATATTCTTAAATCGTCTAAAACTTTAATAACGTGTTATTGGTTAATTAGCTTTTCTTTAATGCTTAATAACGTTTTATTCTATCAACAAAGGTTAAAAGTTTTGAGGGTTAATAAGTCAGAAATATGATAACGGTTAGACAGGTGTTTAACCATTAACAGCGAGTGAAAATATCTCGGAAAAATAATGATATTAAATTTATTTTAGCGTTAAATCACATTGACAGTATAAAAAGAGAAATGGTTTAAATCAAACAGTAAAAAAGAGATGTTATTAGATGGGTTAAAGCAGTGTAAAGCTGGTTTAAACTATCACGGTTTTGTATAATAAATATAAAATAATAACGCTGAAAGTAATTTAATTCGTATGCCGTTAAATCATTTATTTAAGGGGGTTGTTATTCAGATTTTTCATGATTGATGATTTAATTGGTTTATGAAAAAGTTTATTCCTTGGTTTAAGGCGTTATTAAAGGCGATTCCTTTTGGAAAAAAGATTATTTTATTAAACTATTCATGTTTTTATTTATCCGTTTTCTCCAGGAGACATAAGCATTAATAAAATCAAATTTTGTTTTTCATTTTTTACTGATAGCTTTATAATAGGCAGGTTTTAGACCATTGTTAAAAAATATTGTCTTAACTCTTGGGTTAATCGGTATAAAGTTTTAACGATAGTTTTAACGATAGTTTTAACGATAGTTTTAACCTGTAAAACCTGTAAAACCTGTAAAACCTGTAAAACCTGTAAAACCTGTAAAACCTGTAAAACCTGTAAAACCTGTAAAACCTGTAAAACCTGTAAAACCTGTAAAACCTGTAAAACCTGTAAAACCTGTAAAACCTGTAAAACCTGTAAAACCTGTAAAACCTGTAAAACCCTTTTTCCGCCTGTTTTTTTGTTACGCTTAATCATCATGGCATATTGTGTTTTATGTTTAAAAAACATTAATCACACTCGCTTTTTATCTTTATAAATCAGCCGGTAAATAGCTTGATGATGTAAAGATACTCTTTCGAATAATCACGCTTTTTTCAGGATTTAAATTCTGCCAAATTAACCTGTTTTACCCATTTTTTATGACATTATTTTGATGGTCTGCTGCGTAAAATGATGGGAATAAAGTTATTGAATATCAGACTGTATGAATAATATTCTTTTACTTGCTGATTTCTTTTTAACTCTCTATTAACGACTGATGGGTTTCGATTAAATGTAATTAACTGTTCTATTAAAAAACTTTACTTATTGAGTTAAATCTACCTTTTATATAAAAGATTTAATTCCTCTTTATTCTCACTTTTAAACAATCATGGCAGATTAATTAAATGTAAAGTAAGCGAAGAATAATATCACCTATAGATACATATTAAATATGACAATATACCCGTCATCTTTCAAGCTGCCTCTTTGTTGGCTGCACTCACTCACCCCGGTCACATAGTTATCTATGCTCCCGGGGATTCGTTCCCTTGCCGTCGTGATGCAACTTGAAATCCATAGGGTATAGATAAGCTTTTTAAAATCACGCTGTACCTTTTAAAAACGGGCATTAATAATGTGCTGATTTTTTTAATCCTTAGTTAAATCATTGTCGACAAAAAGGTGTTTACGATCGCTAAAAAAGGGAAATGAAAGTAAAAAGAGAAAGTGAATAATGTTAAAAACATAATGTGCTTGTTCTTTTTTCCTGATTTTAAAACCACACTGACAGATAAAAACGGATTTTCTTAACACCTGTTTTATCACCTTGGAATAAAGATGTGGTTAATCATTATCTTAATGAGTGAAAACTACTACAACCATTTGCTTTCAAATGGAATGAAAAATGGCAATCCATATGATTTAACCTGAGCAAATTGGATCGTTGGAGTCAATAATCTGAAATGTGCATGTTCAGCACGTTCATGGTGATCATAAATAATCACCAATATTATAGTCAATAAAGATATAATAACTTATGTGTTTATTCATCTATACCCGTCATCTTTCAAGTTGCCTCTTTGTTGGCTGCACTCGCTCACCCCGGTCACATAGTTATCTATGCTCCCGGGGATTCTCTCCCTTGCCGTCGCGATGCATCTTGAAATCCATAGGGTATATATTAGTGAACGTTGATGGAAAATATAAATTTAAAAAAACACCTTTCTTGAGAATTTTTGTTTTTTTATTGAAGAATAAAAGGCATTTAGAATATTGTTCCCCGTAACAATTTAAAAATAAATTGTTTTTATTTTGTACTGAAAATATTTATATGATTTTTTTGTTTATAATATAAGACTAAATTTATTTGACAGTTTTGTATTTGATGACTATTGTTCTTTCCTGATTTGCGGATGTTATTTCAAATATAATAATATCTTTAGTTATTATATACATTCAATATAAATAGCATTTTGTGATGTTTTTCAATTTGTTGTTTTTATTATGAATTTTAATTTTCATAAATTAATTAATATGGGTGATTATATTTTATTGATAATAAATGGAAACTATTTCTAACGTGATAATTTGTTATTGCATATTTGTTTTTAAATTTAGTGTAAATCTGAGAGTGATTCGTCATTTTAATTACTGATGAATACATAGTTATTTTTTTATAATTGATGTAAATCAGTAAAAATATTTTCACTATAAGAGGTCGGTAATTATTTTTTTCGTCGTTGTTGACAACATATTTAAAATAAATTGGCCGCAGGCCATATAGGAGTAAATAAGTGAAATATGACTTTATTGTCGTTGGTTCAGGGGCAATTGCAGGTTCAATCGCCTATGAGCTGGCAAGCAGAAATCTTTCGGTTTGTAGGGTTGGAGAGACTGATCGAACCAATGCTGCTTCCAAAGCGGCGGGTGCAATGAATGGGTGTTTTGGCGAAATTACCAGTGGCTTATTAGCGAGTGAACACGGTAAGTTGAAATTGAATATGGATTGTATTTCCAAAGAGCTTTGGCCGGCTTGGGCGCAACGGTTAGCTGACGCTTCCGGTGATACCCGATCGCTGTTCACTGCTAAAGGCACTCACGTGATACTGAACACTGCCGGGATGGAAGAGATTGACACTATCAATTATGACGCTATCGAACAAACCCTGAACGATTATGCGGCGCCTTATGAAACCGTTGATCCGCGTGAAATTGAGTGGTTAAAGCCCAACGATTTAGTGCGTCCGCTGCGTGCTTTGTATATCCCTGATGAGCATGCGCTGAACTCGCATTTATTGCTGGAAAAGCTGGATGCGGCATTTGTGGCTGAAGGTGGATGTCTTAAAGAAGAGAATGTTAAGTGTGTGCTGATTGAAGAGGGGTTAGCTACTGGTGTCGAATTGCTCAGTGGCGAACGTTTAATGGCAGATAAGGTCGTCGTGGCTGCCGGTGCACACTCGTTGGATCTGTTATCAAATATACCTTCAGTTGTTCGTCTAATTCCGCCAATCTTTGCCGGTTATGGGGTATCCATTCTGGTCAAGATGCCGAAAGGCAGAGAATTGCCGACCTCAGTCATCCGTACCCCTAACCGGGCATTTGCTTGCGGGCTGCATTGTGTGCCACGTGGTGATGGTGTGCTGTATCTTGGCGCCACCAATATTCTGTCTGAAAAACCACGCAGTCAGGCATTGATTTCTGATGTGCAGTTCTTGTTGGATTGTGCGTTAGATCAGTTGGATATTAACTTACATGATGCTGAGATCCTCTCAATTCAGGTTGGTAACCGGCCAATTCCTGCTGATGGGTTCCCGCTGATTGGCGAATGTGGCGTAAATGGTCTTTGGTTGGCTACCGGAACTTACCGTGATGGCTTACATCAATCACCGTTATTAGCGGATTATGTGGCTAATGCTTTGACGGGAGTAGAAAATACACTCATTAATCTTGATGATTTCAATCCCGTTCGTCCTCCGTTGGTCGGTTTCTCCCGTGACGTGATGGCTAAAGAAACTACCCAACAAATGTTTGCTACCGGTTACGAATATCGTTGGGATATCAAACCTTACTGGCTGCCACTGCTGAATGAAGGGATGATGCGCAATTATCAGAATTTAATTGAGTCTCTTCACCCTCAATTCACGCCACCGCCAGAGTTGGTTGCTTTCTCTCATATTTATGAATCCATGCGTGAACGGTTACGTAGTTATTATGAGGCATGGTCATGAGTTTTTCGCTGAAAGATCAAGTTGTTATTGATAAAGCCAGAGAGTTACTGTCAGAGGCCGGCGTTTGGGATGTGGAAACCGATCTCACGTGCCTGATTGACCGTTATCTGGAAAGGCGTTGTAAAGATCGCGCCCGTGATGAATTTATGCTTGCGGTTCATGAACGCTGTAACCGGGTCCCTCTTGGGCATATTGTCGGTACTGTGGATTTTGATGGATTGCCTCTGACGGTGGGGACCGGGGTATTTATCCCGCGCCCTCATAGTCAAGTTATTCATAAATGGCTGGAGAATGAATATCAAACACCTCCGGGGGCAGTGGTTCTGGATTTATGCTCCGGTAGTGGTGCTATCGGTTTAGCTATTGCTAAACGTCGCCCGGATTTAAAGGTCACTTGCGTCGAATATGATGATGTGGCTTTTCAATACCTGACACGCAATATCTATCGGTTGGCGAATTGGGCGATTAAAGCCGATGCATTAAAAGCAGATTTACGGGATTGGCAAGCATTTTCTCAATTTAATGGATCGGTGGCGTTGATTGTGGCTAATCCACCTTATGTGCCGGAACAGCAGGAAATATTGCCGGAATGGGAGAAGCATCATCCTTATGCGTCGGTGTATTCGGGAGATGATGGGCTTGACTTAACGCGGTTGATTATCAAACAAGCTAAACAGCTACTGCAATCAGAAGGTTGGTTAATTATTGAACATGGTGAAAACCAGGGAGAGTGTGTCAGAACATTATTTTCAGCGTCTGGCTTCTCCTCGGTACGAACCATTATCGATGAAGATATTTCTGATACAACAGGCAGTTCGGTAATCACTGTTGGTTGTAAGCTCATTTGAACTTAGACAGTTGGAGTCTAGATAATGAATGTAAAACACAAGCAGGACTGGATGACAATTCGCCGGTCACGGACAACCGGCGCCTTAGCGCAAGCTATCGACGAAGGTTTGACCAGTTTCACTGTAGTTGAGCGTCAAGGTAAGCAAGTTATTACAGAGGAAGGAAAAGTCTTTACTGAATTTGTTTCCTGCTCTTATTTGGGATTAGAACATCATCCTGCCTTAATTGAAGCGGCAAATCAGGCAATGTCCCGCACAGGGATACATTTGTCATCGTCCCGTGGTGCGATGCGCCCACAATATTTGGGGCAATTGGAGAAACTGCTGGAAGAGATTTATCAGGGTGGTGCCGTTGCGGTGTTTACTTCCACCAGTAATGTTCATCTTGGTGTATTGCCGTTATTGGGGAGTGGCTCTCTACCTAACTATCCTCTTTCCCGGCCGGTACATTGGTTGATGGATAAAACTGCTCATGCCTCTATGCAGGTATTACGCGGTATTCTCGAACAGTTCGGACCAGTATCGCGGGTTGATAGTGTTGATGCACAGTCAGTACAGCAAGCTTTGCAGAACTGTAAGGAGAATCAGCGTACACCTGTCCTGCTGATTGATGGTATTGGTTCAATGAATGGTTTAATTCCGGTTGCGGAATTAACGCGACAATTGGCCGCTGCTGGAGGCTATGTCTATGTAGATGATGCTCATGGTATTTCCATTATGGGACGTCATGGTGCGGGTTATGCTTTTGCCGCACTTGACCATATTTTGCCATCCAACCTCATACTTGCCGGTTCATTATCCAAAGCCTTTGGTGGTGCCGGGGGTTTTGTGGTGGTTGCAGGTGCCGATGATGTCGAAGTGATTAGTACTTTAGCGAATCCTCTGGTTTTTGGTCATTCGATTATGGTGCCGATGTTGGCCGCTAACGTTGCCTCTGCAAGACTTCATCTCAGCCTTGAGATAGAAATCCGGCAGGAACAGTTATGGAAAAACATCAATCTGTTTGATTCTCTGATGGAGAACAGTTTGATGAATGCGGGTGTGCAATCTCCCGTTCGCGGCGCTTTATTCGAAAATGAAGCGGAAGGGCTTGAAGCTGCTCGTTTGCTGCGTGACAATGGCATCTTATTATTCCCAGTATTTTATCCACTGGTCCCGGATGGCAACGCAATGTTGCGCTTTGCTTTCTCTAGTGAGCATAAGGCAGGTGAAATCAAGCAGCTAGCAAATACTTTATTTGAAATAAGGGAAAAAGGACTGAATTGGGTTGAGCCACAGGCTGTAGTTCCACAGGTATAAATGACACCAGCTTACCGATAAATGAAATAAATCAGTGACGAAGATCAAACATATGACTCAAGCAATAATAAATAAACAGGACATATTACAACCTTACAGGGAATCTCTGGATGTTATTAATATGCAGATTTTGGCACTGCTTTCTGAACGTATGAAAGTTTGCATGAAAATCGCTGAGATAAAAGCGGAACAGGATATTCCGATGATGCAGCCACAACGTATTACCTCGTTATTGAATATGTTGCGGGATAAATCAACAGATTTTGGGTTACGGCCTGAATATATTGAATCAATATTTCAACTAGTTATCGAAGAGACTTGCCGTCGAGAAGAAGAGCTGATTGACCAGTTATTACACGAGAAAGTAAAAAATAATGAAAATACTGCTCATTGATAATTATGATTCCTTTACGCAAAACATTGCTCAATATCTGTATGAAGTAACGGGCAGTGTGCCATCCGTAGTCACCAATTCTTTGACTTATGAAGAGTTAACGATAGACGAATATGATGCGGTAGTCCTTTCTCCAGGGCCAGGACATCCGGCTGAAAGCAGTGATTTTGGGGTCTGTGCTGAGGTTATTGCACGTGCCAAAGTGCCACTGTTAGGTATTTGCCTCGGTCATCAGGGTATTTGCCTGGCATTTGGCGGCTTTGTAGAACATGCCCCCAATCCGGTACATGGCTATCGCAGTCGTATCAGGAACACCGGAGAAGGATTATTCCTTGGTTTGCCTGAACAGTTTGAAGTGGTCAGATATCACTCGTTGGTATGTACCCGGTTGCCTGACAGTCTAAAATGTACTGCCTGGACTGATGATGGCTTAATCATGGCAATTGAGCACACTGAAAGGCCAATCTGGGGGGTTCAATTTCATCCTGAATCGATTGATTCTGAATATGGGCGTGAGCTACTTAGTAATTTCGTGCGGATAGCGGAGACGTATAAAGAGAATAACGAACAGGAAGTTACCGCTCAGAATATATGTACTGATATCAATGATGCCTATCTTGCAGTAGGTGGAAGACAATATCTTAACCTGAATTATCGGGAGTGTAAGGAGATAGTCGATCCTGAATCCTTGTTCATTCAACGCTATGGCAATGATACACATGCTTTCTGGCTTGATAGTGAAAATTCTGATAGACCCAATGCCCGCTTCTCAATTATTGGAAGCGGTAATGAACAGGGCGCTATCAGGCTTGAATACTGTGTACAGACGGAGAGTTTGCGTTTAACCGGTCCTGATGGCGAGAGGGTTATTCAGGGAGATTTTTTCTCACAGATGTCTGAGTTGCTTGATAGGGTGGAAATTTTGACACCAAAATCGATGCCATTTGTATTTAAAGGCGGATTTGTTGGCTATTTAGGATATGAATTAAAGGCGCTGACAATTGGCAGCAACAAATACTGCTCAGAATATCCTGATGCCAGCTTAATATTTACTCCGCATTTTTTTGTCTTCGATCATCAGCAGAATAAACTTTATGAATGTTTTATCACACCGATAGGGCAGCCACATAATTGGTCACCGGAACTTTTAGTGACCATTGCAAAAAATACCGGTGAAGTGATACCTGATTTTATTCCCGGAGCTATCGATCAGAATAAAATTTGTCTGGAATATGGCGCTGAGAAGTATATGGATAGAATCCATAAATCACTCCAATACATCACAGATGGTGAGTCCTATGAAATCTGTCTGACGAATAGGGCAAAGATGACTTATTCAGGGCATCCATTGGACGCTTATCGGCGTATGCGTCATGCCAGCCCTGTACCTTATGGCGCTTATTTAGCCTGTGGAGATTTTTTTGTACTCAGCGCATCACCAGAAACGTTTTTACGTATTGATGAGGCCAGAAATATTGAATCCAGGCCGATTAAGGGGACCCGGCCACGAGGAAAAACGGCAGCGGATGATCAGTGTTTGCGGATGGAATTGAGTCAGTCCACTAAGGACAGAGCAGAAAATCTGATGATAGTGGACTTGGTGCGCCATGATCTTAATCAGGTATGTCGTCCAGGCAGTGTGCATGTACCTGAATTATTTAAAGTTGAGAGTTTCTCTTCTGTACATCAATTGGTTTCAACCATACGTGGTGAGTTATGTGAAGAAACGTCATCGATGGAAGCTATCCGGGCATGTTTTCCTGGAGGATCAATGACCGGAGCGCCGAAGAAGCGCACGATGGAGATTATTGACACGTTGGAGTCATCGGCACGTGGTGTTTATTCCGGCGCGCTTGGATGGTTGTCTTTCAGCGGTGAAGTGGAATTGAGCATTGTGATACGTACGGCTGTGTTACATCAAGAGTGTGCTGAATTTGGCATTGGGGGTGCAATTGTTGCTCACTCTGATCCTTATGGCGAATTTGAAGAGACATTGGTCAAAGCTAGCGTGCCATATTTCAGTTTTAGCCATATTGGCGGAGGAAATGTGTGAGTAACCATAAAGTGGTCATTCTTGGTGGGCAAGGTGCTATTGGTTCTTTATTAGAGCGCCTTTTTACTCGCTGTGGTCACATTGTATACAGTGTTGACAAACGAACGCAGGGAGTGCGTTCTCATCACGATCATTCTCATTATTATCAGATTGATATCTTAAATCCGGCTGTTGATGCTGAAGCGGTTTTTAGTGGGGCAAAGGCGGTAGTCTTTGCCTTACCGGAAGCGGTTGCCATACAAGCGTTGCCTTGGGTGTTATCTGCTATTGGTGATGATGTACAGATCGTGTCAACCTGTTCAGTTCAGGCCCCTTTCTATTCTGTATTAAGAACTGCCGCTCCCGGGCAGCCTTTCATGGGTGTTAACCCGATGTTCTCGCCATCTTTGCCGGAGCAAAAAAGGCCAGTTGCAGTCATTCTCGATAACTGTCATGTTAGTGAACATTGGATTGAGCAGGTATTGATGCAGGCTGATATGCGTATCAGTAGGATGATGCCGGAGGAACACGATCGGGTTATGGCGCTTTGTCAGGCTTTGCCCCATGCCGCGATACTGATTTTTGGCTTGGTGTTGGCGAAAAGTCCGTTAGATATTCGTACCTTGGCAACTATTGCGCCACCGCCCATGCGTACAATGTTGGCGTTATTATCAAGGATCTTACGCAATCCAATAGAAGTGTACTGGGACGTTCAATATGAAAATCCGATGGCTGCCGAACCGCGTCGGGAGTTGCTACATGCCATACAACAGTTAGATTCGATAGTACAGGTTGGCGATCAAACTGAATTTGGTTATAACCTCAGAGATATTGCGCAACAACTGGGGGAACAGCTTGATATCAGTGCTGCTGATTGCCAGCATATTTTTTCAACGCTTGAATGATATGGAAAGGAGTTGAGGGGATGTCGTTAAATAGAGTTGCTGAGGCTAACGGGCGGGCAGGACTCAGAAATTGGCTGGGATTACTGATATTGATGTTACCAGTATTGCTAGTGACTGTGGACAATACGATCTTAAGTTTTGCTTTACCAAAAATAGCTGAAGCTCTGGGACCGAGTGCAAGCCAGCAATTATGGATAATTGATGCTTATTCATTGGCATTGGCAGGTTTGCTGGTATCAATGGGAAGTATTGGTGATCGTGTTGGTCATCGTTCATTACTGTTATTTGGATCTTTGGGATTCACGGTTATTTCGGTGTTCACGGCACTGTCAACTTCACCTGAGCAATTGATTTTAGGGCGAGCCGTACTTGGATTTTTTGGTGCGATGCTGATGCCTTCAACTTTGGCTTTGATCAGCGTTCTTTTTGAGGATCGTGAACAGCGTCGATTGGCTGTTGCTATCTGGGCGACAACATTAACTATTGGTTCGGCCGTAGGTCCTGTAGTGGGTGGTGTTCTATTACAATTCTTCGATTGGAGTTCAATTTTTCTATTGGCAGTACCGGTATTAGTGCCATTGTTGATCTTCGGACCGATGTTATTGCCAGAGTCCGATAAAAAACAGACGGGCATTATCGATGTGTATAGCGTTCTGTTATCGATCGTTGCTATGGTTGGTATTGTTTACGCGATTAAACACCTTGCTAGTGATGGGTTTGAAATCAGTGTAATACTCGAACTGTCGGTTGGCCTTATTGCTGGCGTACTATTTGTTCGCCGACAACAGCATCTGCCTGTGCCGTTGATGGATCTTTCCCTGTTCCGCAATGGTATGTTCACTGGTTCGATTATTGTTAACTTACTGAGTTTGGCATTGCTGGTTGGTTTTGTCTTTTTTGCCACACAGGTCTTGCAAATTGTACTCGGTATGGAGCCGATTTTGGCTAGCCTGGCATTGGTTCCCGGACAAATAATGGCAATTGTTATGGGTATGGCGATAGTGCCTATTGCTCAACGGGTGCCTGCTCATTATCTGGTGCCAATTTTGCTGAGTGTTGCAGGTATTGCATTTCTTCTGGTAGCGAGTATCGGCAGTGATTTAGTCACTCTGATTGTTGCTTTCGCATTATTAGATATTAGTGTGGGAGCAATTGCTTCGGTGTCTAACGATTTGGTACTTTCGTCAGTACCCTCCTCTAAAGCAGGAGCGGCATCATCAATAAGCGAAACGGCTTATGAAGTGGGTGTTGTACTTGGCACGACTATTCTGGGGGGATTGGTCACTGCTTTCTATCGTATGACATTGCAATTACCAAATGAGATCTCTCAGGAACAGACGGGATTAGCTTTAGAGACTTTAGCGGGAGCTTACGTTGTAGCGAATTCATTAGCTGAATCAGAGGGGCAGAAGCTGATGACAGCGGCGGCGGAATCATTCACCAGCGCTATTCATATGATGAGCTGGATGACAGTGGTATTAACCGCAGGAGTGGTATTGCTCGCTTGGCGTTTGCTGAAAGCTCCGCAGAAAGAACAGGTGCTTGAGTATTGATAGTTTGACGTGCAGCCATTGGAAATGGCTGCACTGCATCGTGATAATTATTGCCTGTTTCATTAGGTTTTTTTATCGGTCATTTAAGCGTTTATTTGTAAGAAATCTTCTTATTGTAAAGAGAGTTATTTTCTACTTTTAAATTATATTCATAATTTCATTATTCAATAATATCTATGGATTTATATCTTATGGTGACTTTTGAAAATACAATTATACTTATTGTTTTTATTTGTATTTTCTAATAATACCTCATGAGATAAGTATAAAATTAGTATCTATTAAAAGGTAGTGACGTATCACAGAAATATTTCCATAATTAATGGAAAAAATGAGAATTTACATTAATATTTTAAATTGTGTCATTTCAATGTCGTATTTAATTGCTTTCTGTAAAGTGAATAAATATTTGCCTAATTGATTCTCACAGGAATTATTTTTCTGGCATATCCGTTGCTGAATCGCTTATATCTTTTGCCAGAAAAAATCGATGTCTCCGCTATGGCTAATCTGGTAATTAGCCAGGGGCAATATTCTGGCTATTAGCAATTTAGTGTCACAATCGGTAGTGATAGCAGTTGATACTTTGGAGCTTGGTTAAATTAACAACTGATATATAAAATTATCCTAAATGTATAAATTTAAATTCTGGAGAATATCTATGGATAAAATAAGAACGGTTACTGAGACGTTGGCAATATTACATCAGAATCATCATCTGATTGGTGTAGAACGGCAGCCAAAGCAACTAAAGACCTCGGATTTTGACGGTAAGGTAATATTCTCCAACGATCCAGAAACAGCGACTGTGCCACCGGCATTTTTTACGGTACAAACCATACAAGAGTTGAAGGCGCTCGGCGGTGTACCTGACAGTGAGTACGGTCCTGGCAAAATGAAACCCCATCATCCGTTACCGGAGCCGTTTTCTGCTGAACGACTGGCAAATGTTTCTGGTAATCATATTGATCTGTGCAAAGCTTTTAGGGCCTATATCTATAGTAATTCTGCTTTAGTCAAAGATTATGAAGAAATGCTTAATGCTAAGCGCTTCCCGATGAAGGTTGCGTTATACAGTGGCGAGAAAATGACTATCTCCTCCGATAATCCATTGGTTGTTGAAGATAAAGATGATTATGGTGAGCCGGTTGTCTTGGTGTATGAGCAGATAATCATTGAACCGGGAGGTCAAATTATTTACCGCACTAATGGTCGAATCGAAGCTAACACTATTGTAGGGAATGAAAATACTGGAAAGGAGAATGTTGTCAATAGAGGCAGTAATGGTGCCGATGGTCTTGATGGTGCTCCAGGAAATCAAGGGGCTAATGGCAGTGATGGTAAAGATGGTAAAGATAGTAAAAATGGCTGCTTAATTAGCGCCACATCAGGTACTGATGGAGCCAGCGGTTCTGTCGGAGGATTAGGGGGGGATGGTGCAGCGGCTGGAAATGCGAATGACCTGACTATTACTACTAGTCAATCTCTTACTGGAACAGTAAATGCGGCAACGATAGGTGGTAACGGTGGTAACGGTGGAAGAGGCGGTCTTGGGGGGCGTGGGGGTAATGGGGGTAATGGAGGTAATTGGGGCAATGGAACAATCAAGTGGTGTCCTGCTGGGGAGGCAGGAAATGGAGGAGATGGAGGGAATGGAGGGAATGGAGGCAGGGGGGGTAAAGGTGGGGACAGTGGTAACATATATATTAATTACTCTGACGGTAATCCAGTACTTCAGGTTGTGTCAATTAATGGTCTTGGTGGGGAAGGTGGGAAGGGCGGTTGGGGAGGAATAGGGGGTGAACCTGGAAATAGTACCAGAGTACTCGGTATACATGGTTTTCAGGGAGCCTATGGTAAAGATGGTCTTAACGGAGAATTTGGAGATGACGGTAACACCGGTAAGATATATGTCAACGGTCATGAACGGGAATCTGCTCGGAAACTTAATCGCTAGTGGTACCGCAATCAGACGGGTTTGAACGACGGCCTTGCTGGTTGGCTTCGTTTTTTGCCACTCAGGTTTTACAAGTGTGCTGAGTATGAAGCCGATTTTGCATTGGTTCCTGGGTAAATTAATGGCGATTGTTATCGGCATGGCAATAGTGTCTGTTGCTCAATGTGATTTTTGAAGAATATAATCATGATTATTATCTTTTATTTGTATTTCCTAATAATACCTAATGAGACAAATATAAAATTGAAGCATTTAGTCAGCACGTATTAAAAGGTCGTGATGTATCACAGAAATATTCTCTTTAATTAATGAAAAAAGTGGGAAATTACATTAATATTTTAAATTGTGTCATTTAAATATCGCATTCAATCGCTTTCTGTAACGTGGATAAATACTTGCCTAATTGATTCTTATAGAAATTATTTTTCTGGCATACCCGTTGTTGAAATGCGTATATACCCTATGGATTTCAAGATGCATCGCGGCGGCAAGGGAGCGAATCCCCGGGAGCATAGATAACTATGTGACTGGGGTGAGTGAGTGCAGCCAACAAAGAGGTAACTTGAAAGATGACGGGTATAGATAACGATGTGACCGGGGTGAGTGCAGCCAACAAAGAGGCAATTTGAAAGATGACGGGTATAAATGTATAAATTTAAACTCTGGAGAAAATATCTATGGATAAAATAAGAACGGTTGCTGAAACTTTGGCAATATTACATCAGAATCATCATCTGATCGGTGTAGAACGGCAGCCAAAGCAACTTAAGACCTCGGATTTTGACGGCAAGGTCATATTTTCTAACGATCCGAAGACAGCGACTGTGCCACCTGCGTTTTTTACGGTACAAACCATACAAGAGTTGAAGGCACTCGGCGGTGTACCTGACAGTGAGTATGGCCCTGGCAAAATGGAGCCTCATCATCCGTTACCTGAACCATTTTCTGCTGAACGACTGGCAAATGTCACGGGTTATCATATTGATTTGTGTAAAGCTTTTAGGGCCTATATGTATAGTAATTCTGCTTTAGTCAAAGATTATGAGGAAATGCTTAATGCTAAGCGTTTCCCGATAAAGGTTGCGTTATACGTTGGCGAAAGAATCACTGTTACCGCAGATGCACCATTGCTTGTTGAAGATAAAGATGATTATGGCGAACCCGTTGTCTTGGTATATGACCAGATAATCATTGAACCGGGAGGTCAAATTATTTACCGCACTAATGGTAAGATCGAAGCTAATACTGTTGTAGGGAACAGCAATAATGATAAAAAGCAGAGCATTATCAGTAAAGGCACTGATGGAGACGATGGTTTTGAGGGTGAGCAGGGAAGTAATGGGGTTAATGGCAGCAATGGTAATATTGGTTCAGAGAATAAACATGGTTGCTCTGTTAAATCCACACCAGGTACTGATGCAACTGGCGGTTCTTCGGGAGCACAAGGGATGGATGGCAAAAGAGGTGGCAGTGCAAATGACGTAATTATTAATGTTGACATTTTTACTGGAGTAGTCAATGCGGCATCGATAGGTGGTAAGGGTGGAAAGGGTGGATATGGCGGTAATGGCGGTAATGGCGGGAATGGTGGAAATGGAGGAGCTGCAACAAACAAATGTAGTGCGGGATATGGAGGAAGGGGAGGGGATGGCGGTAATGGAGGGGATGGCGGTAATGGGGGTAACGGTGGGGACAGTGGTAACATATATATTAATTTCACTCAGGGTCAGCCAGTAATTAATGCTCTGTCATATAGAGGTGATGGCGGTAATGGAGGGGGCGGTGGTAAGGGAGGAATAGGCGGAGCAGGTGGGGTAGGTGGTGTTAATAGTAGAGGATTAAATACTAATGGTCATCCCGGAGTATCTGGTGAAGCGGGTAATGATGGGATATCCGGCAACGCTGGGACTTCTGGCAAGATATATGTTAACGGTAATGCACGGCAGCATAGTGATAATCAGACTTTAGACTGGCTTGAAGACTATAAATAAGCTGAAGTATAGCAACTGACCGCCTCTCCTGAAAAATTCACTTATTAGTTGAATCCAGCCTGCATAATTGGCGGTCTTATTTTTCTGTGCCAGCAATATTTAATTGTATACCCGTAATCATTGAAGATGCTTGATTTTATCCGAAATGGAGATCATTATTCTCGCCATGAAAATATTTATTACATCAGAACAAAAAATCAAACTTGAACGTCTTCACGACACAACTCGTGATGGTCAAGAATGTAGCGTATTTAAAGGTTGAGTTTATTCGTGGAAAAATCCTCTTCTTGTAAAGAGAATTATTTTCTACTTTTGATTTAAATTATATTAATAATTTTATTATTCAATAATATCTATGGGTATATATCTTATGGTAATTTTTGAAAATACAATTATACTTATTGTTTTTATTTGTATTTTATAATAATACCTCATGAGATAAGTATAAAATTGAAATTAGTATCTATTAAAAGGTAGTGACGTATCACAGAAATATTTTCCATAATTAATGAAAAAAATGAGAATTTACATTAATATTTTAAATTGTGTAATTTCAATGTCGTATTTAATTGCTTTCTGTAAAGTGAATAAATATTTACCTAATTAATTCTCGTTGGAATTATCTTTCTGGCCTACCTGTTGTTGAAGTAGCTGTATATTTTGCCAGAAAAAATCGGTGCTTTCGTTATGGCTAATTTGGTGATTAGCCAGAGGCAAAATTTTGACTATTAGCAATTTATACCCTATGGATTTCAAGATGGATCGCGACGGCAAGGGAGTGAATCCCCGGGAGCATAGATAACGATGTGACCGGGGTGAGCGAGTGCAGCCAACAAAGAGGCAACTTGAATGATGACGGGTATAGTGACATAACCGGTAGGGATAGCAATAGAGATTTTGGAACTTGGTTAGATGGATAATTGATATATAAAGTTATTCTAAATGCATAAATTTAAATTTGGGAGAATTCTTATGAATAAAATAAGAACGGTTGCTGAGACGTTGGCAATATTACATCAGAATCATCATCCATTTGGTCTGGAACGACAGCCAAAACAACTTAAGACTTCGGACTTTGACGGGCCGGTAATATTTTCTAACGATCTGAAAACCGCTACTGTGCCGCCGGCATTTTTTACAGTACAAACTATACAAGAGTTGAAAGCGCTCGGAGGTATACCTGACAGTCAGTATGGCCCTGGAAAAATGGAACCCCATCATCCGTTGCCTGAACCATTTTCTGCTGAACGACTGGCAAATGTCCCGGGTAATCATATTGATTTGTGCAAAGCCTTTAGTGCCTATATCTATGGTGATTCTGCTTTGGTCAAAGATTATGAAGAAATACTTAATGCTAAGCGTTTTCCGATAAAAGTTGCGTTCTACAGTGGAGACGAGATCACTATAAGCGAAGATAATCCGTTGATTATTAGAGATAAAGATAGCTATGGTGAACCGGTTGTCTTGGTGTACAACAAGATAACCATTGAACCAGAAGGCAAAGTTATTTGTTACACCAACGGTAGGATTGAAGCGAATGTTATTCAAGGGAGCTCATATCACTTTACCAGTACAGGGGAAGATGGAAAACATGGTGTTACTGGTACAGATGGAAACAATGGAGCTGATGGCGCTAAGGGTAATCCTGGTCTTCAGAATAAACATAGCTGTGTAGTTAACCCTTCATCAGGATCTAATGGAACTAAAGGTTCTTCGGGAGCGCATGGATCGGATGGCGAACCCGGTAAAACGGGGGAGAAACTCACTATCGCGTGCCCTTACGTGAGTGGAACAGTAACTTTGTGGTCGGCGGGGGGTAATGGTGGTCATGGTGGTGATGGCGGTCATGGTGGCTCTGGTGGTAAGGGGGGAGACGGGGGTTATGGTAGTTATGTTAATTCTATGGACTATAATCATCGTCATATTACTACTGGATCATTATGTCAGCAGTCTGGGCGTGCAGGGAACGGAGGCAATGGAGGCGATGGAGGACATGGGGGTAATGGAGGTCGTAGCGGAGATGGAGGGAACATCTATTTTAGCTATTCCGAAGGCAATCCACACATTAAGTGTTTGGCATCACTAGGTTTTGCGGGAGTTGGCGGTATGCCCGGAAAGAGAGGGAAAGGCGGTGATGGTGGTTCCTCATGGGTTAATATTGGGAATGGAGGTAATGCGTTGAGTCTTACCGGAGAGTTTGGTCGGGCGGGTATTGATGGAGGGCCAGGAGAGCCAGGAGAGCAAACAGGAAATGTGGGCCAGATATATGTTAACGGCAAGTTGCAAGATTGCCATTAAAAAAAGTTTATTTTTGTTTCCTAAACACAAATTATTTGGCAATGAGTGAGTTCGGGGTTTCGCCTGTATTGCATTAGCTTATTGGATAGTGAGATTGACTACTATAATAGTGCAACGATTTGGTTTAGACCTTGTAAAAAAATATTCTTCTAGTAAAGAAAAATTATTTTTTTACGCTTAAATGTATATTATGTTCATGATTTTATTATTCAATATTATCTATAGGTTTCTATCTTGTGGTAATTTTTGAAAAATACAATCCTATTTATTTTTTTATTTGTATTTTATAATAATACCTCATGAGATAAATGTAAAATTGAAATTTTTAATAAGTACCTATTGAAAGATCGTGATGTATCACAGAAAAACTCTCCATAATTAATGGAAAAAGTGAGAATTTACATTAGTATTTTAAATTGCGTAATTTAAATGTTGCATCTAATTTTTTTCTGTAAAGTGAATAAATACTTACATAATTAATTCTCATCGGAATTATTTTTCTGGCATGCCTATTGTTGAAGAACCTATATTTTCTTGCCAGAAAAAGTCGATGTTTTTGCTATGGCTAATCTGGTGATTAGCCAGGGGTAAAATTCAATTTGGTGACATACCAGTAGGGATAGCAATAGAGATTCTGGAACTTGGTCAGATGGATAATTGATATATGAAGTTATTCTAAATGTATAAATTTAAACTCAGGAGAATTTTCATGGATAAAATAAGAACAGTTGCTGAAACTTTGGCAATATTACATCAGAATCATCATCCGTTTGGTCTGGAACGACAGCCAAAGCAACTTAAGACCTCGGATTTTGACGGGCCGGTAATATTTTCTAATGATCTGAAAACGTCTACTGTGCCACCTGCATTTTTTACGGTACAAACCATACAAGAGATGAAGTTACTCGGAGGTGTTCCTGATAGTCGGTATGGCCCTGGAAAAATGGAATCATATCATCCATTACCTGAACCATTTTCTGCTGAACGACTGGCAAATGTCCCAGGTAATCATATTGATTTGTGCAAAGCCTTTCGTGCCTATATCTATGGTGATTCTGCTTTGGTCAAAGATTATGAAGAAATGCTTAATGCTAAGCGTTTTCCGATGAAAGTTGCGGTATTCAGTGGCGAAAATATCACTGTTACTAACAGTAATCCATTGATTATTAAAGATAAAGAACACGCTGGTGAACCGGTTGTCTTGGTGTACAACCAGATAACCATTGAACCGGAAGGCAAAATTATTTGCTACACCAACGGTAGGATTGAAGCGAATATCATTCAAGGGGTTGGAAGCGGTCCACAGCACTTTATCAGTAAAGGGCTTGATGGAGAAATTGGTGCTCCTGGTGCAACTGGAAATAGCGGAACTGATGGCGTTGATGGTTCACCTGGTCGTCAGAATAAACATACCTGTCTAATTTCCCCTACATCAGGTACTGATGGAATTAAAGGTTCTTCGGGAGCGCAGGGATCGGGTGGCGCACCAGGTGGAGAGGGGCCGAGACTAACTGTCGTATGTGATAATGTGGATGGGCAGATAGAGTTGTGGTCGGCGGGTAGTGATGGTGGCATGGGGGGGAATGGTGGTCGTGGCGGTAATGGTGGTAATGGAGGTAATGGGGGGTATGGTAGTTTTTATGGTAATGTTGCTGATTATAGTCATTATGTTACTGTTGGCACACCGTGTCAGCCTGCGATTGGCGGGTGCGGAGGAGATGGCGGGGATGGAGGGGATGGGGGTAATGGAGGTTGTAGTGGAGATGGGGGTGACATAGATTTTAGCTATTCTACTGGTAACCCATCCATTATTAGTCAGTCAGCACCAGGCATGGGAGCACCTGGCGGTAAGGGAGGATATGCAGGGAAAGGCGGTGATGGTGGTCTCGGTAATGTCAGACAGGGTAAGGGTGGAGACGTAAGTCAAGATGTAGCTTGTTCCGGAAAGGCGGGTAAAAAGGGTAAGAATGGATTGTTAGGTGGGGAAGGAAAGGATGGGCGGGTATATGTCAACGGCAAATTGAGAGAGATGAGCCAAAATATATTGCCGTTTTCTGAGAAAGAACTGTTTGGAAACAAGTAGATTAGGGATAGTGAGATTATCGAGGTGAAATCTAAGGTTTTCATCAAAACAACTGTAGTCTGTAGTTAACTCAGTGCACCGTATGGTTAATCTGTGCACTGAACTTATAGTGTAAAATTTTCGAGAAGAGTTATTTCAACCAACCTTTCTTCTGTGCGGTTTCCAATTGCGGCAGCAGATATTGCCATAATTCAGGATAGACATCGGCAATGAATTTATTGCGGTTAATTACTTGCTCGAAACGAATACCATCTTCTACCCAACTCTGCCCTTTATTGTACAGATTCATTAGCATCGGCATTAGTCTATCCAGTGTAAGAGCAAAGCGGGCGTCTTGGCTTTCTTCTGCTTCATACTCTTGCCAAAGTGACATAAAATGATTTTTCTGTGGTTCAGGGAGTAAACCAAAAAGACGGTCAGCGGCTTTGATTTCCTGTTCATGAATGGCTTCACGGGCTGCCAAATCGTAAACCATTACATCACCCGCATCAATTTCTACAATATCGTGAATTAATGCCATTTGAATAACCCGCTGGATATCTACCCCTTTTACATAGGGAGCAAAACTCATTGCGGCGATAGCAAAATGCCAACTATGTTCGGCTGAATTTTCCTGGCGATGGTTATCCAATAACTTAGTTCTCCGCTGAACTTTTTTCAGCTTATCCAACTCCATCAAAAAACCGATGACATTCGTAAAAGGGCCAAAATCAACGGTAGGTACTGCTAACGACATATAAACCTCATTAATTATTTTTCTTCATCGAGAGAATAAGGCAGAGGCTGAATGGTGAGTGAATGCCCTTCATCGTCACGGACACGGAATACACTATGACTTTCCATATCATTATTCATGACGACTTGTACCCAGACACTATTCTCATTCAGCTTAACGGCAGCCAAAACGGTGCCCGTTCTCCGCCACTTATCTCCTAATTGCCATTCCAAATCATCTCCAGCCATAGGAGTTTTGGCGGCATTGCCAGCCAGCCAGTACATGGCACGTTTATTTGCTCCGCGGTATTTAGCACGGGCTACCATTTCCTGACCGGTATAACACCCTTTTTTAAAGCATATCCCTCCTGTCAATGCCTGAAGGTTAGTTGCTTGGGGAATAAATTGTGCGCTATTTGCGGCATCAATGACTGGGAAGCCTGCTTCAATATCCAGAGCTAACCACTGTTCGCTGTTATTAAGTTGAGCTTGAAGTTTTTCTGTTAACTGCTCAGCGGTTGCGGTGTTTGTTACCAAGAGGAAACGTTCAGACGGCAAGGTAAAGTGGAGCAAAGTTGTAGTTTCATGTGCAACGACAGCGTTATCAGCATCCGGCAGAGTTGGGAAGAAGCTGCTTAATGCTTCCCGGCAGTTTTTACCTGCAACACCGAGCAGTACCGCGTTTTCATCCTGAACTAGTGTAATTTTAGAGAATGCGGCATATTTTTTCAGTTCTGTAAGCTGATTTTCCAGCACACTACGACGCGCAATATAAGCAAGGCTTTCACCACGATGGAAGAGGCGCAGATTACTCCACATTTTGCCTTTTGCGTCACAATGCGCACTAAGCACATGCTGATTCGTTGCAAGTGCGGAAATATCTGCTGTAACCTGACCTTGTAGATATTTTTCTGTATCTGGTCCAGTTGCGGTTACCAGTCCCCAGTCATCCAGTGATATTAACGTCAGGGGAAGGGTTGATGAAGACAATGGAGATTGTGAAGAGAACGGAGTTTTATAAGCCATGACACATCCTGCCAGTCAGATATTTGAGCCAATGATGCATAATGGTAAAAGAGCTGAAGCATAATGCAAGTAGTTATTATTGCTATTAGCTGGCATGATGCATCAGTTTGCCGGGCGACTTATATGGCTAATGGTGTTAAAACAAACAATGAGAATTAAAAAGGGGATCTTTTGAACATGGATATTGATAATAAAGCACGTATTCATTGGGCATGCCGGCGTGGAATGCGTGAACTGGATATTTCAATTATGCCGTTTTTTAAGTATGAATATGACTCACTCAGCGATGATGATAAACGACTTTTTATTCACTTACTTGAATGTGCTGATCCTGATCTGTTCAACTGGCTAATGAATCATGGGCGTCCAGAAGATGAAGAGTTATTTCGCATGATTAAACTTATTCAGAATAGAAATAAAGATCGTGGTCCTGTGGAAATGTGATCTCAGGGTATCTTGGCATACCCAGCTAATTTCTACCTGTGTTCATGGTGCAATAGCGCTTATCGTACTACTTGCTCCGTGGCCTGCGGATGATGCTATTTTCTGGATTTTCTGGCTTCCTTTAGTACTGTTGATTATTGCCAGTTGGGGGCGTAGCCAGAAAAATATCCGTAAATCACAAGGGCTTTTAGTTCTGCTCAGTGATAATAAGTTGCAATGGAAGAAGCATGAGTGGCAAATTATCCGACGACCGTGGCTGTGTCGTTATGGCATATTAATTACGGCTCAATCTTTTTATAACCAGAAAAAAATCCGTTTATGGGTCGCATCCGATGGTATGTCACAGGATGAATGGAGGCATATTAATCAACTATTGTTGCAATATCCTGATATCTGATTGAGCTGAAATTTTTCTGACTTAAAGCAGAGGCTCCATTTCTTGCAGGATTTGCATACACCATTGCGATAAACGATCATCAGTTTGTTCATACTGGTTTACGTCATCTAATGCCAGCCCGACAAATTGTGAGCCATTATCCGTTAATGGTTTCGGGCTGGTAAATTCATAACCTTCGGTCGGCCAGAAGCCAATGAAATGCACGCCTGAAGGGCGTAAATGGTGATATAGCATACCGAGAGCGTCAAGAAACCAATCGCTATAATCAATTTGATCCCCCATACCATACATGGCGACAATTTTCCCCTGTAAATCGAGGGAAGGAATTTGATCCCAAATAACCAGCCAATCTTCCTGCAATTCGCCAAAATCCCATGTTGGGATGCCGAGAATCAGTACAGAGTACTCTTCCATTAATTCAGGTGCTGTCTCTTTGATATTGTGGAGATCAACCAAATCTTCACCGAGGATATCGCGGATTTTCTCTGCTACCATCTCGGTGTAGCAGGTGCTGGAGCCGTAAAAAAGACCAATCTTCATCATTAATCATTATGGTTTTTGAATATCTGGGTTGGCATTGTAACAGAATAATGGCTTTTTCAGGCATATACCCGTCATCTTTCAAGTTGCCTCTTTGTTGGCTGCACTCGCTCACCCCGGTCACATCGTTATCTATGCTCCCGGGGATTCGCTCCCTTGCCGTCGCGATGCATCTTGAAATCCATAGGGTATAATAGCCAGCAGAGATGTACAGATTTAAGGAAAGTATTTCGTGTCAAAACAACCAACTCAGTTGACTAATCCACTGATAGAACAATTTCTTGATGCTATCTGGTTAGAACATGATCTTGCGGAAAATACGCTTGCTTCTTATCGGTTGGATTTGCAGGCATTGGATAACTGGTTGATACATCATGGTCATAATTTATTATCTGTCCAGACGATAGATTTGCACTCTTTTCTGGCAGAACGCGTGGATGGAGGATATAAAGCCAGTAGTTCGGCGCGTTTACTCAGTGCCATGCGCCAATTGTTTCTCTATTTTTATCGGGAAAAAATGCGGGAAGATGATCCGACAGCACTTTTGTCTGCACCGAAATTACCAAAGCGATTGCCTAAAGATTTAAGTGAAAAGCAGGTAGAAGATCTACTTAATGCGCCCTGTACAGATCAGCCGGTAGAGTTAAGGGATAAAGCCATGCTTGAAGTGCTTTATGCCTGTGGTTTGCGGGTATCTGAGCTAGTAGGGTTGACACTTTCCGATGTCAGTTTGCGTCAAGGCGTGGTGAGAGTGATTGGTAAAGGGAATAAAGAACGATTAGTGCCTTTAGGGGAAGAAGCAATTTATTGGCTAGAGAATTATCTGGAATATGGGAGAGTTGGGCTGCTAAATGGTGCAACGTTGGATGTCCTTTTTCCGAGCAACCGAGGGCGACAAATGACCCGACAGACATTCTGGTATCGTATTAAACATTATGCGTTGCTGGCTGGAATCGATACTGGACGGTTATCTCCTCATGTTTTACGTCATGCATTTGCCACGCATTTGCTAAATCATGGCGCTGATTTGCGAGTTGTGCAGATGTTATTGGGGCATAGTGATCTATCTACAACACAAATATATACTCATGTAGCAACAGAACGGCTCAAATTGCTACATCAACAACATCATCCGCGAGGGTGAGCACGGATTTAAAGGAACCGAAAATGAAAAAAAGCGTGTTATGTTTCCCTCTTTTGCTGGCCTGGTTTAATGGAAATGCGCTTGCTGATGATGGTGCTGTCCATACAACAATGCAGAAACTAGGGATAAAAGCAGAGAACATCCAGCCATCACCTATTGTTGGTTTAAATACGGTAGTGACCGAGCAAGGGATCATTTATCTATCTGATGACGGGAAATATTTATTGCAAGGGCCAATTTATGATGTCAGTGGTAGCTCTCCTGTGAATGTCAGTAATCAATTGTTGATGAAAAAGCTGGAAGCAATGACAGATCAAATGATCATCTACAAAGCGCCAAAAGAGAAGCATGTCGTTACCGTTTTCACGGATATTACCTGTGGTTATTGCCATAAATTGCATGAAAACATGCAAGAGTACAATAAACTGGGTATTACTGTGCGCTATCTGGCGTTTCCTCGTCAGGGTATGCAGCACCAATCTGCTAAAGATATGCAATCTATCTGGTGCAGCGCAACACCGCAGAAATCATTAGATGCTGCGTTTAAAAATGAAGATGTTTTGCCAATTAAGAGCTGTAAAGTGGATATTGCTAACCATTACAAATTGGGTCTCCAGTTTGGCGTCCAAGGAACGCCGGCGATTGTCCTTAAGGATGGCAGTCTGTTAGGTGGATATATGCCACCAGAGGCTTTGGCAGCGGCACTGGCGCAACGTGGTAAATAAGTTTAGTGAATATTGAAACACAACTCCGCCGCCGCCCGGTGGTGGATGACAGTCACCTTCCACAACAGATTCATCCACTACTGCGTCGCTTATATGCCATTCGTGGTATCCAGCAAGCTAATGAATTGGAACGTGGTGTCCAAGGGTTATTGAATTATCAGCATCTGAGTGGTGTGGAACAGGCGGTGGCACTCTTGTTGACTGCACTTCATGAACACTGGCGTATCGTTATTGTCGGTGATTTTGATGCTGATGGGGCAACTAGCACGGCATTGGCGATCCGATCATTACGCTCGATGGGATATCGCCATCTGGATTATTTGGTACCAAATCGTTTTGACGATGGTTATGGTTTAAGCTCACAGGTGGTAGAAGAGGTCGTCAAAAAAGGCGCTGACCTGATTATTACCGTGGATAATGGTATCTCTTCCCATGAAGGGGTTGCGGCTGCCCATCAGCACCGTATGAAAGTGATTGTCACGGATCATCACTTGCCGGGTGACGTTTTGCCGGCGGCTGATGCCATTATTAATCCTAATCTTGCCGATTGTTCGTTCCCGTCTAAATCATTGGCCGGAGTGGGTGTCACATTTTATCTGATGTCTGCCTTAAGGGCGGCGCTGAGGAAAGATCAGTGGTTTGAAAAGCAAGGAATTGCGCTGCCGAATCTGGCCGAGATGTTGGATTTGGTTGCGCTAGGAACTGTTGCCGATGTTGTACCTTTAGATACTAATAACCGGATTCTGATTTATCAGGGCTTGAACCGGATTCGTGCAGGACGTTGTTGTGTGGGGATTCGTGCATTATTGGAAATTTCCAGCCGTGATGCTTATAAGCTGACAGCCAGCGATTTGGGTTTTTTCCTGGGGCCAAGACTGAATGCCGCTGGTCGCCTTGATGATATGTCCATTGGCGTCACTTTATTGCTAACTGACGACATAACAAAGGCGCGTCAGATAGCTTGTGAACTGGACGGTCTTAACCAGACTCGGCGTGAAATAGAGCAGGGAATGCAGCAGGAAGCACTGCAAATCTGTGACAAACTTGAACGTACCAGCACTGAACTGCCTTATGGGCTAGCGCTCTATCATCCAGAATGGCATCAAGGGGTAGTTGGAATTTTGGCTTCCCGGATTAAAGAGCGTTTTCATCGGCCTGTTATCGCTTTTGCACCGGCCGGTGACGGTATTTTGAAAGGTTCTGGTCGTTCAGTGCAGGGATTGCATATGCGTGATGCGCTTGAGCGGCTTGATACTTTGCATCCGGGGTTGATACTTAAATTTGGTGGTCATGCAATGGCGGCCGGTTTGTCACTTGAACAGGATAAATTCGAACAATTTCAGTATCACTTTTCTACGCTAATGGCGGATTGGTTAGATATTTCGCAACTTGAAGGTGTTATCTGGAGTGATGGGGAATTAGCAATTAATGAACTGTCATTGGACATTGCAGAAATGTTGCGTGATGGCGGTCCTTGGGGGCAGGCATTCCCGGAGCCTATTTTTGACGGTAAATTCAAACTACTGCAACAGCGCATTGTTGGAGAGCGTCATTTAAAAGTGATAGTGGAGCCATTAAACGGTGGGCCGATGCTGGATGGTATTGCGTTCAATATCGATCCTACCCGCTGGCCGGATAACAGTGTCCGCGAAGTAGAACTTGCCTATAAACTAGATGTTAATGAATTTCGTGGCAACCGTAATGTACAGCTTTTGATCCAACATCTCTGGCCTTATTAACCGTTTGATCAGCAGGTAGTCAGTCATTGTCACGTACTCTCGTATGAATACGTGACAAATCTGTTGAAGTGCTATAAACCCTGTGCCAAATCCGCTACAATACGCGGTTCGAAAATTATCCATTTATCTCCGACTACACAACGTAAGACACTAAAATATGTTTGAAATTAATCCGGTAAAAAACCACATTCAGGACTTGTCTGAACGGACAATGGTTCTGAGGGGGTATCTTTGACTACGATGTCAAAAAAGAGCGTTTAGAAGAAGTTAATGCTGAATTGGAACAGCCTGATGTTTGGAATGAACCGGAGCGGGCACAGGCTTTGGGTAAAGAGCGTTCCTCATTAGAAGAGATTGTCGAAACTATCGATCAGCTTGAGCAGGGTCTGGAAGATGTACAAGGTTTACTGGAACTGGCAATAGAAGCAGACGATGAAGAGACTTTTAATGAAGCCGTGGTAGAGCTGGAACAGCTCGAAGAAAAGCTAGGTCAGTTAGAATTTCGCCGCATGTTTTCTGGTGAGTACGACAGTGCTGACTGTTATCTTGACTTACAGGCAGGCTCTGGTGGTACTGAGGCTCAGGATTGGGCAAGTATGCTGATGCGTATGTATTTGCGTTGGGCTGAATCCAAAGGTTTTAAAACGGAAATCATTGAAGAATCAGACGGTGAAGTTGCTGGCCTGAAATCAGCGACGATTAAGATCATGGGCGATTATGCTTATGGTTGGTTGCGTACTGAAACGGGGGTTCACCGTTTGGTACGTAAAAGCCCATTTGATTCTGGCGGTCGTCGCCATACTTCATTCAGTTCTGCTTTCATCTATCCTGAAGTGGATGATGATATTGATATTGAAATTAATCCAGCAGACTTACGTATCGATGTTTACCGCGCATCCGGTGCGGGTGGTCAGCACGTTAACAAAACAGAATCTGCGGTGCGTATTACCCATATTCCAACCAACATTGTGACGCAGTGTCAAAATGATCGTTCTCAGCATAAAAATAAAGACCAGGCGATGAAACAGCTAAAAGCGAAGCTGTATGAACTGGAGATGCAGAAACAGAACGCTAATAAACAGGAAATGGAAGAGAATAAATCCGATATTGGTTGGGGTAGTCAAATTCGCTCTTATGTTCTGGATGATTCACGCATCAAAGACTTGCGCACCGGCGTTGAAACGCGCAATACACAAGCGGTGCTGGATGGTGATCTGGACAAATTCATTGAAGCAAGCCTTAAAGCTGGCTTATGAGGAACTAAAATGTCACAACAACAACAGGGTGCGGAACAGGCTCCCGATTTAAATAATGAACTGCAAACTCGCCGCGAAAAACTCGTAGCTTTACGGGAGAATGGAATTGCATTCCCGAATGATTTCCATCGTGAAAATATTTCAGAAGATCTACACGCGAAATACGACGACAAAACTCAGGAAGAGTTGGAAGCACTGAATATTGAAGTGACGGTTGGCGGTCGTATGATGACGCGCCGCATCATGGGTAAGGCTTCTTTCGTCACGCTACAGGATATGGGCGGTCGTATTCAGTTATATGTTGCCCGTGACGATCTGCCGCAAAGTATTTATAACGAACAGTTTAAAAAATGGGATCTGGGAGACATTCTGGGGGCTCGTGGCAAACTGTTTAAAACCAAAACCGGTGAACTTTCCATTCACTGTACTGAATTGCGTCTGCTGACAAAAGCGCTGCGTCCATTGCCGGATAAATTCCACGGCTTGGCTGATCAGGAGACTCGCTATCGCCAGCGTTATCTGGATCTAATCGCGAATGAAGAATCGCGCAAAACTTTCCAAATTCGCTCTCAAGTCTTATTGGCTCTGCGTAGTTTTATGGTCAGTAAAGGCTTTATGGAAGTGGAAACACCAATGATGCAGGTTATTCCTGGTGGTGCCTCGGCACGTCCATTTATTACTCACCACAATGCGCTGGATATTGATATGTATCTGCGTATTGCGCCGGAACTTTACCTGAAACGTCTGGTTGTTGGTGGTTTTGAGCGTGTGTTTGAAATTAACCGCAACTTCCGTAACGAAGGTGTATCTCCGCGCCATAACCCTGAGTTCACCATGATGGAACTCTACATGGCGTATGCGGATTACAAAGATCTGATCGTTCTGATAGAAGAGCTGTTCCGTACCCTGACGCAGAATATTTTGGGGAATACCCTGGTTAAATATGGCGAGCAGGAATTTGATTTCGGTAAACCATTTGCCCAAATGACCATGAAAGAGGCCATTTGTAAATATCGTCCTGAAACCAACATAGCTGATTTGGATGATATGGATAAAGCGGTGGCTATCGCTGAATCTCTTGGTATTGAAGTGGAAAAAGGTTGGGGCCTTGGCCGTGTTCAGTGTGAAATCTTTGAAGAAACGGCGGAAAGCCACCTGATTCAACCCACTTTTATCACTGAATATCCGGCAGAAGTTTCTCCGCTAGCGCGTCGTAATGATGCAAATCCGTTTATCACTGATCGTTTTGAATTCTTTATTGGTGGACGTGAGATTGGTAATGGCTTCTCGGAATTGAATGATGCCGAAGATCAGGCTGAACGTTTTGCTGAACAGGTTCGCCAGAAAGACGAAGGTGATGACGAAGCCATGTTCTACGATGAAGATTATATAACGGCTTTGGAACACGGTATGCCACCAACCGCCGGTTTGGGTATTGGTATTGACCGTATGATTATGTTGTTGACAGATAGTCATACTATCCGTGACGTCATTCTGTTCCCGGCAATGCGCCCGCAGAAATAACAGTTTGAATTAAATTTCAAATTTTAACTCCTCTGTGGCATGGCCGGCAGGGGAGTTTTTATTTTCAACTGACTGAAATATAGACAATTTAAACAGATAATGACTTGCTGATGCCAACGAAACCGCTATAATAATTTATGTTATCCCTAAGCGAGCGTAGTTCAATGGCAGAACGAGAGCTTCCCAAGCTCTATACGAGGGTTCGATTCCCTTCGCTCGCTCCAGTCTTTCTAAAAAATGCTGTCGCATTGAAAATATACCTTTTGATATGATGTAAATTAAATCAAAAGAATTTACGAATGATAATTGATATACCCAATGGATTTCAAGATGGATCGCGACGGCAAGGGAGTGAATCCCCGGGAGCATAGGTAACTATGTGACCGGGGTGAGCGAGTGCAGCCAACAAAGAGGCAACTTGAAAGATGACGGGTATATACCCTATGGATTTCAAGATGCATCGCGACGGCAAGGGAACGAATCCCCGGGAGCATAGATAACTATGTGACCGGGGTGAGTGAGTGCAGCCAACAAAGAGGCAGCTTGAAGGATAACGGGTATATAAGTTAATAACTAACTCATTGTCTAATATGAAAAGAATCCCGTTATTAAATCAACCCCGAATCAGCTAGGCGTGATGTATTTTTGAATGCGGATACATCACCATAGAAAGCATTCTATACCCTATGGATTTCAAGATGCATCGCGACGGCAAGGGAGCGAATCCCCGGGAGCATAGATAACTATGTGACCGGGGTGAGTGAGTGCAGCCAACAAAGAGGCAACTTGAAAGATGACGGGTATATGGTAAATGAATAATTAATAGAGACTATTTACCATGAAAGAAAAACATTGGTCAAAAATCCAATTTTTGCATGAGGCTGTAACTAATCAAAGTATTGTCATCAAAGGAACCCATAGCTATTATAGCGATTGTTGGAGTGGCGGTTTTGAAGAATCTGTCGTTCGCTATTTGTATGGTGATAAGATCAGTCTTCAATGGGAGTCTAAGTGGCCAATTGATAAATTGTATATTGGCGATTATGTTTGCATAGGTGCTGAAACTATCATTCTTATGGGTGGAAACAATACACACAGAGCAGATTGGTTCTGTTTATATCCATTCATGGAATATATCGAAGAGGCATATGTAGGTAAAGGTGACACGCATATTCATGATGGCGTGTGGCTTGGTATGCGTTCAATGATTATGCCTGGTGTTACTATTGGAGAAGGCGCTATTGTTGCTGCTAATAGCGTTGTCACTAAAGATGTTGAGCCATATAGTATTGTTGCTGGAACGCCTGCGAAATTAGTTAAATATCGCTTTGAGCCGCACATTATCAATGAGCTACTCGCGTTAAAAATATATGATTGGTCAGAAGAGAAATTTAATGCTTTAAAACCCTATCTCTGTTCTTCGGATATTAAGGCATTAAAATCTGCTGTAAGATCATATTAAGAAAAACAGTTAATTAATTCCGTAAAATAATTAATTAGGCTTGATTCGATTAATTAAGTATGTTTTTTAAAAATGTTCTATTGCTGAATTATTTAACCGAAGTCCATTAATTGTTAGTTTAAATACCGTTTCGGCATTCGAGCCGCAAACGGTATTTATTTAATATTCCTTCAATATAAAATATGCTACTATCCTCTTATGAAAATAAAAAATACACCGACGCCACATGATGCTATTTTTAAAAAGTTTTTAAGTCATATTGATACCGCCAGAGATTTTCTAGAGATACACTTACCTGCGACATTACGGGCAGTTTGTGATCTTGATACACTGCGATTGGAATCGGGGTCGTTTATTGAGGACAATCTGCGGGTACATTATTCCGACATCTTGTATTCATTAAAAACTACGCAGGGTGAGAGTTATGTGTATTGCGTGATTGAACACCAGAGTTCCCCGGATAAAATGATGGCATTCCGGCTGATGCGTTACAGTATTTCAGCAATGCAATGGCATCTGGAGCAGGGACATAAAAAATTGCCGCTGGTTATTCCAGTGTTGTTTTATCACGGAAAAATACGGCCGTATCCGTGGAGTACCAACTGGCTCGACTGCTTCGATGCTTCGGCTCTGGCGGAAGAGATCTATTCCAGCGCGTTTCCGTTGGTAGATGTGACGGTAATCCCGGATGATGAAATCCTGACGCACAAACGGGTTGCATTACTGGAAATAGTACAAAAACATATCCGGCAACGTGATATGGCGGAGTTACAGCAAGAGCTGACCATGTTGTTTGCGTATGATTATTATACATATGAGCTGCTAAAAAGCATGCTAAACTACATATTACTGGTGGGAGATACCGCCGATCCAGAAGGTTTTATCCGGCAACTGGCAGAACAGTTCCCGAAGTATGAGGAGGTACTGATGACAATAGCGCAGAAGTTGCAACATAAGGGACATCAAGAAGGGCTTAAGGAAGGGCTTCAAAAATGTCAAGAAGCACGCGAAGAAGGGCTTCAAGAAGGATTACAGAAAGGTGAAAAAAAAGGTGAAAAGAAAGGTGAAGAGAAAGGTAAAAAACAGGCGGTTCTGGAAATCGCCTGTAGAATGATGAACAATGGTATCGATCATGAAACAATAATGAAAAACACAGGGTTGAGCCAGAACGAACTTGAACAAATACATCACTGATTCGTGCTGAGAGCCGTAATTGGTATTTAAAGATTCGTGTTAGAAGAGGGGCTTGTCCAGCGAGTAACGGGACCGTCCCCTAGAAATATGAGGAGGTAATTGATGACAATAGCGCAAAAACTGGAGCAGAAAGCGTTCCAAGAAGGATTTCAGGAAGCATACCAAGAGGCATACCAAGAGGCATACCAAGAAGCATACCAAGAAGGATTACAGATAGGTAGAAAACTGGCGCTTGTGAAAATCGTGTATGCAATGATAGACAATGGTATAGACCATGAAACGATAATTAAAATCATTGTGATGAGCCGGAGTAAGATTGAACAAATAGCCGATTAACTTATGCTGACACTTTATTGGCATGAAAATTCGTGTAAATAAGTGGGCAAAACTTTACATATAAGCGGTATATTATTTGGATAAGTTTGAAATCATACTTTTTCTGTCGGGTATTAAGCTTTTTAATTGAAATAGTATTTTAATAATTAAAGAATATTCCTCAAATAGAATATTCGAAACATCGTAATCCGATAAATTTTCTCTTGGAAGCGGCAACCGGATTGGTTGCCTATACCGTTTAATCTAAAAAAACAAATCTGGATTTATGCACCTATGAATTAGTCGTTCTTGGAACAGAAAGTATTGCCGTTATTGGTAAACGGTCGATCGCTGAAATAAATCTGTTTAAGTTGTTGGCAAAGCTAAAACAGATTAATTAAGCCATCATACGAAAATAGATTCAGTAGATATCTGATATTCTTTTGGCGCTTTTAATTAAGATTTCTTTGTAATCAGGCGTCTGTTTTTCCACATTGGAAAATATAGCTTGAAGTGTGGCATGGGTTATTTCTTTGTCGGCGAATTCTGGCATGCCGCTATTGAACGGGGGTTCTGGGCTATATTGTATCGCTAGTTGGACTGCTTGGGCATATTCTTCACCTTTGATTTCAGCAAGCAATGTTAAACCGAAATCAATACCTGCGGTGACTCCACCTCCTGTAACCCGGTTTCTATCGATAACGACTCTTTTATTAACCGGTATTGCATCGAATTTGTTGAGATCGTCTATCATCGACCAATGAGTCGCCGCCTGATACCCTTTTAGCAAGCCTGCGGCCCCTAACAGGATAGATCCTGTACACACGCTGGTGACCCAAGATGCTTTACTTCCCACTTTATGTATCCAATCAAGCATGTCTAATTCGGCAAGCAAAGCATAAGGATTTCCTGTACCGGGAACACACAAAATATCCACTTTATTTAATTGCTCAAATGTAGTGCTCGGTGAAAATGATATATGTGCCAGCTCAGTACGCACCGGAAGTAAATCGCGCCAGACATATTCAATATTTAACCATCCTCCTACTTCAAGAACTGTCGCGGGACCAATCATATCAAGTGGCGTCATGCCTGGGAAAATGACAAAAGCGAGAGTGGGTTTTTCTCCAGACGATGTATTCATTAATGAAGATAATGTCGCAGGATATTCCTTAGATGTGTTTTTCATGGAGAAGTTTTCCTTATCGAGATTGAAAAGAGAACTGAAATTCATATGCCGCTATTTTTAGCGATCGCTGAACATCTGTATTCCCGGTAGTAAATTGATATACCCGTCATCTTTCAAGTTGCCTCTTTGTTGGCTGCACTCGCTCACCCCGGTCACATAGTTTGCTATGCTCCCGGGGATTCACTCCTTTGCCGTCGCGATGCATCTTGAAATCCATAGGGTATAGAACAACTGTAACCGTAAACTAATTGGCGTATATTCCAATATTGCGACGATTTACGCCAAGTGCCATAATTGCCTTATGGACATTAAAACTCTCTATTTTGTGATCTTCCCCAACGTAAATCTGCTGGACCTTTCAGGGCCATTGCAGGTCTTTACCACAGCTAATGAGCTAGCAGAGAAATCTGGTCACAAACGGCCTTATGCCATAAAAGTCGTGGCTTGTGATCCCGGACAGGTAATGACGCAGGCTGGAATAACTGTGCAGGCAGAACCTTTACCTAAGTTGGATTCTCCTGCCGATACTCTGATTGTTGCAGGGGGCATTGGCGTTGAGTCAGCGGCGAACCATCCGCCATTGCGTAATTGGTTAAAGGGACATGCATCGCTGGCTAGGCGTATTGTGTCTGTATGCAGCGGGGCATTCATTCTGGCTGCTTGCGGATTGCTTGATGGCCGCAGAGTCGTTACGCACTGGAATAGCTGTGCCGAACTGGCCCGGCGTTACAGTAAGTTGCGGGTAGAATGTGATCCTATCTTTATTCAGGATGGTCCGGTGTGGACTTCTGCTGGTGTCACCGCAGGAATTGATTTGGCTCTATCATTGCTGGAGGAAGATTTCGGTCATAAACTGGCACTGGATGTTGCGCGGGATCTCGTTATGTTTCTCAAACGTCCTGGTGGACAGGAACAGTTTAGTGCTCCACTGGCATTACAAAGCAGTACCAGTAAATTTGCAGATCTGCACGCTTGGATGATTAACAATTTGGCGGGAGACCTTTCAGTGGCAGCTTTGGCTGCTCGTACCAATATGAGTGAGCGTAGTTTCGTGCGCCACTATGGCCAACATGCAGGGATTACGCCAGCCAAAGCGGTGGAGCGATTCCGCCTAGAAGCGGCGCGTCATCTTTTGGTTGAATCTACGCTATCGCTCAAGTGCATAGCCTCCCGTTGCGGTTTCGGCTGTGAAGATACTTTACGCCGCAGTTTCTTCCGGGCGTTCAGTAGCACTCCACAGGACTACCGTAAGCACTTCAAGGCAACATTTTAGCTATTGATTCCCTGCCATCTCTTTCTTCAATCGTCGCCACAACGTAGTACGGCTAATCCCCAGATATTCCGCGGTTGCATGGTGATTGCCAGAAAATCGTTTCAAGGTTTCATGAGCTGAAAGTGGTGCAACAAGTGAAGATTGTTGAGTTAAAGAGGGGAAAGACTTCATACTTTGTTCTGCCAGCTTGAGTGTAGATTGGCGCTCCGGTGAAAGCGCTAATATCAATTCCGGTGTTAAGGTATGCTCAGGATGGGCACTAAGGTATAGCGTGAGCCGCTCCATAAGATTACGTAGTTCCCGGACATTACCGGGCCAATGATAGGCTTGCAATGCCTCCTGACAAGCAGCAAGCTCTTGCACTCTTGATTGTGATACCGGCAAATTTAATGCAGCAAATGCTCGTCGCAGATATTCCAGCGCCAATATACCAATATCATGACCTCTTTCCCTGAGGGCCGGAATGTTGATGCGCAATACACTTAGGCGATAAAACAGGTCTGTTCGAAAACGCCCTTCTTGAACCCAGGTATCCAAATCGCAATGTGTGGCGCAGATGATCCGAACATCAACGGCAATAGGGCGGTGTCCTCCTACTCTGACAACGGATTTTTCTTCCAGTACCCGCAATAGCCGTGTTTGAAGAGGCAGTGGCATTTCACCAATTTCATCCAAAAATAGTGTGCCTCGATGCGCAACCTCAAAAAGACCTGCACGACCTCCCCGCCGAGATCCGGTGAAAGCGCCTTCCTCATAACCAAACAATTCAGCTTCCAGTAAGGATTCAGCAATGGCGCCACAGTTAACGGCGACAAATGGCCGTTGATGTTTACCTGTAATCTGACCATACCGCAGGGCATATTCATGGTGAATGGCTTGTGCCACCAGCTCCTTCCCTGTACCACTTTCCCCTTGTATTAGCACTGTGGCAGGCGAGCGGGCGTATAGCATAATAGTGTTGCGCACATGTTCCATTACCGCTGAATCTCCCCGGATATCATTGAGAGTATGGCGGGTACGTAAACTATTCTCGGTTGGATAGGCAGAAATTGAAGCTTGGCTGAGCTTGGTCATTCTGGCAATATCCAGTGCATCATGGAATGCCTGGCGAATAGAATCAGCAGAGTAGACAAAAACACCCACCAATTCAGCTTCATAGGCGAGGTCGGTAATTAGCCCGGCACCGACAATCACTTTAATGCCAATGGCTTTTAGTGCATTGACTTGGGCCCGTGCATCTTCTTCCGTTACGTAACTGCGTTGTTCAATACGCAAGTTGAACCGTTGCTGAAATTCTTCTAGCGCAGGTAATGTATTCTGATAGGTGATAACACCAATACGGGAGCTGATTTGTCGTGCACGGGCCAATGCCTGCATAAAATCAAAACCGCTGGCCTTAGCAATGATGACGGGTACTGACAAACGGCTTTTAAGATAGGCGCCATTAGAGCCGGCACAGAGCACGGCATCACAACATTCAGTTGTTAACCGCTGACGAATATGTTGAACCGCATTTTCAAACCCAAGTTGGATAGGCGTGATATTGGCCTGATGATCGAACTCTGGTGTGATATCACGAAAGAGATCAAAAAGACGGGAAACAGAGACTGTCCAAATGACCGGTTTATCACGGTTATCACGTTCTGCTGATGGTGCTTCTGCCATGCGATTCCTCATCTGTGTGCTGTTTTCTGTACGCTGTTTTCGTTTTTCTTAGCTGAACTTTATTCGCTTTTCCTATCACAATAATTCAATGTTTCGCAATTGTTTCATTCATGTTTCATAAAACGTAATTGATTCATTATGGAACAGATGAGTTTTTCTATCAATGGTACTTTCCTACAAGCTAATAAATATTTTTAGTGCTATTTTTTAATTTAAAAACAAATCATTAACTTTTTGTTGTGTTTGTTTTTTAAAACCATTAGCTATTTTTGACTTTATTGGTACGTATATTGCTGGATAACAAACGTGTTTCATTATAATAACAATGAGGTCTTATATGACTCTTTCCTCTGCCGGTTTGGCATTTCGTCAGGCTATAGAAGCTGAATCCCCGCTACAGGTTGTCGGTACCATTAATGCGAATCATGCGTTGCTGGCAAAACAGGCGGGCTATAAAGCTATCTATCTTTCTGGTGGCGGTGTATCGGCGGGTTCGTTGGGTATGCCTGATCTGGGAATTTCAACGCTGGATGATGTGTTAACAGATATTCGTCGTATTACGGACGTATGCGATTTGCCATTGTTGGTGGATGCTGATATCGGTTTTGGTTCTTCTGCCTTTAATGTGGCTCGCACAGTGCGTTCCATGATTAAAGCGGGGGCGGCGGGGTTGCATATTGAAGATCAGGTCGGCGCGAAGCGCTGCGGTCATCGTCCGAATAAAGAGATTGTATCCAAAGAGGAAATGGTTGATCGCATCAAGGCCGCTGTCGATGCCCGTACTGATAAAAATTTTGTCATTATGGCTCGTACCGATGCTTTGGCTGTTGAAGGATTAGCCGCGGCGCTTGATCGGGCAAAAGCCTATATTGAAGCCGGGGCGGATATGCTGTTTCCTGAGGCGATCACCGAATTACATATGTATAAAGCATTTGCGTCAACAACCGGGGTTCCTATATTAGCCAACATCACTGAATTTGGTGCGACTCCACTTTTCACGACAGAAGAGTTGAAAAGTGTGGATGTCTCTATTGCGCTTTATCCACTTTCTGCTTTCCGGGCAATGAATAAGGCAGCCGAGCAGGTTTACACCACACTCCGCCGAGAAGGGACACAGAAGAGCGTGATCAGCATGATGCAGACTCGCAACGAGTTATATGAAAGCATCAATTACTACGATTTTGAACAAAAACTGGACGTGCTTTTCTCCCAGAAAAAATCTCAATGACGGACATCCCCACCTAATTTCGTCGTTTTATATGGCATAAAAACCGTAGAGGTGATACCCATGAGCGAACAGAACACGATGACTGAGTTAACCACTTTTAAGCCTAAAAAATCGGTAGCCCTTTCTGGCGTCAGTGCGGGTAACACTGCACTTTGTACAGTTGGAAAAACCGGTAATGATCTGCACTACCGTGGTTACGATATTCTTGATCTTGCAACCCAGTGTGAATTTGAAGAAGTTGCATACCTACTGATCCACGAAAAATTGCCTTCCCGTGCTGAATTGGCTGCCTATAAAACGAAATTAACCGCACTGCGAGGTTTGCCGGGTAGCGTAAAGGACGCACTGGAAACATTACCCGCAGCCGCCCATCCTATGGATGTTATGCGTACCGGCGTCTCCGTTCTGGGTTGTACATTGCCTGAGAAAGACGATCACAACCTCGCGGGAGCGCGTGATATTGTTGACAGATTACTGGCCTCTCTCAGCTCCATGTTGCTCTATTGGTATCACTATAGCCACAATGGACGCCGCATTGAGGTGGAAACTGATGATGTGTCGATAGGCGGGCATTTTCTGCACCTTCTGCATGGTAAAAAACCCTATGAATCGTGGGAAAAGACCATGCATACCTCGCTAATCCTTTATGCGGAACACGAATTTAATGCCTCGACATTTACCAGCCGGGTTATTGCAGGAACTGGCACAGATATTTACTCCGCCATCATCGGAGCGATTGGTGCACTGAGAGGGCCAAAACACGGTGGAGCAAATGAAGTCTCTTTTGAAATTCAACAGCGCTATGAAAATCCTGATGAAGCAGAGAGGGATATCCTAGCGCGACTGGAAAGAAAAGAGATCATTATCGGTTTTGGTCATCCGGTTTACACCATCTCTGATCCGCGTCACAAAGTAATTAAAAATGTGGCTCTGCAACTTTCCAAAGAGGCAGGAACCACCAAAATGTTTGATATCGCGGATCGACTAGAAGCGGTGATGTGGGCCAATAAAAAAATGTTCCCAAATCTTGATTGGTTCTCAGCGGTTTCCTATCACATGATGGGCGTGCCAACGGCGATGTTTACACCGTTGTTTGTGATTGCCCGCACCGCAGGATGGGCTGCTCACATCATTGAACAACGTATTGATAACAAAATTATTCGTCCTTCAGCCAACTATACCGGGCCAGAAAATCGAGTATTTACGCCAATAAGTAAACGTGGGTAACGCTATTTTTGATGCAGAGATTCCTGCATGGGTGTTTTTTTAACAAGGAATTATTATGTCTACCTCTGTTGCAAGCAATCATCCTGAATATGATCAGGTCATTGCGGATATTGTGGATTATGTTATGGAATACGCCATCACATCATCCGTTGCCTATGAAACGGCTTATTACTGTTTTCTGGATACGTTGGGTTGTGGGTTAGAGGCACTGGAATACCCGGCCTGTAAGAAATTACTAGGGCCGATTGTGCCGGGGACAGTGGTGCCCAATGGCGTGCGGGTACCGGGAACCCAGTTTCAACTCGATCCCGTACAGGCGGCATTTAACATTGGTACGATGATCCGGTGGTTAGATTTCAATGACACATGGCTTGCCGCTGAATGGGGACATCCATCCGATAACCTCGGTGGCATCTTGGCAGTGGCTGACTGGCTATCAAGAAATGCTGTTGCTGGTGGGAAAAAGCCGCTCACGATCAAAGATGTTTTGACGGGTATGGTTAAAGCACATGAAATACAGGGATGTCTTGCACTGGAGAATGCATTCAATAAAGTCGGTTTAGATCACGTTGTGCTGGTAAAAGTGGCTTCGACGGCGGTTGTTGCTGAAATGTTGGGGTTGAACCGAGAAGAGATCCTGAGTGCGGTATCATTGGCTTGGGTTGACGGTCAATCACTGCGAACTTACCGTCATGCTCCCAATACCGGCTCACGTAAATCTTGGGCTGCCGGTGATGCAACATCCCGCGCGGTTCGCTTGGCCCTGATGGCGCAAAAGGGTGAAATGGGATATCCCTCGGTATTAACCGCAAAAACGTGGGGATTCTATGATGTCTCGTTCAATGGTCAGCCTTTCAAATTCCAGCGTGCATATGGCTCTTATGTGATGGAAAACGTGCTGTTCAAGATCGCTTTCCCGGCAGAATTTCATGCGCAAACTGCGGTGGAAGCTGCAATGAGCCTGCATCAACAACTGAAAGACGCTGGTAAGACTATCAATGACATTACAAAAATCACTATTCGTACCCATGAAGCTTGTATACGGATTATCGATAAGCAAGGCCCGTTAAACAATCCTGCGGACAGAGACCACTGTATTCAGTACATGGTTGCGATTCCTTTGATCTTTGGTCATCTTACTGCGGCGGATTATGAAGATAGCGTTGCGGCAGATCCCCGCATTGATGCACTGCGGGAAAAAATAGTGTGTGTTGAAGATCTTGATTTTACCCATGATTATCATGATCCGGAAAAACGCTCTATTGCTAACGCATTAACTGTTACGTTTATAGATGGCAGCCAGCTTGATGAAGTCAAAGTTGAATTCCCCATCGGTCATGCTCGTCGCCGTAAGGAAGGCATTCCATTATTGCTGAAAAAATTCAGAACCAACCTGGCACGTCAGTTCCCTGAAACGCAACAGAGGAGAATCCTGTCTGTTTCCCTTGACTGTTCGTTGCTAGAAAACATGCCGGTAAACGAATACCTCGACTTATACGTTATCTGAATTTCCAATACTATCGGCGGCCGCTCTCCCAAGTGCCGCTCTATCATCTACGGCAGCACTAGGAGAGATTATTTTATTCAACGCCTTAAACAAATTGGTAGTGTGGGCCGCCCGGCACGGATTTATTTTGTCTCTCAGCTTCGTGACTGGGCAAGGGTTTACGGAGGTTTTTGTTAAAGAGGAAAGTGGCATTTGAATATCTGAATGATTTCGTTTGTTGAGCACAACTATAACTCTTGTAATTAACTCCGAGGGTTTCTTTCTAATATATTCGTTTTTTTTTGATTAGTGTTTGGCTTTTATTAGTGTTTTGTTTGTGTTAATGTTCAGCCTATGTTAATGTTCCATTTGTACTTTAAATATAAAAAATTATTTCAAGATGTGTTTTACTTTTGCCTTCGTATAAGTTGGCTGGCTATTATTTTTCAACATATATCGAAGTAGAGAATTAAATAGCACAAAGCTAATTGGCTATAATTTGAATGGGGTTATAACCGCAGTGGATTTAAAAATGACATTATGGAATAAAAAAGATATTAGAAATATGCGGAGTTCTATGTTTACAAAACCATTATGTGAATACAAGTCTATCCATACCTATTATAAAGGCAACAATTATAGATAGAAATTACAGGAAATAATTACAGGAAATAATTACAGGTAGCAGAAATGGCTATTTTTTAGAAAAATAGATTAGGGAATAAAATAGTGATATACCCTATGGATTTCAAGATGGATCGCGACGGCAAGGGAGTGAATCCCCGGAGCATAGATAACTATGTGACCGGGGTGAGCGAGTGCAGCCAACAAAGAGGCAACTTGAAAGATGACGGGTATAAACAGATTACTCCGACTTAAATCAATTTGGCTTTTATCTGAATTACTGTGGAGTTATTATGGAAATAGAAGAAATATTTAATAATTATGAGTCTAAAGCTCGTTCATATTGCCGTAGATTTCCCGTAGTATTTAGAAGTGGTATAGGTTCTACCTTAATCGATATAGAGGGTAACAGTTACATTGATTTTTTATGTGGCGCTGGGGCGCTGAACTATGGACATAATAATACAATCATAAAACAACAAATTTTTAAGTATATTCAAGATGATGGTATTATTATGGGGCTTGATTTGTACTCGGAAGCAAAAATGGAGTTTATATCGACATTTGTTGATAAAATTTTGCAACCAAGGCAGCTTGAATATCGTTTACAATTTACCAGTCCTACGGGTACGAGCGTCATTGAATCTGCGGTAAAATTAGCAAGAAAGTATACAAAAAGAGAAAATATTGTTTGTTTTACCAACGCCTTTCACGGTATGACGGGGGTGTCGCTCAGTTTAACAGGTAGTCAACATCATCGCCAACCTGGGTTATATTCTCAGATTACGCGCTTACCATTTGATGGTTATATCGATGGAGAATTTAATTATATAGGATATTTTAGAAAGTTACTTACCGATTCCAGTTCAGGGGTTGATCTTCCCGCTGCGGTAATTCTTGAGACTGTACAAGGAGAAGGCGGATTAAATGTTGCTTCTGTTGAATGGTTGAGAGCGTTGAGAGAATTGACCGAAGAGTTCAACATTCTACTAATCGTTGATGACATTCAATCTGGTTGTGGTCGTACCGGAACATTCTTTAGTTTTGAGCGCGCAAATATTAAACCTGATCTCGTTTGTCTTTCCAAATCTATTGGCGGTATTGGGCTGCCTATGTCTTTACTGCTTATTTCTCCCGATATCGATGTGTGGAAACCGGCAGAAGACAACGGCACATTTCGAGGTAATAACTTAGCATTTGTTGCTTCAAAAGCGATGTTAAATGAATATTGGGGCGACAGCTCTTTTCAGAAAATAATTCAGTATAAGGCTGAATTAATCCGAACGCACTTGAACGCTTTAGCTAAAGAGTATCATGAACTTGTACTGCGAGTTAAAGGGATTGGATTCATGCAAGGTATAGAAATGATGGATTCCTCATTAACACAGTATTTGGTGAAGCATTGCTTTGAAAATGGTTTGATTGTGGAGTTGTGCGGCCCCAATGATGAAGTGTTGAAATTGATGCCTGCCTTGACTATTGATGAAGAGACACTTGTAAAAGGATTGAAGATTATAGAACAGGCTCTCGCCAGTTTAAAAGCGAGGAACAGTGATCACGTCGAAAGTAAAGTTCAAAGGTTACCGGTTAGCAGCAATTATTAGCTAGGAGTGTAGAATTATGAGCCGTGTAGTAGAACTTACTAAGTTTAATCAGCTTGAATTTCATCAGACACTTGCTCGGGGATACGTAATTGTTTACCGAGGATTATTGCAAGACTGGCCTGCGATAAGACAATGGGATGCTAAATACTTTCAAGATAAGTGTCCTCAAATTGACGTTGTGATCAAATTTTTTGATGCAAATGGCGTACGTTCTGAGCAAAACAAAATGTATCGTTATTTAGAAATTCTGAATGCATATAAAAAAGGGGAGGTGGGTAACGATATTCCCTATTGTCATGACATTCCTATCTTTTTACAAGCTCAGCAGTTACTTGATGATGTTAGTGATTTTCCTCTAACTATTTTGCCAAAGCTTTATCGCAATGAATGGTGGAAATTTGTTCAATTTTTTATGTCTCCAGCCGGCGCTATAACGCCACTGCATTTTGATACTTTAAGAACGAACAATCTATTTTTTCAGATAAAGGGAAGTAAAAGATTCTCTTTTATTCCTTGGGAAGAAAGAGATGCTTGTTCTCGTCGAGGGTGGCGCTGGTTTGAGTATAATCCTGAAATTCAGCATGTGGGTGAGATAAACAAATCCACGATTGAGGTGCATCAAGGCGATATATTAATCATGCCAGCGGGTATGCTTCATCATGTAAGAACGTTGACTGATAGCATTTCTTTTAATATCGATTTTCATACTCGATCTTCGGCCCTTGTCAGTTTTAGGAGCATTAAAGAAAAAATGCCGCGTGAAAATTTGTATTACAATTGGCTAAGTTTATGTGGACTTTTGGGATTAATGAAGCGCGAAAATTTTTTCGAGAAGTACCGCCCGTATCTTAATTATATTTCTTAGAAAGCAAGTAGGTTAATTATGAAAGTATCTTTGATTGATGTCGATAAAGACAACTATGAGGATGTAATGTCTCTTGAAGTTGAACCTGGACAGGAAGTTTTCGTCGCGCCAAATTCAGAGTCAATTGTCGAATCACATTTTAATGAATATTGCAGAGCAAGAGTGATCTGCTACGACGAGGAGGTGGTGGGTTTTGCAATGTATGAGCGCTGCGTTAATGAAGGCAAACCCAACGAATATAATCTGTATCGAATGATGATTGATAAGTCTTACCAAAACCAAGGTATTGGCGGAGCGGCGATGCAGTTATTACTGGATGAAATGAAACAGCAGCCTGATTGTCACAGGATTACTGTCTGTTATGACGAAACTAGCGAACGCCATAAATCATTTTATCAACGTTTTGGTTTTGTGGAAGTGGGCTATTATGATGAATATGAGGAAATGCTGGCTGAAATTATTGTTAGGGGATGATTTTAATGAGCTTGTAAATAATAAAAACTAAAAATAACATCTTTCAAAGGGATTATAGTATGTTTCTAGATAAAGTTGAACAGCTTGTTATTCCACTAAATCAACAGCAAAAGGAAATTTATCTTGATCATATAAATAGAGAGGATACCTCAGCGTTCAATATAGGTGGTTATGTTGAGATTAAACAGTCTATTAATATAAAGAATCTCGAATGCGCCATAAAACACACTATCCAAGAACACGCTGTACTTCGATGCTTAATAGTTGATAAGTACTCAATGCCGCATCATGTTGATTCGGATGCGCTAAAAGGTACAGTCGAGTTTGCTCATATTGTTCAAGACCATCACTTTGAACTGTCTCATTTAGATCTTTCGGGTGAAGAAGAGGCGGAATCTAAAGCTTTGGCTATTGTTGAACGGATATTCTCTGAGCCATTTAGATTAGCACAGGATGTGCTTTATCGAGTCGGCTTAATTCAGTTGGCTGCAAATCGTTTCTGGCTATACTTTATTTCTCACCATATCATCATTGATGGTGTCGGTTATGCTAACTGGTTTCGAAGTATTTTCGACGCCTACCAGCAATTGGAACTGGGAAATACGCTTAAAGAAAACACGGGAGTACGGTTTCTCGATCTTGCGGCACAACCGTTACCGGAGAATTATAGTCAGCAACTCGCCAAAGCAGCTAAATACTGGAAAGAGTTGCTTCATCACTTGCCGGATGTGCCTTTCCAATGTAGGAAAGAAGGCTTTGGAACTGCTGATTCAAGAAAAAACAGCAGGCTTGTACACTTTATCAAACCTGATAGATATCAGTCATTTTTAACCAAGGCGAGTCAGTGCAATTTACCCATATCGCCACTTTTTATTACAGCTATTGCTTCTCTAGTAAACCGTATCAACCAAAGTGATGGGGTCCTTATCGGGACGCCTTTACATAATCGTACTACATCAGCTCAACGCAATATGGTTGGTTCGTTTATATCGATGCTACCGGTAATGTGCGTGCAAAATGAGCAGATGTCGGTGGCTGAATCAGTGGCAATGACAGCACGTACTATAAAAAGTGGCTATCGTTATCGCTCTTATCCTTCGAGTGCCTTATATAAGGATTTGTCTTTACGTGCTCAAGGTCGTGAACGTCTTTTTGATATTGTTTTTAACTATCAACAGATTGATTTTGATTTCAGTGCTAGTGGCTTGGATACGGAGACTCATTACCTTAGCCATGGACGTGAAGATATTCCTCTCACCGTTATATTATGTGATTACGGTGACAAGCAAAGCACTCAGCTTCAACTAGATTATCGTCATGATTATTTCTCGTCACATCAGGCTGAACATTTATTGCAAAGCATTATGACTTTGGTTGAACAAATGGTTGCACAGCCTGAAGCGTTATTAACTTCACTTGATCTGGTGAGTAAAGACGTTGAACAGGCGTTATGGCATCTTAGTCAATCGGCTGTGCCAAGAGAAAAACCTGTCTGTCCGACCATCACATTAGTGCATGAGCAAATTGAGCAATATGCAAAACGGCATCCTGATGCCATTGCTATCGAGGATGGCGAACGACAAATGTCTTACGCCGCATTGAACGATAAAGCCAATCAGTTAGCTAACTATTTAATTGAGCAGGGGGTTCGGCCTGATAGCCGTGTTGCTATTTGCTTGCCGCGTTCGAGCGAGATGGTCGTGGCGATGTTGGCGACGCTGAAAGCCGGAGCTGCTTATGTACCTATGGACCCTGATTATCCCGATGCTCGTTTGCAGTTTATGCTGACCGATGCTGAACCTGTTGTTTGCATAACAGTGTCTTCCATTGCGTATCGATTCGCAGCATGCGAGATCACAACACTATTGCTGGATGATGCTCAGCTTAATGAACATTTGGCTTTGCGTTCTGTGGCAAACATATCTGCAAGCAATATTGGCTTACAGTTGGAACATCTGGCTTATGTGATTTATACCTCCGGCACAACGGGGCAGCCCAAAGGGGTGATGGTTGAACATAAACAGTTGAGTCATTTTATTGCACACATTACAGAGTTTTATAGACTGACTGAACATGATAAGTTTTTGCAGTTTTCTTCGGTCAGCTTCGATATTTCCGTGGAAGAATGTTTCGGCTCCTTATGTAACGGCAGCACTCTGGTGTTACGAGCTGATGATATTCATTACGATTTTGATGCATTTTGGGCATTTTGCCGACATCATGAAATTTCGGTGACCAGTTTACCTACCGCTTTTTGGCATCAACTGGTGAATTACAGTCGTCAACCTATTGATTCGTCACTACGTTTAGTGATCTTAGGCGGCGAAATGGTTAAATCGGTTAGTGCTCGCGAATGGTTCGAACGTGGTCCTGCTATCGAACTTATCAACACATACGGCCCGACCGAAACAACCGTAACCGCGTCTGCTTACTGCATGACATCCTTGGCTGATGTCACGGCGATGATCCCCATTGGTAAAGCTAATTATGGCACTCAGCTTTATATATTAGATACGAATTTAAAAAGTGTCCCCTTAGGGTTTCAGGGGGAATTATATATTGGTGGAACAGGTGTAACACGTGGCTATCTTAATCGTGAACAAGATAGCGCGAAGTATTTTGTGGCTAATCCTTTTGGTTCGGGGCGACTTTACCGCACGGGAGATATCGTACGTCAGTTACCCGATGGTAATTTAGAATTTATTGGGCGCAATGATAACCAAGTAAAAATAAACGGTTTTCGTATTGAACCGGAAGAAATCAGCAATCAATTAATGGATTATCCCGGCATTCATGAAGCGGTTGTTTATCCTCGACAGCTTGGCTCTGATGATCGACTGCAATTAATTGCTTACGTTGTTGCTGAAGGAACCATCAATATTAATGCCATTCGTCTGGCGATGAAGAACAAACTGGCTGATTACATGTTGCCTGTTGCCGTTGTGCAGTTAGAAAAATTACCCCTGACACAAAACGGCAAATTAGACTTTAAGCAATTGCCGCTACCACAAAAACAAGATTATAGTCAGCAGGAATTTGTTGCCCCTGAAGGCGAAGCTGAGCGGGTATTAGCACAACTGTGGCAGTCGCTATTAGCTTTAAATAAAGTCAGTCGCCATGACAACTTTTTTGCTCTGGGCGGTCACTCTTTATTAATTATGTCAATGCGAGCAGAGTTGGCTCAACGTGGTTATGAACTGCCTATGCGCACGATTTACCGAACTAACACGCTGGCAGAACTGGCATTACATTTATCTTGTGTCCGTAAGGATGAGGAAACGTTAACTCACCAAGAGGTGGCGGTTAACAAGCTTGCAGAGCATGTTGAACATATCACGCCTGATATGTTGGATATGGTGATTTTGAATGAAAAAGAGATCGCAGTTATTTGCCAACAAGTTGAGGGCGGCGCCAGTAACATACAAGATATTTACCCATTATCGCCGTTGCAGGAAGGCATTTTCTTTCACCATCGAATGAATGAACAGCATGATACTTATATCATTCCCATTCTGATAAAGTTTACTAATGAGCAAAAGCTGACCGCATTTCTACATACGCTTGATAAGATAGTGGCGCGTCATGATATTTTCCGCACCTCTATTCATTGGCATGATTTAACCACGCCAGTTCAGGTTGTTCATCGAACCGCTGCTGTTCCTTTACAATGGCAAGCTGTTGCTCCAGGTTTCTCAGCATTGGAAACGTTGGCGGAATTATCTGCTATTGAACACCACCATATGAAGCTGGATCGTGCGCCTATGATGCAAGCGATTGCGGCCAAAGATACGAAGACCGATGCGTGTTTTCTACTATTAAAGCAACATCATTTATTAAGTGATCATATTTCTGTCTTATTGCAAATTGCAGAAATGCACGCTTTGCTTGAAGATCCAAATGTATTATTGCCCACCCCGGTTCAATATCGTGAGTTTGTTGCTTATTCGTTAAGCGCTAATCAATCCAATAGCGGTGTTGATTACTTTAAAGCTAAACTGTCTGATGTTGCTGAAACCACCGCGCCTTTCGGGTTATTAGATGTTTATAACGACGGATTGAAAATAGAGACTGTCAGAGAATTGGTCGGTCCGCGTTTAGCGCAACAGATTATTGGCCTGTCTATTCAACACCGTATCAGCGCTGCGAATATTTTTTATTTGGCTTGGGCGTTGGTGGTTGCCAAATGCAGCGGTAAATCCGATGTTGTTTTTGGCTCCATGATGTCAGGACGACAGCAAGCTATTCATGGTAGTGATCGTATTCTGGGCATGTTGATCAATTTGTTGCCTATACGCATCAATTTGGCGGATTTGTCGGTAAGCGAAGCATTAAAGCAGATTCATGATGAGCTCATTGAATTAGCTGACTATGAGCATTTTCCGCTTTCCGAGGCGTTGCGTTACAGCGCTTTGCCGGGTGGCACGCCCTTGTTTACCAGTTTGTTGAATTTCAGTCATAAAAGCGAATTAGCTGTTGCCAACCAAAGCCATCATTTTGAAATGATAGACACTAAAGAGTATACCAACTATCCGTTAGAAATGGGTGTTGAGCAACTCGATGATGATTTCATAATACAAGTTCATGTTGAGTCACAAGTCGGGGCGAATAATGTTCTGACGTATATAAGAACAGCATTGGAAGCGATTATTCATACACTTGGTCAAGCTCCGCAAACACCATTGTTGACATTATCCATAACGCCTATTCGCGAACAGCAGCGGATTATTAATGAATTTAATAGTCCTGTCGTTGCTTATGATAAAACAGTGGCGATTCATCAACGCTTTGAACATCAGGTAGTAAAAACACCGGCGGCCATTGCGGCTGTATGTAATACAAATCGCATCACTTATGCTGAACTTAATCAGCGTGCTAATCAGCTAGCTCACTACTTGATAGCACAAGGCGTGGTACGCAATCATATTGTTGCTATCTATGCAGAACGTTCCATTGAGTTTGTCATTGCCATGCTTGGCATTATGAAAGCCGGCGCTGCTTACGTTCCTTTGGACCCCACTAATCCTCCTGAGCGTTTGTCGTATATGTTGGCTGACTCTGGGGTTAATGTGGTTTTAACGCAAAGCCATTTAAATGGGTTAACCTTCAATGGTCAGAAACGTTTTTGGTTGGATGTTGACTGGCCCTCATTGGATCATTACCCAAATACTCACCCGGAGATCGAGTGTTATCCTGATGATCTGGCTTATATGATTTATACTTCCGGTTCTACTGGCAAACCTAAAGGTGCGTTGGTGCACCATGCCGGGGCTTTGAATCATATTGATGCTGAATTTGATGTTCTCGGTTTTATGGGGAGTGATAACCAACTGTTATCACGTAACTTTCTACAAAGTGCAGCTTCTTCTTCCGATGTATCTGTGTGGCAATTTCTGGCGCCTTTGTTAAGTGGGGGCAAAACAGTCATTCTGCCTGATGCGATGGATTTGCCTGAATATGTTCGTGTGTTGCAAGACGAACAAATTCATCTGATTCAAACCGCTCCGTCCGTGTTGAAAATATTGTTAGAACACTTGCTTAGTCAGGGTGAGGCAGCAACGCCATTGCCGGATCTGAAATGGTTAATGATTATTGCTGAACCTTGTCCTGTGCCTTTGGTTAATCGCTGGTTGCAATATTACCCTGAGATTCCGGTGATGAATGGTTACGGGCCTAGCGAAGCATCGGACGATATTACCTATTTTATTATTAACAAACCGCTAGAAGAGCGGGTTAAAAATATTCCTATAGGCAAGCCGTTGCCAAACCTGACCATGTATGTTCTGGATCAACATATGCAAATTCTGCCGACTAATGTTATTGGCGAATTATGTGTGTCCGGTGTTGGTGTGGGCAAAGGTTATTGGAATAAACCTGAAAAAACGGCAGAAAGTTTTAAAGATAATCCCTTCCACACCATGAACGGGCATGGGGCCCGGCTTTATCGCACCGGCGATTTAGGTTATTGGAACGCCAATGGCAATCTCGAACTCATCGGGCGTATTGATAATCAGGTAAAAGTTCGCGGTTTTCGTGTTGAACTGGGGGAAGTTGAGTCGGCTTTGGTGAAGTTACCCCAAGTGGCGGAAGCTGCGGTACTCGTTCATAAAGACAGAACGGGTGAAAATTGCCTGGTTGCTTATCTCGTATTAACTGCAAATGTTGCTCAGGTTGAGCAGATTATTAATAACATTAAGCAGGGATTAAGCCATCACTTACCGGATTATATGATCCCCGGCTACTATGAGATTCTGGATAAGATGCCATTGAATGCGGCGGATAAAATTAATCGCCATGCATTGCCGAAGCCTTGTTTAGTGAATCATCACGTTGAGTGGGTTGAACCTGCCAACAAGATCGAGCGAGCATTAGCCGGTATTTGGCAATCAGTACTCAATGTTAACCGGGTCAGTCGAAACGACAATTTTTTCTACCTCGGCGGCCACTCTTTATTGGTTATTCGGGTCATTTCAAAAATACGTGCAGAACTTGGACGGGAAATTGCCGTTAAAGCTATTTTTGATCATCCAACGCTTGCCGAGCTTGCGGTTATGCTTGAACAGCGGGCGGTGACGACAGTGGATTCGATTCCCAAACAGCCACGAACTGGTGAGTTACTGCCTCTGTCATTTGCGCAAGAACGCTTGTGGATTCTTAGCCAAATTGATCAAAGTAGTGCGGAATACAATATGCCGATTGCATTTGCTGTTGAGGGCGAATTTGATGTTGGCGTAGCTGAACTCGCACTTAATCAAATCATCGAGCGTCATGAAATATTACGTACGGTCTACATTAAGAAAGATGGCAAACCGTTCCAGAAAATTTTATCTGGGAGAAATCTGACGCTTAATTATATTGATTTAACCTGTATGCCTAAGGAGCAACAAAGTCAGCATGTAGCTGAATTAATGGAAAAAGACGCTAAACAAATTTTTGATCTAAGCCGTGATTTAATGATTCGAGCCACCTTTATTCAACGTCAAGTCAATAATGGCGTATTGCTATTTAATGCTCATCATATTGCGTCTGACGGCTGGTCTGAAGATATTCTTACCCATGAGTTTATTGCTTATTATGATGCTTTACGCAATGGGAATAATGTCGACATAAAGGAACTTGATATTCAATATGCTGATTTTGCAGTTTGGCAACGTGACAGGTTGCAAAGTGAGTATTTAGCGTCGCAGATCAGCTATTGGAAGCGGCAGTTGGATGAGATACCACCCGTACACGGTTTACCGCTGGACAGGCCGAGGCCGAAGGTGAGACAACATCAAGGTGCCGTGGTGACAGGCTCATTGCCGGAGGAGACGACGCAAGCACTTGTCAGTTTGGCCAGACAGCATCAACTGACTCCGTTCATGCTGTTCCATGCTGCATTGGCATTATTACTATCTCGTCACAGCAACAGCCATGACATTGTGATAGGTACGCCGGTGGCGAACCGTTTGCAGGCAGAGCTGGAAACGCTTATTGGCTTCTTTGTCAACACCTTGATATTACGCGTGGATACTCGGCACGCGATGCTTAGTGATTACCTTTCTCATGTCAAACAGGTGCATCTGGATGCTCAGGCCAATCAAGACGTGCCGTTTGAACAACTGGTTGAACAGTTACAAGTAACAAGGAGTACAGCATATACGCCATTGTTCCAAATCATGTTGACGACCGATACAGATTATGGACTGGCTAGTGACGTTGGCGAGGTGACCTTCAGCCTGCCGGGAATGAAGCTGAATTCAATAGCTCCGAACCATATCCAAACCAAGTTTGATCTCAATATTGACTTGAGTATTAGTGAACATAGATTGCATTTGCACTGGGTCTATGACACCAGCGTGTTCAGTCATGAACATATTGAGCAGCTCAATGATCACCTGTCACGTTTACTGGTAGGGCTGGCCGAAGCGACGAAGGCCGATGACGATACACGGGTTTCGCTTGCCAGTTTGCCGATGCTGTCAAATGTGGAGATCGAGTACCTGCGGCATACTCTCAATGATACTTATGTAGAATATCCAAAGAACCAATGTATCCATGAGCTGTTTGAACAACAGGCCGAAGAAAACCCCGATAACATTGCGCTGGAGTGCGGTGATCGCCAATTGACTTACAGGCAGCTCAATGAAAAATCCAACCAGTTGGCGCACTATCTGTTGGAACACCACGCTATTGAACCGGATACGCTAGTCGGTTTATGCGTGGCGCGTTCACTGGAGATGGTAATTGGCATTTTGGCGATCCTCAAGGCGGGGGGAGCTTATGTGCCGCTGGACCCAAGATATCCTCAGGAACGTTTGGGTTACATGTTGGAAGATGCTCAGCTTGAGGTGGTGCTGATCCAATCACATCTGGAGCAGGTACTATCAGGCTTCAATGGTCATCGGGTGATATTAGATAACCTTGGCTGTGCGAATGGTCAAATCAGCACGGCATACCGCCACTACCCTACCACTAATCTGGATAAGCATTCATTGGCGTTGACTGCCGGTCATCTGGCCTATGTAATTTACACCTCAGGATCAACGGGTAAACCTAAAGGGGTGATGATTGAGCATAGTAATACAATTGCCATGCTCAGTTGGGCTTGTTCGCAATATACCAAGGAGGACATTGCTTGTGTTCTCATGTCAACGTCTCTGAACTTTGATTTATCAATATTTGAACTGTTTTTACCTTTAGTCTCGGGTACACGGGCGTGTATTGTTGAGGACATTCTGGTTCTACATCAAGGCATTGACCGCAAGGTGACTCTGATAAATACAGTACCTTCGGCAATGAACTCTCTGGTTGAACAAAATGCGATACCGAAGGGGACTCGGGTTATTAATTTGGCCGGCGAGGCGTTATCTGCAAATTTGGTCAATGCAATATATGAGAAAAATCAAGGTGTAACAGTTTATAACTTATATGGACCGTCAGAGGATACGACATATTCTACTTGGGCGAAATTGGATTCTCCCGTGCACACCACACCGGCTATTGGCAGGATTATTAGCAATAGTCAGGCTTATATTTTGGATAAAGAGCAGCAACTTGTGCCTTACGGCTCTACGGGGGAGCTTTATATCGGCGGCGCGGGCTTAGCCCGTGGTTATCTCAATCGTCCTGAACTCACGAAGGAACGCTTCGTTGCCAACCCATTGCATGATCTGACCAATATCAATAGTAGTGAGCGTTTGTATAGAACCGGCGATTTGGTGCGCTACCTGTCAGACGGTAATTTGGAGTTCGTTGGTCGTATTGATGATCAGGTGAAAATCCGTGGTTTCAGAATAGAGTTGGGTGAGATTGAGTATCAACTCAATCAGCAGGCCGGAGTGAACTCGTCTCTGGTGCTGGTCAAGACAACTTTGACAGGCGACAAACAACTGGTTGCCTATATCAAACAGGTATCGGATAAGCTGACGAATGAGAGGGAGCGTGCAGAGGAATGGCAGCAGGCTCAAACTCAGTTTATTCAGGGTATCAAATCTGCATTAGCCAAATCCTTGCCAGACTACATGATACCGTCAGTCATGGTGGTGGTTGAAGAATGGCCGTTGACGCCTAATGGCAAGATTGACCGTAAGAGGCTGCCTGAACTCAATACAGAGCATGATAAAAGCGATAATTTTATTGAACCGGTTGGTGAAACGGAAATCTCTTTGGCGGCAATTTGGCAAAGGGTACTGAATGTCAAACAAATATCGCGTAACGATAACTTTTTTGAACTAGGCGGTCACTCATTATTGGCAATCAAATTAGTCACGGAAATCAATGCTGCATTTGTCATTGAGCTTGGTGCTATGCAGGTTTTCCAGACACCTCTCTTGCATGAGCTTGCAGAATTAATCTGCAACCAGCAATTACAAGGACAAATCCAAAGTGAGCTTGAAACGGCAGGTGAAGAGGGGTGGTTATGATGGACATGTTTAAATTAGTTAAAGATGCTTATGAGCAGGGTGTATTGCTATTCAGTAAAGAGGGTAAGTTAGGGTTTAAGCTAAAAGGGGCTGACTTCCCTGATGAACTAAAAGCCAGGATTAAAGCACACAAAGCTGAGCTGATTGATTTTCTCGATAAAGGCAGAGTGGATATCCCTGGTAATGAAATGGTGATTGAACCGGCTCTTCGAACCCAAGAGTTGCCACTAAGTTCTTCACAGCAACGGATCTGGTTTATCGAGCAGTTTGGCGGTGGGAGTACCGCCTACAACATGGTGTCAGCCTATACGGTAAGTGGTGAATTTGAATTGGCGGCGGCGAATCTGGCCTTGCAAACCATCATAGATCGACACGAAGTGCTGCGTACTGTTTACCACAGCGATGAAAATGGAACCTGGCAGGTTATCAAGCCGGAGTGGTCATTCGAGATAGCCCAATCAGATATCCATGATATAGGCGAAGCCGGGCAAGAGGCGTGGGTTGAGCAGGCCATTCAGGATGAAATGACCTACCGATTTGATTTGGCTCAGGATGTGATGGTGCGTTGTCGCTATATCAGCACTTCGATGAAGCAGGGCGTACTGTTATTTAACATGCATCATATTGCTTCCGATGGTTGGTCGATGGGGATATTGGTTAAAGAGTTTGTGAGCTTGTATCAGGCTTATCGCCAAGGTCGGGCTAACCCGTTTAACCCGTTACCGGCGCTGGAGATTCAGTATGCCGATTATGCGGTCTGGCAGCGCAGCCCGGAGAGAGAAGCTCAGTTAGCGGCAGGGTTAGCATATTGGCAGCAACAGTTGTCGGATTTACCCCCAGTACACGGGATGCCTCTGGATTACGCGCGACCAACCAATCAAACCAGTCATGGCGGCAGTTATGAATTTAGCCTGAACAACGCGGTTAGCAGAGGGTTGCAGCAACTGGCGCTGGCGCAGGGTTGCACTCTTTTTATGGTATTGCATGCGGCGTTTACGGTACTGCTCGGTCGCCACGGCGGGCAACGGGATATTGTGGTAGGAACCCCAGTAGCTAACCGTTTGCAGATATCATTAACGCCGTTGATAGGCTGCTTTATGAATACGCTGGTGTTGCGCAGCGAGTGTGATCTCGAACAATCATTCATCGATTACCTAGGCTCGGTCCGGGAGATAAACCTGACTGCCCAGCGGCATCAAAATGTCCCATTTGAGTTATTAGTGGAGCGATTGCAGCCGGAACGCAGCACCAGTTATTCACCGTTATTCCAAATCATGTTTTCTATGAATACGAATGACCGTGTGGCATTGCAACTGGAAGGGGTAAGTTTGCAGCCGCGGCCAGAACAGACCCGTAATGCGATGTATGAATTGACGTTAGAGGCCCAGCAAACAGAGGAAGGTCTGACTTTTAGTTTCGAGTACAACACGGATTTGTTTGCAGAGGAGACAATAAAGCGGCTGGCGGCGCGTTTTACGACTTTGCTGATGGGCATAGTGGCCTCTCCGACCGAAAAGCTTGGTGATTTGGCGCTGTTGCCGCCGGAAGAGCAGGATTATCTGCTGCACAATTTGAACCAGACCGCAGCAGAGTATGACCGTAGCCAATGCATTCATGAGCGGATAGAAGCATTTGCTGAACGAACGCCGGATGCCATTGCGCTGATCTTTGGCAACCAACAGTTGACTTATGCTCAACTCAATGCTCGCGCTAATCAGTTAGCGCATCAATTAAGAGCTCAGGGCGTTTCAACGGGTGGACGAGTTGCGGTGTTGTTGCACAGAGGCATCGACATGGTTACCGCACTATTGGCAGTGATGAAAGCAGGCGCTGCGTATGTTCCGGTTGATCCCAGCTTTCCTGCCGACAGAGTGCGGTATATGCTGAGCGATGCGGAGCCACAATGTATTATAAGCAACCGCGAATGTGCACCTCGATTAGTCGGTTTTGCGGAACTCACCTGCTTACTGGATCACCTTGATCTTAGCCAATCACCCACCACAAATATTCCTAAACAGTCGATCAGTTTAGCCGCATCTGCTCTGGCCTACGTGATTTACACCTCGGGTTCTACGGGCAAGCCCAAAGGTGTTATGGTCAGCCACTCTGCGGTTAATAACTTCTTGATCTCAATGCAAGATAACTTGCAGTGTGTGGCACAGGACAATATTTTAGCCATCACGACGATTTCCTTTGATATTGCAGTGTTAGAGCTCTATCTGCCTTGGCTGTCTGGTGCCGCTTGTGTAGTGGCGGCGCAGCAGGATGTGACTGATCCCGCCAGGCTGATTGCGCTACTCGAACAACATAACATTTCGTTGTTACAAGCCACGCCAACAACGTGGAATATGTTGCTTGAATCGGGCTGGCAGGGGCGCTCGTCGTTAAAAATGATCAGTGGTGGCGAGGCTTTGCCATTAGCGACAGCAACGGCATTATTGAGCAAAGGCAACGCGCTCTGGAATATGTACGGACCGACGGAAACCACGGTTTGGTCAACCATTGAGAAACTGGACGCACAACGGCTTGAGCAGCAACTTGTTACTATCGGGTTACCGTTAAACAACACCACGATTTATTTACTTGATGAACAATTAAAGCCGGTGCCTTTTGGGGCGGTGGGAGAGTTATACATCGGCGGTGATGGGCTTGCTGAAGGCTATTTTAAACGAGCAGATCTGACTGCTGAGCGATTCATTAACCTGACATTCTCTGACGGTTTAACCGCTAAGGTTTATAAAACGGGTGATCTTGCCCGTTACACTACCGAGGGTTCACTTGTCTATCTGGGCAGAAATGATTACCAAGTGAAATTACGGGGCCATCGAATTGAACTTGGCGAAATTGAACAGGTTATTAACCTGTTTCCACAAATAACCCGTTCTGTTGTGGTTGCGCTAAACGATCAGCAAACACAACAGTATCTCGTGGGTTATGTGGTCGCCGAGCAACAAATTGATATTGATGCGCTACGTCAACATCTTGAACAGAAATTGCCAGCCTATATGTTGCCTAGGGCAATTATTCAGCTCGAAACATTGCCACTGACGTTAAATAACAAGATTGATCGCAAAGCGCTTCCGGCACCGCAAGACAGTGATATCGCGATTAAAGCCAGTACGCCACCTATCGGCGAGACAGAAGAAGCACTGGCAGCTATTTGGTGCGAAATGCTCGGTATTGAGCAAATAGGCCGGGATGACAACTTTTTTATGGCTGGAGGCCACTCATTAATTGCGACTAAGGTGATCACAAAGGTTAATGAGCAGTGTCAATGCCATTTACAGGTAAGAGATATCTTTGAGGCTGCAACAGTGGCTTTACTTGCAGAAAGAGTGCCTTATGCAGCGTCGGATAAGCGTTATCTGACGATTCCTATTATTGAACGCAAGACAAATTTATTACCGCAATCTTATGCTCAACAGCGGATCTGGTTTATTGAGCAGTTTGGCGGTGATAGCACCGCCTACAACATGGTGTCAACCTATACGGTAAGCGGTCAATTTGAACTGGCGGCCGCGAATCGGGCTCTGCAAACCATCATAGATCGGCACGAAGTGCTGCGTACTGTTTACCACAGCGATGAAAATGGAACCTGGCAGATTATCAAGCCGGAGTGGTCGTTTGGGATAGCTCAATCGGATATCAGTGATATAGGCAAAGCTGAGCAAGACGCACGGATTGAACAGGCCATTCAGCATGAAATGACCTACCGATTTGATTTGGCACAGGATGTGATGGTGCGTTGTCACTACATCATCACCTCGATGGAGCAAGGTGTGCTGTTATTTAACATGCATCATATCGCTTCTGATGGCTGGTCAATGGGGGTATTGGTTAAGGAATTTACGAGTTTGTACCGGGCTTATCGTCAAGGCCGAACTAACCCGTTACCGGCGCTGGAGATACAGTATGCCGATTATGCGGTCTGGCAACACAGTGCAGAAGGAGAATCTCAGTTAGCGGCAGGGTTAGAATATTGGCAGCAACAGTTGTCGGATTTACCCCCGGTACACGGAATGCCTCTGGATTACGCGCGACCAGCCAACCAAACCAGTCATGGCCGCAGTTATGAATTTAGTCTGGACAATGAGGTTAGCAAAGGGTTGCAGCAACTGGCGCTGACACAAGGGTGCACTCTTTTTATGGTGTTGCACGCGGCGTTTACGGTACTGCTCGGTCGTCACAGCGGGCAACGAGATATTGTGGTGGGAACCCCGATAGCTAACCGTTTGCAGACATCATTAACGCCGTTGATAGGCTGTTTTATCAATACGCTGGTATTGCGCAGCGAATGTGAGCTGGAGCGATCGTTTATCGATTACCTGAGATCGGTCCGGGAGATAAACCTGTCTGCCCAGCGGCATCAAAATGTCCCGTTTGAGTTATTAGTGGAGCGGTTGCAGCCGGAACGTAGCACCAGTTATTCACCGTTGTTCCAAATCATGTTTTCTATGAATACGAATGACAGTGTGGCGCTGCAATTGGAAGAGGTCAGTTTGTGTCCGAGGCCGGAGCAGACCCGCAATGCGATGTATGAGTTGACACTGGATGCTAGCCAGACAGAGGAAGGTCTGACTTTTAATTTCGAGTACAACACGGATTTGTTTGCAGAAGAGACAATAAAGCGGCTGGTGGTACGTTTTACGACCTTGTTGATGAGCATAGTGGCTTCTCCATCCGAAAAGCTTGGCAATTTGGATCTGTTGCCACCGGAAGAGCAGGATTACCTGCTGCATCGTTTGAACCAGACAGCAGTGGAGTATGACCGTAGCCAATGTATCCATGAGCGGATAGAAGCGTTTGCTGAACAAACGCCGGATGCCATTGCGTTGGTCTTTGGTGAACAACAGTTGACTTATGCACAACTTAATGCCAGAGCCAATCAGTTGGCACATTATTTGGTTGTTCAGGGCGCCAAACCGGATTCAATGATTGCGATATGTATTGAGCGAAGTATTGACATGATTGTGTCGGTACTTGCCATCTTGAAATCGGGTAGTGCTTATTTACCGCTCGATCCTGCCTATCCGCAAGAAAGGCTTGCTTATATTATTGATGATGCACAGCCTTTGATGGTGATAACCAACAGCCATAACCAGAAATTATTGCCTGAAAACAGTCCATTTAGCATTGATGTGACGACAACCTCGTTTGCCGGGCTTTCAACCGATAATATTCCCGCCACTGAATTAAGTTTGTGTTCTACCCACTTGGCCTATGTTCTCTATACCTCAGGTTCTACGGGCATGCCGAAAGGTGTGATGATTGAACATCAGGCATTGGTGAATCTGGTGGTGGGGCTTGCGGATGCCTATCTTTATTCAAAGCAGGATCGGGTACTGCAATTTGCCGCCCTCAGTTTTGATATGTCTATCGAAGAGATATTTGGCGCCCTTGGTAATGGCAGTACTTTAGTCTTACGTGGCGAAGATTGGTTGATGGATGTCGCCACTTTCTGGCAAAGATGCCGGGAATACCAGATCAGCGCGGTGAATTTGCCAACCACGTTCTGGCACGAAGTAGTCAGTGAAGAGACGGTATTGGTCCCTGAGCATATTCGCCAAATCAGTGTCGGAGGCGAGCAGATTAAGCCGGATAAAGTGGTTGCATGGTACCGGCGACCGGGGCATTTACCCCGTTTAGTCAATGCCTATGGGCCAACGGAATACACGGTCAATACTTGCATTGCCTACGATTTTCAGGGAGACACCCTCAGTATTGGGCGGCCAATTCAAAATACGGCCATCTTCTTGTTGGACAAAAACCAACAGCTTGTGCCTTTTGGCGCTGTTGGGGAAATTTGTGTCGCGGGTGACGGCGTTGCGCGGGGCTATATCAACAAAGAGCAATTAACCCGTGAACGATTTATGGATAATCCTTTTACAAGCCGCTATCCAAAGCTCTATCGAACCGGCGACTTGGGACGTTACTCACTGGCCGGGGATATTCAATATTATGGGCGTGATGACCATCAGGTTAAGATCCGTGGATTCCGTATTGAGTTAGGGGAGATAGAAACAAGGTTGCGCAGCTTGCCGACAATTCGCGATGCGGTTGTCATTGCTCGGGAGGATGAACCGGCTCACAAGTATCTGGCGGCCTATATCACCCTTGATGGTCAGCAGAAAATTGCTGAGATCCGACACCTATTAAGTCAGCAATTACCGAGCTATATGGTCCCCGCCGCTTTTGTGGTGCTAGAGGAAATACCGCTTACCGCCAACCGTAAAGTGGATCGTAAAGCGCTCCCTAAACCAGATTTTGTTGCTCAGGGAGAAATTGAATATATCGCGCCGGCCACTGAACAGGAGACACTGCTAGCTGAAATTTGGCGAACACTGTTTGGATTGGTGCAAGTCAGTGCTGTTGCCAACTTCTTTGAGTTGGGTGGACACTCGTTGTTGAGCATGAAGATGCTATCCCATCTTAAAAAGCAGGGTTATCGATTGGATATTCGAGCCTTATTTGAATACCCGAAATTGCGGGATATGGCGAAACAACTACAGGCAATTGAGCAGGAATCACCGCTGTTAACAGCCCATGAAGCACTGGAAAGTAGGGTTTCCCTGTCAGAAACTGAGCGGGCCTTGATCGTATCTCAGTCGCCGGGAGGTGAGCAAAATATTGTTGGCATTTATCCTTTGGCGCCATTACAGGAAGGGATCTTGTTCCATCACATGATGTGTGAGCAATCTGACCTTTATGTGACGCCGATGCTGTATTCATTTCCGTCAAACACCGCGATGGAAAGCTTTATTGGCGCATTGGATAAAATAGTACAGCGGCATGATGCGCTGCGAACCGGAATTTTTTGGAAAGGCATTGATGAACCGGTGCAGGTTATCTACAAAGAGGCACCATTGCCGGTGGTTGACATCGATTTGAGGGATGATGTTGATATCCAGCAGCAGTTAGCGCAGTTTATGGAACCATCACAACAATGGATGGATGTTACTCAGGCACCGTTGGTCAGAGTAACCCGGTTTATCGACCGCCAGCAAAAACAGCGCTATGTCATGGTGCAGGAGCATCACCTGATAAGTGATCATGTGTCATTGGAGATTATTCAAGAAGAGTTGCTGGCTATCTTGGCAGGTGATGAAAAATCACTGCCGGCAGCGTTGAGTTATCGGGAGTTTGTCCTAAACGCTATCAGCCAAACCGACACGAAAGCGGCGCGGCAGTTTTTTACCGAGCAGTTGGCTGGGGTTGATGAAATCACGGCACCCTTTGGGATCACAAGTGGAATGGTTGACAATAACTTATTCACTGAAATCCAAGTTGGCTTGCCTGCGGATTTATCCGCACAGATTCGTCGGTCTTCTTCTGCCTGGCGGATAAGCCCAGCGCTTATTTTTCACATGGCATGGGCATTGGTTCTGGCAAAAACCAGCGGCACTAAAGATGTCATATTCGGTACTGTATTATCTGGTCGCTTGCAAGGGGTTGATCATGTTGAGCGAGTCGTTGGTTTATTCGTCAATACCTTGCCGCTGCGTGTTGATTTGAGTCAGTTGAGCGTTGATCAGTTAATGCAGGAAATGCAACAGAAACTGGTTAGCTTGCTACAATTCGAGCAAGTACCGACTGCGATTGCTGAACAGTGTAGCAAATTGGCCGGTTCTAGCCGTTTATTCGACAGTATCTTGAATTACCGTCACTCCGAAGTGAGTGGCGAGACAAGTGAGCTTAACCAGCTTTGGCAAAAAACCGGCATTGAGTTAGTTAATGTAAAAGAACGTACCAATTACCCGATTACCCTATCCATTGACGATTTTGGTGATGATTTTTCTGTTGCAGCCCAAATTGACAGTCGATTTGATGCTGAACGCTTGGTGGTGTATCTCATCAATGCTAGCAGGCAACTTGTTGCTGCTTTACAAAGTCAGGAACAGGTTGCCGCACTGTCACTCGACATCCTTGATGCTGAGGAACGAGCGTTCCTGCTGCATTCGTTAAATCAAACGGTATTACCGTATGACAACTCACTCACTCTGATTGATAGATTTGAAGCCCAAGTTAAGGCGACTCCCGATGAGATTGCGTTGAATTTTAATGGCGAGACGATGACGTACTGTGAGTTAAATCAACGAACCAATCAACTCGCGCAGTCTCTCCTGAACCGGGGGGCGAAAGTGAATACTCCCGTCGTGATGTTTATTGAACGCTCCTTCGAGATGGTCATCACTGTTATCGCCATCTTAAAAACGGGTGCCGGTTATGTGCCACTGGATACCTCATTACCGACAGAACGCTTAAACATCATTCTTAGTGATCTGTCTGACGAGATCTTAGTCACGACGTGCGCCTTGAACGATAGGATTGCGGTAAAACGCCAGAAAATGGTGTTATTGGATGACCCTTGCACAGCAGAGATACTGGACAAACAGCCAATCAGTAATTTGGCTATCGAATCCTCTTTGGATGACCTCGGTTATGTGCTCTATACCTCAGGTTCAACGGGTAAGCCTAAGGCGATTGAAATGCCACAGCGGGCGCTGAGCAATTTATTACAAGGTATTAGCCAGCTTGAACCCGCGCTTGCGGGGCCGAACCGTTGGTTACAATTCTCATCAATCGGTTTTGATCTCAGTTTTGAAGACATATTCATGCCGCTGTTGTCCGGGGGATCAGTACAGCTTATTGATAAATCGACTCAGTTGGATATTAGGCTGCTCGCGAAGCAAATCCAGCAGGCGCAACTTCAAGTTCTGAACTTACCTTATGTGGTATTGCAGAATTTGGCTGAATATAGCGGTGTCAATGGGCTACAGTTCCCTGAATTAAAGGTGATTGTTTCGAGCGCTGAAAGGCTCAAAATCACGGCGGCCATCAGACAATTTTTCACGACACATCGTCACTGTACGTTAGTGAACCACTATGGCCCGGCAGAGACTCATGTCGTAACGTCTAAGACATTACAGGGAGAACCTGCTTCATGGCCTGATTTGCCGACGATTGGCCGATCATTGCCTAACGTGGCTGGTTATATTTTGGATGAGTATTTGCAGCCTGTCCCGATGGGCGCCATCGGCGAACTGTATTTGGCAGGGGACTGTTTATCAAGAGGCTATTATCAGCAGCCCCAGCTTACCGCAGAGCGTTATCTTGATTGCGATTGGGTTTTTGGGAAACGAGTGTATCGAACCGGGGACTTAGCCAGCTTTCATCAAAACGGTGAAATCAACTACTTTGGCCGCAACGACCATCTGGTCAAGATCCGTGGGTTCAGAATTGAACTCGGTGATATCGAAGCCCAATTGAGTAAGTTCGATGGAATAACCGGAACCGTAGTCATTGCTATTGATACAGAAGCCGGTGATAAGCAGCTTATCGCTTATTTTATCGCGGCTAACCCATTGGATTTATCCGAAATTAAAACCTATTTATCGGCTAGCTTACCTGATTACATGTTGCCATCTGCGTATGTGCAGATGGCGGCTTTTCCGCTGAATACCAATGGCAAAGTGGATCGCAGCCGCCTTCCACAACCTGGAGCAGATAACTTTGTAAAAGCCAGATACATCGCGCCAGTGACTGAACTGGAACAAAGCGTTGCGAAAATTTGGCAGGGGTTGTTGCAGCAAGACAGGGTAAGCATGGCCGACAGCTTTTTTGATTTAGGTGGTCATTCCTTATTAGCTATGAAGCTAATTTCTCGCATTGAACAGGCATTTTCCGTTGGCGTACCGATTGCGATCGTGTTTGAGAGATCAAGATTAGAACAGTTATGTGATTGGCTTGAAAAAGAAATGGTTATTCAACGTAACAAGTCAATTGGGGCTGTAGTGGAAGAATATGAGGTAACCGAGTGGTGATTATGAACCTAAAAGGCTTTATTGATAGATTGTCCGAGCAGGAAGTTCGTCTTTTTGTTGAAAATGGGACGCTAAAATCTCAGTCTGCTCCGGGTGCCATCACACCTGAACAGGGAAAATTTATTAAACAAAACAAACAAGCCATTATTGATTTTCTCTCTTATGCAGAAGTCGGGGGGCAACAGAAGTTTTCGTTATTACAACGTCGGCACCTTACCAAGGCTCCGTTATCCTTTGCACAGCGCCGTTTTTGGCTGGTCGAACAGGTTTCTACTATTATTGAACGTCAGTATAAGATTTCAACCGCGTTCAATTTATATGGTCAATTTTCCTTGGCAGCCGCAAGCCAGGCGATAGATGCCATTCTTAAGCGACATGAAATTTTACGAACGGTTTATCAGGAATCACAGGGCATGCTCGAACAAGTCGTGTTGAGCGACTATGTTTTCCAGATAGACAAAGACACCCTTGCCGATGATGTTGACCAACAGCAACACATAGAGGATTGGCTGGAGGGACAGAAACAGAGAATATTTGATTTAAGTAGGGATTTACCGCTAAGAGTGGCTTATCTGGCATCTGATCTAAAATCAGATACATCTGATAAGCCGTTGGCCGGCGTATTGTTTTTTGATTTGCACCATATTGCTGCTGATGGTTGGTCTTTGGCGATATTAGTTGATGAATTTACCCTTCTTTATCAGCAAATTGTTCATGGTAAACCGGCTTTGTTGACTGAGCTTGAACTGCAATACTCGGACTATGCCTACTGGCAGAATCAAGCTGAAACTCAGCAAATGTTTGACGAGCAGTTGCAATATTGGCAACAACAGTTAGCTGACTTGCCATTGGTTCATGAATTGCCGTTGGATTATGCTCGCCCTCAAAAATTGGATATGCGTAGCGCAATACACACGCAAAAGATACCCATGGAGATGGTGAGTAAACTTAAGCGATTAGCTGTGGATTCAAATGCCACGTTATTCATGCTGTTGCATACAGCTTTTGCGGTGATGCTGGCTCGCTACAGTGATAACCCGGATGTGGTTATTGGGACACCTATTACAAGTCGACCGGTACAGAAGCTGGAGTCGCTAATTGGCTGTTTCCTCAATACGCTCGTATTGCGTTTGGATTGTACATCGACGCTGACATTCAATGAGTTGTTGAAGAGTGCAAGGCAGGTGCACCTTGATGCACAGAGCAATCAAGCCATTCCATTCGAATTATTGGTTGAGAAGTTGTTAGCTGGACAAAGCACTGCGTTTACTCCCTTATTCCAAGTGCTTTTCTCAATGCAAAATTATGAATCTCAACAGCTAGAACTTGCTAATGTTGAATTTGAAGAGGTTATGGAGCAAAGGGGACAAACGCAGTTTGATTTGACCTTAACCGCAGCAGAAGATAAGGACGAACTGTCACTGATTTTTGAGTTTAATCAAGGGCTCTTTAATTCAGACACCATCGCCCGTTTTGCCGAAAATATGCAGTTGTTGTTAGCGCACATTGTGGTCAATGGTGATAGGCCAATTAATCAATTGGTGATCGTCAGTAAGCAGGAACAAGCTGTGTTGGACAAATCTCATCAATCAGCTTGGCAACTGCCTGAGGAGCAACCTTTTGTGCATCGGCTTATTCAACAGCGGGCGGCTGAATATCCTGAGCGAGTGGCAATTCGCTATCAGGATCAAAGCCTCAGTTTTGCTGAACTTGATGCAAGGGCTAATCAGATCGCCCAATTATTATTGACTAAAGGTGCCGACAACAACCCGTTGGTTGCGATTTTGATGGCGCCTGGCATTGACTTTGTTGTCAGCATGCTAGCGATATTGAAAGCAGGGTGTGCTTATTTGCCATTGGACTCCACTTATTCTGTGGCGCGGTTAAATTTTATCTTGGCTGACAGCAATGTTGATTTGGTTATCGTCGATAACGAGAGTATCGATAAGGTCGATTTACCAACGAGTCGCGTTTGCACTATCTTGCTTGATGATACTGAAATTGCTGCCCAGCCCCGTACTGAACCGATGTTGACCTCAAGTGTGACAGCGGAGTCCCTCGCCTATGTCATTTATACCTCGGGTTCGACGGGTAATCCTAAAGGGGTGATGATCCAGCATGGGGCGTTGAGAGCATCCACTGTTGGGCGGTTTAATTCATACTCGATAGTGCCGGAGAAATTTTTACTGGTTTCATCATTTGCTTTTGATTCATCGGTTCCGGCGATATATTGGGGGCTTGGCAGCGGTGCAACGTTGCATTTAATGGCCCCTCAGGATGCGAAAGATGCATCGCATGTGGCGAAGATTATAGACAGTCAACAAATTAGCCACGCCCTTTTTATTCCCAGTTTCTACGATGCCATGCTTGATTACCTTGCAGGACATTCACTCCGTAAGGTGATTTGCGCCGGTGAAAATTTGTCGGACAACGTAAAGACAAAACATTTCCAATATCAGCCTCAGGCAACGCTTGTCAACGAATATGGGCCAACGGAAACCACGGTATGGTCTTCGTTGAAACTTTTTGAAAAGGCGACGGAGCCAGTCACGATTGGTCGTCCCGCTCCCCATGTGTCACTTTATGTGTTGGCAAAAGATCGCTCCCAATGTCCGGTTGGTGTAGTTGGAGAACTGCATGTTGGTGGTGTCGGACTCGCAAAAGGGTATTTGAACCGTCCAGAACTGACGGCTGAACGTTTTATTGATCATGTGGACGCTAAAGGTAACCGCGAACGGCTATATCGCACCGGTGATTTAGTGAAAGTGTTGCCAACAGGCGAAATTGCTTACATTGGCCGAAATGATTTTCAAGTGAAATTGCGCGGTTTTCGTCTCGAATTGGGTGAAATTGAGCACTGTATCCGCGCTAATTTTGATGTAACGGATGCTGTGGTTTGTGTGAGACAGGATGACAAGCTGCGGCAATCCTTGGTGGCTTATTTGGTGGCTCCGTCGATGCTCGACATACGTGCACAGCGCGATAAAGTCGAGCGCATCTTGCCGGAGTTTATGTGGCCTAGCTTCTATGTGTTATTGCCGGAAATGCCATTGACTGAGAATGGCAAAGTTAATCGTAACGCCCTGCCTGCGCCAAGCATGGAAAATATCGCTAAGGAGCCTTTTACATCACCAGAAACGGCAACTGAAAAGCAGTTAGCTGGATTGTTCCATCGGGAGCTTGGGTTGACGCCAATCAATATTGGGGCTCGGTTTGTACAGCTCGGTATTCACTCACTGCAATTTGTCAAACTCGGCAGTGCCATCAGCGAAGAATTGAAGATCGAACTGTCCGTGAAGGATTTTTACGTCTATGACACGCTGTTTGCTTTAGCACAGTATGTTGAGCAGCAGCTTGCCGAACAACAGAAACAGAGTAGGGAAGAAAGGGAGGTCGTTGAACTGTGAATATCGCCGCATTTTTAGCTGACTTAAAACAGCAAGACATTATGGTATACCTTGAATCTGATTCGCTTAAGTTAAACGCGCCTAAAGGCGCGGTATCGCAAGATATACTGACTGAGTTGAGAGCGCATAAGGTAGAAATTATTGCCTATCTGCAAGGGCAACAATCAAATCCATTACCGATCAAGACTGTCGACAGAGGGTTGACTCGATTACCTCTTTCTTTTGCACAACAACGCCTGTGGTTCATCGACCAGCTCTTTGGCAGCAGCGAACATTACAATATGGCGACGGTGTTGGAAGTGAGTGGCGCATTCGATTTAACGATTGCTGAAAAAGTCATGCAACGAATTGTCGAACGCCATGAAGTGTTGCGCTCAGTTTACCGAGAAGAACAGGGAGAGGTATGGCAGGAGATTCAGTCAAATGTTAAGGCAAAAATCAATGTTCGGCACTTGACATGTGAACCTGCCGAGCTGAAAGCGATACTTTATCAGTATGTTTCTGCTCAGTTTGACTTACAAAAAGATCTCATGGTGCGGATCGACTTTTTTACCACTGATATTCAGCGGCAATTCCTTATCATCAATTTGCACCATATTGCGGGAGACGGATTATCTTTCTCTCTATTGATGGAAGAATTTGTCGCTCATTATCAAGCGATTAAGCAAAATCTGCCGGAATCCTTGCCAGTATTGCCGGTACAATATGCAGATTATGCTTACACTCAGCAGTCATGGATTGCTGATGGGGTGTTTGATGCGCAACTTGATTATTGGCAACAAAAATTAGCGGATATACCGCAAGTTCACCAATTTCCATTAGATTTTCAGCGGCCGGTAAAACAGACCAACTATGGTGTTAAGGTGCGATTCCGATTGGATCGGCAGCCTTCGGCAATGTTGCGTCAGCATGCAGGCAATGCCGGTGCGACCCTGTTTATGTTATTGCACGCTGCATTCTCAGTATTTATTGCTCGTTATAGCCAGCAAACAGATATTGTCATTGGTACGCCGGCCACCAACCGTAAACAAAAAGAGTTGCAGCCACTGATAGGGTTGTTTGTCAATACGCTGGTGCTGAGAACCGAATATCAGGGCAAAGTTGATTTCATGCAGTTTATGCAGCATGTAAAGCAAGTCAACATTGAAGCACAAATGAATCAGGATTTGCCGTTTGATGTTCTCGTGGAGAAATTGGCGGTGAGTCGGAACATCGCTTATTCACCGATATTCCAGTTCATGTTCACAATGGATACGACTGAGGCCAGTGAATCGCGATTGGATGACGTGGTGTTTACGCCGGTATCTTCGGGTGAATCATTCTCTAAATTTGATTTGGAACTCGATGCGATTGATGACAGTGACACGATTCTGTTTGAAGTGGTATACAACAGTAGCCTATTCCATGAACACACGATTGCAAGGTTACTCAAATCATTTGAAGTCTTGTTGATTGATATCGCCGAAAATCCTTATAAAACATTAGACTCTTTAGCGTTGTTAGATGAAGACGAGAAACGTCGTTTAGATCAACAATTGGCGATACCGTCTTCTATCGCAACAACGACAGAATCTGTGCAATGCCGATTTGAACGTCAGGCAGCACAAAGATCCGATGCGACTGCTTTGGTATGGCAGGTTGCAGGAGAAAAGCAAACCCTGACATATCGCGAGTTAAACCAGCGGGCTAACCGATTGGCGCATCACCTCATCGAAAAGGGGGTTAGGCCGGGCAATATTGTCGCGTTATGTTTACCTCGTTCCCCTGAGATGATTGTCAGTATATTGGCGGTACTGAAAGCAGGCGCCGCTTACACCCCCATTGACGTTGACAACCCTCAATCCCGAATTAATCACATTATTGCGGATTGCCGGCCGGCGATCGTGTTGACCAACAACACATATGCAGACAAGTTTGCTGAACTGAATGTCATTGTTGAGCGGTTAGCTGCGGAAATGGAACAATTTTCAGAGGCTGCATCGGATAATCCAAATATCAACCATAGTTTGGATCAACTTGCCTACGTTATGTATACCTCCGGATCGACGGGCAAACCTAAAGGGGTCATGGTAGAGCATTCGCAGTTGAGCCATTTTGTGGCGGCAGCATTGGCAATGTATGCCGTTAAACCTGACGACAACATATTACAGTTCTCCTCATTTGCATTTGATATTTCCATTGAAGAGTGTTTTGTCACCCTAAGTGCAGGGGCCACTCTGGTATTGAGGAACGATGATTGGCTTAACAGCGCTGACCTATTTTGGCAACAGTGTCATCAGCACAACATCACTGTAATGAGCTTACCCACTGCCTTTTGGCATCAGGTGAGTAGTGGCGACGCTTTGGTGCCTGACACACTACGGTTGGTTATCGTTGGCGGTGAAGCCATTAATGCTGAAATTGTCAGACATTGGTTCGCATCAGCAAACCGTCCTCCGGTGATGAATACCTATGGGCCGACCGAAACAACCGTCTTGGCGAGTTACTACTTGATTGAATCTGCGTTGCAGATTGAGCAATCGGTTCCCATTGGCAAGGTATGTGGTCATGTTAAAGCCTATATTGTTGATGAGCGTTTGAATTTGGTGCCACAAGGCGTCATTGGTGAATTAGTTGTTGGCGGTAAAGGTGTTTCCCGCGGTTACTTAAACAGACTTGAGGAGCAGCAGAGAAGTTTTATTCAGATTGCTTTTTTCGACGGTGAGGTTGAGCGGCTTTACCGAACCGGCGATCTGGTGAGGTTTAATGTTCATGGTGAGATTGAATATATCGGGCGCAAGGATAGTCAGATAAAAATTCGAGGTTTCCGTATTGAGCCAGGTGAGATTGAGAGCCAACTTATTGCGATTGAGGGGGTAAGGCAGGCAGTTGTTACGGTTGATGAGCTTAACGGCAACAAACAACTGATTGCATATTACGTTGCTGATGCGCCGCTGGAGCCAGCTGCGCTGAAGGAACAAATCAGCCAAACCTTGCCGGAATATATGGTCCCTAATGCCTTTATTTTGCTAGCCAGTATTCCAATGACGGTCAACGGAAAAGTCGATTACAAAGCGTTGCTGAGTGTAGAGACGCAAGAACCGTTGCCTGAGAATTATTGCCTACCGAAGGGAGAACTGGAGGAACAACTGGCTGATATGTGGCAGCAGTTGTTAGGCCATCCTAAAGTGAGCCGTACCGATAACTTTTTCAAGCTAGGGGGACATTCCCTGTTGGCGATTAAGTTGGTATCGGAGATCCAGAAAACCTTGGCCGTATCGATCTCTGTTCGGGTTGTCTTTGAAAGCCAAACCTTGGCGGAACTGGCGCAATTGATCGTTGAACAACAAAGAGCAACTCGCGGCAATGCAGCGATAGCGCCAATTACGCCTGTCGCTGAAATGGCGCGGCTTCCATTGTCGTTTTCCCAGCAACGGCTTTGGTTTATTGACCAATTAGATGGGCAAACGCCTCAATATAATATGCCGCTGGCATTAACCGTCAAAGGGGATTTCAATCTCGCTATCGCTGAACGTGCGATAAACATGATTGTCCAACGCCACCAGGTGCTGCGAACTGTCTATCGGCATGATACCGCCGGTGCATGGCAGGAAGTGCTGGACAAAGTAATCGTGAAGATCGACCGGATTGACTATCAAAGCCTTGGAGAAAAAAGTTGTCAGCAGCAGGTACAAGAATTTATTCAGCAGCACGCGGAGCAGGTATTTGATTTAGCTAACGATGTCATGCTGCGAGCGGCCTATCTGAAGATAGCCGAAGATCAATGTGTTATGGTCTTCAACATGCACCATATTGCATCAGATGGTTGGTCAATCAAAGTGCTTGCTGATGAATTTGTCGACATATACCGCCAACTGCTTGAAGGCAGTCAGCAACCGGCTTTGCCATCGCTACCCATTCAATATAAAGATTATGCTGTCTGGCAACGGCAACAACTACAGGGTGAAACGTTACAAACGGATCTTAACTACTGGCTAACTCAGCTTCATGAATTGCCTCCGGTACACGACTTACCGTTGGATTACCCGCGTCCATTACAACTTGGCAGCCGTGGTGGGTTATTTGAATTTAGTACTGATAAGTTTCTTTTGATTGGGCTTAAATCGCTTGCCGGTCAACATAATACGAGCCTGTTTGTGGTATTGCATGCGGCATTTACCTTGTTACTTGCCCGTCATGGACAAAGCAAGGATATTGTCATCGGGACGCCGGTTGCGAATCGTTTGCAGGCGGAAGTTGAACCGCTTATCGGCTTTTTCGTCAATATGCTCGTGCTGCGCACCCAATACCAAGCCGATCTCACTTTTGCTGAATATCTGTCACATATTCGCCAAGTTAATATTGATGCTCAAGCGCATCAGTTACTGCCGTTTGAATTGTTGGTTGAAAAAATGCAGCCGGAGCGGAGTACAAGTTATTCGCCGCTATTCCAAATTGTATTCTCGATGGATACCAATGAATCCAAGGTATTGCAATTGAGCGACGTCGAATTTGAGTACCTTGATAGCGAACATGTCACGGCTCAGTTCGATTTGACCTTAGATGCCAGTGAAAGTGAGGACACTCTTGATTTTAGTTTTGAATACAACTGTGAACTATTCGAACGGTCAACAATAACCCGATTCAGCCAACGGTTCCTGACTTTATTGTCTGCATTAGTGAGTGAGCAATATCAAACGGCTCCTTTGACGAAACTGCCGGTGTTAACTGAGCAGGAAAGACAATATCTGTTGGTCGATATCAATGACAATTGGCAGCCTTATCCGGCTGATAAGTGCATTCATCAATTGTTTGAAGAACAAATGGAACGGAGTCCAGAACAAATAGCGGTTATTGACGGCGAGCTTCATCTCACTTACCGGCAAGTGAATGCTCAAGCGAATCAGGTCGCTCACTTTTTGTTGGGCAAAGGTTATACACCGGATTCCTTTATTGCGGTTTGCATGGAGCGAACTGCGGCCTCGGTGATTACTGTACTTGGCATCTTGAAGGCGGGTTTAGCCTATGTGCCATTTGATGCTGATCAGCCATTGCAGCGGATTGAATACATTCTTCAAAATAGCGGTGCGCCATTAGTTGTGGTTGATGATATTCAGCGTTTGCCTACTGAGGTGGCTTCGGCGTACAACGTCTGGAGATTGGATGAAATATTAAGCCAGTCACGGATTGAGACCCATATTGCGGTGACGCAGAGTCATTCAACCGCGACCAATTTGGCTTACATGACTTACACCTCAGGAACAACGGGTCATCCCAAGGGCGTGATGGTTGAACACACGGCGATGATTGCGCGTTTGTATGGTTGGGATGCCGTATTTGGTTTATTCCAGAAGCCGCCAACCGTATTACAAATGGCGGGTTTGGCTGTAGATATTTTTCTGGGTGATATCGTTAAGAGCTTGACCACCGGTGGCCGCTTGGTGATTTGCCGCAAGTCGGATTTAATTACCACAGAGGCTTTGTATCAGCTTATCGAACAACAACAAGTGACGTTTGGTGACTTTGTGCCGGTCATTCTGAGAAATTTACTCGATTATGCTGAACAAAACAGGGGCCGATTGAATTCACTGCGCCATATATTAGTGGGTTCCGAAGCTTGGTATGGTCGTGATTTGAACCGCTTGCAAAAACTGATGCATACCGATGCCCGTTGTTTCAATATTTATGGACAAACAGAATCAGTGATTGATGCCAGTTACGGTGATGTGACCCATCTCTCTTTGCCTGATGATGCCTATGTTCCCATTGGTACGCCGTTTGCCAACACCCACATTTATATCCTTGATGCTTATGGCGAGCCTGTGCCTATGGGCGTGATGGGTGAAATTGCGGTAGGCGGCCCAGGTTTGGCAAGAGGTTACAACCGCAATAGCGAATTAACGCAACAAAAATTTGTTAAAGACAACCTTTCTGGTCGTTGTGGTTACATTTATCACACAGGTGATCAAGCGAGATTAAAATCTGATGGAACGCTGGCGTTTTTAGGGCGTAATGATGATCAAATAAAACTGCGTGGATTTCGTATTGAACTGGCTGAAATTGATGCCAAGCTTCGTGCATTGCCTGATGTGCAGAATGCTATTGCCGTGGTGCGGGAAATTGAGCAGGGTAATAAACAAATTATTGCTTATCTTCAAACGCCACAACCGTTATTGGTTGAACAGATCAGAGAACAGCTACGGCATCAATTACCTCATTACATGATCCCCAGTGCATTTGTCTGTCTGAATGTTTTCCCGATGACGATTACCGGAAAAGTGGATAAAGAAAAACTCCCTGCACCGGAAGCCAGCGCTTTTACCAGTACTGAATATGTTGCGCCACAAAATGACGTTGAAAGAACATTAGCCTCTATTTTTGCGGTTGTTTTGAAGCAGGAGAAAGTGAGTCGTTACGATAATTTCTTTGCTTTGGGTGGTGACTCAATATTAATTGTGCGTGTTGTTGCAATGGCTAAACAGGCGGGGTTGGCACTCAATGTAAAAGATATTTTGGCCTATCAAAGTATTCATGAAATAACGCAGCAGTTACCTGATTTAAACAACAAAAATGTCTCTTCTAAAGATGCTTATCACGCTTTTTCATTACTCACAGATGACGAACGGGCGGCATTAAAGGCGCCATCCGCATTGGATGATGCATATTCATTGTCGAGTTTGCAAATGGGGTCTATTTATCATCAGCTAAAAGATAAAAGTTACCACATTGTAGAACATTACTCGATTGATGCTGTATGGAGTGAACAAACGTTTCGTCAGGCATTTAATGCCATAGTACAGCGCCATGAGTTATTGCGTGCGACATACAACTTCGAATTAGGAAGAGCATTGCAATATATTCATAAAACGATTGCTTTGCCGGTTACGCTTAATGATTGTCGCCACCTTTCCGTGCAGGAATTTGAGCATCAATTAGCGCACTGTTTAGCACAGGAAAATAGCCACTTTTTTGCTGAAAATGAATTAATGTGGCGAGTTAATGTATTTATTGATGCTAATAATACATTTGCTCTGGTTTTGTCCCATCAACACGCCATTCTTGATGGTTGGAGTGTCGCCAACCTAAAAGTTGAGTTTATGGAGAACTATTTATCGGTGTTGTCTGGCGGTTCTATTCCACCAAGAGCTGACTTACCGCATTACGGTGAATACATTGCTGAAGAACTGGCTGCTATTGATGATCCTGAACACAAAGCCTATTGGCAGAACATAGCCAACGCTGCGGTATTGCCTGACTGGACCAGCAAAGGGTCAACACAACATTATTCTGTTCGCCTTGAGCTATCTTATTTACATGACGATTTGCAACAACTTGCGATGCGCTTAAAAGTGCCGTTGCGCACATTGCTGTTGGCGGTACATGTTTATGTATTGGCGAAAGTCAATGGCACTGATTCCATAACCAGTTCGGTGGTAAGCCACGGGAGACTTGAAGTAGAAGGCGCTGAATCTTGTCTTGGATTATTCTTAAATACGCCGCCAGTTAATGCCGATATCCATCAACAAACCTGGGCGTCATTGATTCAGCAATTAACCGAATATAGCACGGCAAGTTGGCCTTATCGGCATTATCCGGTTGCTATGATGCAAGAGGAATTCAAGTGTGATTACTCTGGCGCTTTGTTTAACTATGTCGATTTTCATGTGTCTGATGAGTTACAGACAACGCAAGATGTTGAGCCTGAGCAGGCTTATGATCATGAATATGAACGAGTTGACTATGGTTATGATTTTGTTTGCCATCATAGTTCAGCTAACGGTTTTCTGGTTCTGCAATTAGCGTTGACACAATCGGTGTTTGGAGCACATCAGGCAGGTCAAGTATTAGCCTATTATGAAACGGCAATAAAATCGATGTTAGTTTCACAACATCATCGCTTGGGGCATGCGGATTATCTGGCATCAGGTCAAATCCAACACTTGCAACAATTAGCCCATAATCCGTCATCTATTGCTAATGATTGCCCATCTCTGACGCAATTATTTGCCCGAGTTGTGCATCAGATACCTGATGAAGTGGCCTTGTCAGGGCCTTGGGGAAGCATGAATTATGCTCAGTTGGCGTTAGCGGCTGACAAGCTGGCGGCACTCCTTGCTGCGCGGGGAATTGGGGTAAATGATACGGTGGGTATTTATTTATCAAGTCGTCCTGAGGTGGTGATTAGTGTCTTGGCTATTTTGAAGGCGAACGCAACGTTTGTGCCATTGGCAACCGATTATCCAACAGAACGCATTGCCCATATTATTAATGATGCTGATATTCAGCTTATTGTTTCACAGCGTTCTGAAAGCCACACTTTGCCTGTTGATAAACAGCGTATTGTTATGGTTGATGAGATTGAATCGGTTGATACTGCGGTTGTGACACAAGACGTAGCATTATCAGCGCAAGAGCGTGTTGCTTATATCATGTATACCTCGGGTTCAACGGGTACGCCTAAAGGCATTAAGATCAGTCATCACAATTTACTGAGCTATTATGAGGCGGTTCAACGCTGTTATCCGACAAATTCTGCCCGTGTATTGCAAATTGCCAACATTGGTTTTGATATTTTTATCGAAGAATTAATGTTGTCGGTATTTTCCGGTGGTTGTCTGGTTCTGGATAGCCATAAAACAGCGTATAGCGTTAAACAGTTATGTCAGATCATTGATGCACAAAAAGTCACACTGATTTCAGTACCCACAGCTTTATGGCATGAATGGACGTATCAGTTAACTGCCGACGATGTTGAGCAACTGGTTAAGCATTTGAAGATATGCATCGTGGGTGGTGAAGCCATGCGAATGGAGTTATTGGCGCTATGGCAACAAAAAACAGACGGAAAGATCCGTTTATTCAACACGTATGGACCGACAGAAACAACCATTGTGGCAACCGCCATTGATGTCACACAACTCGATACCTCAACAAACTCAGTGGTGCCGATAGGACGTCCTTTGGCGCATTGTCAGACCTATGTTTTGGATTCTCAGGGTGGATTGGTGCCGCCAAATGTTATTGGTGAACTCTACATTGCGGGTGATGCTTTAAGCTTAGGTTATGTGAATAACCCAGAGCAAAATGCGGCACAGTTTATTGAAATGGCTATCTTGCCGGAACAAACAGTACGCTTATATAAAACCGGTGATCGTGTTTATTGGAATAACGAAGGTGAACTGGTTTATGTCGGTCGTCTTGATAATCAGGTCAAGATCAGAGGTTTTCGTATCGAAACCCGCGAAATAGAGTCAGCACTGTCAGCGATTGATAGCGTGGCGACAAGTATTGTGCGAGTGACAGTCGATGCAACCGGCGAAAAACAGCTATGTACTTGGCTAGTGATGCCAGAGGGCGCCGAAACGGATGTTGTCATCCCCTTGATAAGAGAACAACTGAAAACCCGATTACCAGAATATATGGTGCCAACCCTATATGCCGTGATAGCCGCTATACCAACCACGGCTAATGGTAAAGTGAATTTTGCTGCCCTACCTGAGCCAAAACCTTGCATTAAGAGTGGGTTAGAGCGTGTTGCAGAAACTGAAATTGAAAAACAATTGGTACAACTGTGTGCCGATGCACTGAAATTACCGTTAAGCATGGTGAATTTAACCGCGTCTTTTATCGAGTTGGGAGGGAACTCCTTAACCTTGTTAAGGTTTTTACATCAGATACAACAGACTTTTGCTGTAGCGGTAAGCGTTGCCGATATCATGACGGCCAGTGATCTAGCCATGCTGGCACTGATCATTGAACGTAAGCAGTTGCAACAGGTTGAACTAGCCAATCAGGGAGATAACGCTGTGGCGGAAGAAGGCTGGTTATGATGATAAAAATAGACGCGGATAAATCAGGTGGAATAATGCGAATCGTTGATATTATTCGTCAAACTTCGGCTGCGGGGGTGCAGTTATTTGTTGAGCACGGCAAATTAGGTTTTAAAGTCATGTCAGGTTGCGTTTTTACCCCTGAACTAAAAAACCTAGTGATTGCCAATAAAGCTGAAATTATTGCTTTTTTGGTGCCCGATGACGCCATTAAATTGGTGTCATTGGGCGCTGACCGAACGCCATTATTTTTGGTTCCTGGCGCAGGTGCTCCAGTCTCATCTTTTATTGATTTAGCCCGAGAAATAAAAAACGATTTCTGCCTCAAAGTATTTGACGCAACTTCCCTATTCTTGGAAGGGAAAACAGTGACTGTCAAAACATTGGCTGAACGTTATGCGGTATTGCTTTTGCAAACTTATCCTCAAGCGCATTATCGATTGATGGGTGATTGTGTGGGGGCATGTGTTGCTTTCGAGGTCGCTTTATTGTTGGAAAATGAAGGAAAAACGGTTGACTTGATAACGCTTGATAGTTTTCTGACCGCCTATGAGCAACAGCCTTATACCCGCGAGGAGATCGATGGAGTCAGTGCCGAGTTAGCTCAAGGCATTGAAGGTGAAGCCCTAGAAAGCTTTATTGAAGTTTATAAACGCAACTCTATGATGGTTTGCAATTATGTGCCATCGGCTAGGTTAAAGGGCAAGATGACATTCATTTATTGCGAAACTTCTATACAACTACGGGCAGAAAAAGAGAAAATTATTGCATCCTTACAAGATTATGTCACACAACCGATTATTTGTGGCATGGTAAGTGGTGATCATTATTCAATATTAAAACCGGGTGACGTTGAATCTCTGGCCGAAGCTATATTACGACAACGTTACCGGCCAGAGCCTGCATTCAAAAAATCGAATTTAACCTATCAAGAGTTGCTCGACATTGTGCAATATCGGGCCGATATTTATCGGCCTGTAAATGACATCAATCATTGTCACCGAGTGAGAATATCACAGGTCGGGTGTTGGTTTATTGAAATAGCGGATGGCCGTGTACATATTGATTTCAACGCTGATGATGCAATGTATAAACAATATGATTTTTATAGTGAGATTGAAATCAGCACGGATTTATTAATGGCGTGCGTAACCAGCGAGGAACCCGCAATCGCTATCGCTAAGGCGATATTGGATCATAAAATTCAGGTACAACAAGGAGAAGAGCTATATCACTTATTATGGATTATTTTTGGCATCACGAAACCTGATGAAATTTTTAACTGGATTGATCAACAAGATAGCCAAGATCAATATTTAGGTGTTCAAACTGATGGAATTGCTTTTGACGATAAATGTCATATCAATTCTTACGATGGCACTTACTTTATGCCTGCTCATTACAGTGTGATTCATAAGGCATTAATATCTCTGCCGATCGAGTACAGTGACTTTGAATTTGTCGATTTGGGATGTGGTAAAGGGCGGGCGATTATATGTGCATCTAATTACAATTTTAGCAAGATTACCGGAGTAGAAATTGTTGAATCATTGGCGTTAATTGCACAGAAAAATATTAACATTATAAATAAAAAAAATCACATTGAGATAATACAGACCGAGGTAAATAATTATCAATTTAATGAAAACAATGTGGTTATTTATAACTTTGATCGTTTTTTTGATGATCAGCTTAAACAACTGCTAGGGCGGTTAAAAACAGATATTTATGACAAAGGCTATAAAGTGTTGATTTTGCAAATTAATGGTGATGATACTCTTTATCAACACTGTTTTTGGTTAACGTCAAAAACAGTTAGCCGAGGTTTTATGGGGGGATGGAATATCACTTTATGGCAAAGTAAAGATTGTTAAAGTCTGGCAATAATAAAATCTTATTTAGGAGTTAATCTCGATGATCTCTGATTTGGTTAAAGCCAATCGGTTAAAAATTATTTTTAATAGTATTGTTGGTGCTTTTAGCGCTTTCTTTAGTATTTGGTTAATTTCCTTGATTACCGATGATGCATTGGAGCAGATTAGTGCTGACTTATTATCATGGACAGTTAGGTTCTTTATCGGGCTAGCATGTTTATTTATTGTGAGCTCTTTTGCTAATTACCTAATGACAAAGTTAAGTATCAAAATTATTTTTGAAGTTCGTAGTACCTTAGTGAAACGTATCTTGAATACCCCTTATGCCATTTTGGATAGTATCGGAGGACATAAAGTTCAGGCTAGCTTAACATCTGATGTCGGTGATATTTCCAGGGCTATTTCTACCATGCCGCAGTTTATTTATCATGTCATTACAGTGATTGCATGTTTAGGTTTTCTGGCATTCAAATCGATTGAACTATTTATGGTCACGCTGGTAATTCTGCCATTAGGGATTTTGGTTTCGCGTTATTTCATCCGCAAAGCCGAAGCTTATGATGAGATATATCGTGATGATTATGATAATCTTCATGAGCAGTTTAAAAGCCTGGTGGATGGGGTTAAAGAGCTTAATAACAATGAAAAGCGTAAACATTCATTTTTTAATCGGGGTGTTTTACCATCATTAGAAAAGATTAATGACTCTGATCTTAAATCAGAAATTTTCTGGAAATTGAATGAGAATTGGGGGCAAATACTATTATTTCTGGTCCTTGGTACTATTTTATTTTCTCATGTGATGTGGGGTATAGGGGAAAGTAACGATATTCTCACCTTTATCTTTATTATGACCTTTTTACTGGGGCCTGTTGATTTTATCCTGTCCTCACAGGAAACCATAGTAAAAGCGCTCATCTCTCTGCGTAAGATTGATCGCTTGAGGTTTTCTGAAAACTTATCAATGGAGCCGACGTTAACCAACCCAGAAGAATATAAAGAATGGTCTCGAATTTCCCTGCGTTCCATTAGCTTTAAGTATGCCGGTGAAGGGAACTGTTTTTCTGTTGGGCCGATTAATCTGGATATTCAGCGCGGCGAAATTATCCTTATTAAAGGCGGTAATGGCAGCGGTAAGTCAACTTTTGCCAAATTGTTGATTGGCTTATTGAATAAATCTGAAGGTGATATTTTCATAGATGATAAGGTGGTTAATAAAGATAACCTAGAGAATTATCTGAATATGTACAGTGTTATTCATTCGGATTTTTATCTGTTTGATACGGTAATTAATCGAAAAGGTGAACTTGCCGATGATGAATTAACTCGTCAATATCTGAAAAAATTGGATTTAGCAGCAAAAGTCACGGTTAAAGATGGCAAATTATCCACAACTAAGCTTTCTCATGGTCAACGTAAGCGCTTAGCGCTGGTTATCTCTTATATGGAAGATGCGCCTATTTATTTGTTTGACGAATGGGCAGCCGATCAGGACCCTAATTATAGAAAATTTTTCTATCATGAATTACTTCCTGAAATGAAGCGCAATGGAAAAACGATCATTGTTATTAGTCATGATGATAAATATTTTCATATCGCCGACAGAGTTATCACGATGGATAATGGTTTGGTAGATAATATTGAAATCAACGTACACCCCGATAAAGTAGAAAATACTGCTTTAGAGCCCGCTATTGCTAAGATGTAATCATAATATACCCTATGGATTTCAAGATGGATCGTGGCGGCAAAGGAGTGCAGCCAACAAAGAGGCAGCTTGAAAGATGATGGGTATAAAGCATAAATATCAGGAGGTTATCATGTTAGAACTATTTGAAGATCAATTGGCTGGAATTAGAGAAAAATATGGGAGTGACTGTTTAAAAAGAGTAGAGGATATGTTTTATCCTTTACTACAACAAAGAGCGCCATTACAAGCAGATGCCAAATATATCATGCCCGGTCTTTCTACCACGCCGTGGTTGGATACGAATTCGTTTCCGCAGTTGCAACCGTTAGTCACCTCATTGATGAATAATGCGGGTAAAATAAAACAGGAAATTAACGCAGTCATCAGTGGTGAGTCCCAATATATCACCGATTATGAGCACTATTTGGGAACGCAAAAAGATTGGAAAGCATTATATTTATTTAAAAATGGTCAGCCTAATAACGCAGTTGCCAATATTTTGCCTGCTACATGGCATATTTTTAATAATGAATTACGGGATTGGCATTGTCCTCTATTGGAAGTTCATTTTTCGGTGTTGCAACCAGGTACGGTGATTAAACCGCATTGTGATTTATGGAATTTCACCCTTAATTTACATTTTGCGGTCGATATTCCTGCTAGCAATTGTGAGATCATTGTTGCGAATGAAGCCAGATGTTGGAAAGAAGGAGAGTGTTTACTTTTTGATTACTCTTATCAGCATGAAGCTTATAACCGTTCAGATAAACATAGAATTTGTTTATTAATGGATATCTGGCATCCCAATTTATCATTTGCAGAACGAGAAGCACTGGTTTTGATCATTACCGGTATTCGTAAACTTTTTGGTTAGTTTATACCCAATGGATTTCAAGAAGGACAGCCTATTATGAATAGAAAAGGGCAGTGCATCGTGTCTGATATTCAAGAGTTTGATGACTTCATTTTTGAGCTTGACTCAGCAGAACAGACATATTTAAAGCAGGCATTTTTAAAGTCTTCTCTAAAATATGACATTGATAATTTCGAAGATTTTTATTGGAAATGTTTTTATCAATCATTTAATTTGCCTGTGCGTTTACAGAAAAAACTATTTGATTTTCGAGCGTTAGAAAATGAAAATTATTTGTTGATAAAGGGATTGCCTGTCCCTGATGATCTTGGCTTAACGCCTTTATCTTATGAACAAACAAATAGTTCTGAGGTAGCGGGTGTTCGTACTTTGATATCAACGCTCTTATCTCGAATTGGGTATATTTATTCGTTTGTCAATAAAAAGAACTTTAATTTTATCGATGATGTCTTTCCAATGGAACAATATAAGAATATGCAAGTAGGCACAAATAAAGAGTTTTTGGAATGGCATGTTGAAGATGGTTTCCATGATGCAAAAGCAGACTGGGTTGCTTTATATTGTCTGCGTGGCGATATAAATGCCGAAACCTACTTATTTCAAACAAAGAATATTCATTTGGATGCTGAAACCATTGCTGAATTGCAAGAACCAAACTTTGAGATCGATGTCGATCCAACCTTTGTGTCGAATATTGCTGGCCGCCGTCGTGTTGCTATATTAAGTCAACATGAAGAGCCAGAAATGATATTTGACCCAGCTTATATGCGTTGTTTAACACCAAAGGCAGAAGCCGCGTTGGAAAAGTTAAATCAGTGTATTAATGAAAATAGAGAGACTTTTATATTATCTCCTGGAGAAATGTTGCTATTTGATAACCGTAAAGTCGCTCATGCGCGTAGCGAATATGAACCTCGATACGATGGTTATGATCGTTGGTTACTCAGAGCATTAATATTGGAATCAAAATTCAAAGCCAGAGATTGCTTTTATACAGGCACATTAAGGGCAAAATAAAAATGACATCATTTAAAACAGTATTATTTAAAACAATATCATTTAAAACAATCACATTACTGTCAACTATTTTGTTGACAATAAGTTGTGGCGGATTTAAAAGTTATTCAGCAAAGACGACGACAGCATTTGAAGCGAAAATTGTTCGTACTCATTATGGTGTTCCTCATATTTATGCGCAAGACTTGGGAAGCTTGAGTTTTGGCAATGCTTATGCTCAGGCACAAGATAATATATGCATTATGGCGGATAATTATGTGCGCATTCGAGGGGAGCGTGCGCGTTTCTTTGGTGCTGATAGAGATCAGGTGGGTGACTCACTGAATTTAATTCAGGACTTCGGCTATAAAGCTTTAGCTTTGGTGGAACAGGCGCGTGAAAAATGGCCGCAATTAAGTACTGATTCACAGGTAATTATTGATGGATTTGTTGCAGGTTATAATACCTACCTGTCCCATGTAAAGGAAGGGCGTTATACCTTACCAAAAGCTTGTCGAGATAAGGAATGGGTAGTACCTATTCAACGTGAGGATGTACTGGCATATGTGTTTTCTATAGCGGTATTTCCTGGTTCTGCTCAATTTCTTGCTGATTATTATGCTGCTGATCCCAATAAAGATGATCAAAAACAATTGTCTTTAAATATATCTAGGAATGATGGTTATTCCATTGGTTCGAATGGTTGGGCATTAGGCCGTGACAAAGTTGAAGAGGTCAATAGCATGTTATTGGCGAACCCCCATTTTCCTTATGAAGGCAACATGCGTTTTTGGCAAGTGCATCATGTCATGAACGGAAATATTGATGTTATGGGAGCGTCTTTAATTGGTTTCCCGGGTATTGTTAATATTGGATTTAATCACAACATTGCCTGGACTCATACTTATTCATCGGCTGAACATGTCATTGTTTACAAAATGCAAACTGTTGCTAACAATCCGCTCAATTATGTGATTGATGGCGTTATTAAACCGGTAATGTCGAAGCCAATTCATATTGACGTCAAAACCGATAGCGGTATTAAAACTGTCACGAAAGATCATTTTTATACTGATATTGGGCCCATTATTGAAAATGAAGACTTTGTTTGGTCCGAGTCTGAATTTTATGTCGTGAAAGATGTCAATCTTTACAATATTAATATGATTGATCATTGGTTGGCGTTGAATCGAGCGGATAGTCTTGCCGATGCAAAACAATCTTATAAAGATTTTAATGGCTTGGCTTTTAATAACACGTTGTTAACCGGTAAAGAAGGCGTTGGTATTTTTATTGGTGATAGAGCTGTACCGGCATTATCTCTTGAAGCTATTCAATTATTGAATGATAACGAAACCCTAGCGGCGGCACGTGAGAAGTATGGCGTGACTATTTTACCGGGTAACGCATCATCAATGATTTTTACCGAAGCCTTGGGTTATGATCAGATCCCACAACTTGTGGAAACATCCTATGTACAAAATTCCAATGGTTCTCACTGGGCAACGAACCTGGAACATTTGCTCGAAGGTTTTTCTCCACTTCTTGGTAATGAACAAAAACCCCTGTCGTTCAGAACTCGTATGGGGTTGCAACTAATAGAGGATGCGGCGGGTGATAATAAGCGATTTTCTCTCATGGAGTTAGAGAGGGCGTTATTCTCTGAGCGTTCATATTTAGCTGAACTGATATTAAAAGATGTGATTTCCTTATGTGATAAAACACAGAACCGATTAATTAAATTGGTGAATGGCATGAAGGTGGATATTACTCTGGCATGTCAATTGCTATCACAATGGAACGGTGAATTTAATGCGGATAGTCGGGGCGCGATTATATTCCGTGAATTAGCGTTTTTAATTGATCAGCAAAAACATTTTGCCGTACCGTTTGATATAGCCCACCCGGCAACAACGCCACGCCAATTAAAACAAAGTGAAGAGCTTGTTACCTTGTTAGCACGGGCGGTTGCTAATGTGAAGAATACGGGGCTGGCTTTAGATACTCCGGTAAGTAAATTTCAATTTATTGAAAGTACCGCACCTGACGGTAAACCGGCAGGTAATCGCATGAGTTGGCCGGGATTATTTCAAGAAGAAGGCGGCTTTAATATGATCGCGACATGGGATGGGGATGAAACCCTATTTCCTAAACATCATTATACTGTGGGTAATGATGTGGTGAGTGGTGAAGTATTGGAATCGGAGCTAACTGATCAAGGATATCATATTCGTTATGGTTCTAGTTGGATAATGTTGGTGGCATTTGATCAACAAGGGCCTAATGCGCGCGGGTTACTCACTTATTCGCAATCTTCTGATATTGATTCGCCTCATTTTGCAGATCAGAGCAGATATTATTCTCATTATAAACAGCTATTGCCGTTGCCTTATGGGTTAGAAGAAGTTCAGCAATCAACTATTTCGGAATTAATTATCCAACATTAAGTTAAGATTGCTTGGCACTGGTTCACAAGAAATTTTTTGATGTTTTTAACATAAGCATTATAACTGGCTGGTTATTTCAGTCAGTTATAGAAAAGACTATTTATTCTTTGGAACGATATAAATATGATAGATTTTTCTAATTCTGGTTATCAGAAATGCGTAGAGTTCACCGAGCCATCCATAGAGGATGTGTTTGCTTGTATGCTGAATAGAGTCCCTTTTATTATTCGAGGAGGCGCTGAACAGTGGGTAGCAAGAACAAAGTGGACATGGGACTATTTTCAGCAAAAATTTGGTCATCACCTGATAAAAGTATTTCGATCATCAAATAATAAAGATAATAAATATATGTCTCTTGGTGACTATATTGATTATATAAAAGATGTGGAAGACCCTGATCCTTATTACGCCTCTGCGTGGCCGTTTTCGCTCTATTTTAAAGCGTTGGTGAGTGATTATGAGGTCCCTGACTATTTTTCTTGCTTAATTCGTCAACGTGTTTCAGACGATATTTTGCATAATGAAGCAGCATTACTATTACTTCGCTGGATATATATGGGGCCTAAAAACAGCGGCTCTCGTATGCATTTGGATATTGCTTCTACTCATGCTTGGAATGCGGTGATTAGTGGTCGAAAAGAGTGGGTATTTTATGGGCCGGAAGAGGCAATGGAAATAGGTTATGGCAAAGTTGATGCTTTTAACCCTGATCTGGTCTTATATCCCGATTTCATTCAGGCTCAAGGAATTCATTGTATACAGAATCCTGGTGATATTGTTTTCACGCCTTGTACACACTATCATCAAGTTAAAAATTTGGTGGCAGGAATTTCAATCACTGAAAATTTTATTAATGACACGAACTTGGAGCTTGTTAAGCATTCCATAAACAACGATGATGATATATCACCGGAACAAGCAAATTTTATTCGTATGTTGATTCCTGAGTTAAGTTAACCTTAAGTCTGCTTAAGCCGTCACTCTCGAATGGAAAAATTCAGTGACGGTTTCTTCTTTTTCAAATAATAAGTAATGAATCCACCCAACACGGTTAATAAATTCCTCTTGCCGGTACATGGTCGTGAACGTCCTAATATTGCGTCTACGACCATGATGTAGTATGGAAACCCAGCATATCAATAAATTGATGTGTGTAACGATGATTTATTATCTCTGCTTATCTTTATTCCAATTACTGGCCATTTAGCGGAATTGAGCAGAAACGTGGCAGGTTGTCCAGTTGTACCAATAACGGGATCGCCAGCTTTTAATGAAGCACCATATGGAATGGCATGAAAAATCGCAGGTGTAACTTCAACGAAGTTCTCAGTTAAAAACTGAATTGATTGAATGGAATCAGCTTGAAAACGCGTTGAAGTTGCAACAAATAAAATCCAATAAAGACAATATGTTGGAGGGTATTTTTGAGAGGTTTAATACTTAAGGTTCAGTGTATGATCGGTGATTACAAGTAATAGTTTCATGTAATGATAACCATGACTATTTGTATTTTGAATATTAACATTTAAATACAATAACGACTTGACAGCCAAAAAAAACCTACAATACTTATGTGTAATGAAAATTCCAATTTTGCATGACACATAAATAACAATGGAGGATGTATCTATGATCACTCAAGTAACAAACATAGAAATTCTTGAAGAAATTGCTTCTGATATGGATATTGAGACAGCTGCTGTTGAAGTAGATTATGAAGCGATCGGGGGTAAGACAGCACCTGAATTTTAATTTTTTAGCCTTACTCCTTTTTATAAGGAGTAAGGCTACACTAAGGGCTTGAAAATATGTATTTAAAAGTTAAGGATGATATTATCTGTCTGGAAGACCTAGGTTTTTGTTTTTTCCATAATGGTGAATTAATGGTAAAACTAAAAAAAATATTGGTTATGAAAAGTTTTGAGGATAGTAATTTGGCTATTCGACTTGCTGAAAGATATCCACTTTTTTTCATATTATGCCAAGTAACTCATGATGGAATATTTTCATATGAACAAAGTATTCAGAGATTTACATTGCCATAATATAGTGTCCTGTAAAAATAATATTCGCTTAGCATTAGTTGCATTGCCTTATGGAGAAGGGCCGCAGGTCATTATGCCTTTGGGTCTTCAGAATATTTCCGCATATATCAAGAAAAATACAAGTTTTGTCAAGACAAAAATATTTGATTATTCAGATTTAACTCAGGACAGAACAGAGGAATTAACTGATTTAATTGAATGGAAACCAGATATTGTTGGGATTTCGATTTATAGCAGCCATGTTGATACAGCATTAGTTTGGGGGAAAATAATTAAAAATCTAATCCCTAACTCTCTCCTTTTTTGCGGTGGTCCGCATATAAGTTTAGCCGCAGAAAATTTTATGCAAACTGGGAGAGATATTTATAGTGTGGCTTTTAAAGGGGAGGGAGAATATTCTGTAAAAATTCTGGCGGAGATTTTCCAGCAGTTTAAAAAGCTGTATGGTGAATCAATACCAGCAGAGAATTATTTGTATTTTGAGTATTTTAGAAAAAATATAGTGAATGCTGTCTATTTCGACAGAAATGATCAGTTGCAGGTAAGTAGAGTTGAGAAATACCAACTTCCTTCAGAGGAGTGGGTAAACCCTCTCATGGAATATGATTCAGAACGCTTGCAAAATTTGATTTTTACTGACAGACGGGATGGACGAAAAAGAAAAGCTATCGCGTTTACCAGTAGTAGAGGTTGTCCACTAACTTGTTCATTTTGTGCGATTATTGCCGCAGATGCAGAAGGCCCCAGATGGCGTGCTGTGGATGCTGATATTTTGGTTAATTGGATTAAAGAAGCATGCGAAAAGTACGATTTCCAGCATGTCTATATGATGGATGCGAATTTTTTTGTGAAGAAAGATAGAGTATTAGCCTTTTCTAAAGGGTTACATCAGATTGGAAATGGTGATATTACATGGAGCTCTTCTTCTACAGTTCGCTATTTACTTCGTCTACGAGAAGAATTACCTACTCTGGCTAAAGAGGGGTTAAGGTTAGTTGAGATGGGTGTTGAATCAGGTTCTCAAACTCAACTCAAATATATGAATAAACGTGTGACAGTACAGGAGAATATCGATGCTATTAGGGCGTTACAAGAAAATAAAATTGATATTGGATTAGATTTTATCATGTTTTACCATGATCAAACAAAAACTGAGATTATCGAGAATCTGACATTTTTGATCAAATCTGGTATGGCTGAACATGAGTCCCTTGATCATTATTTTAATTTAATGATGTTGTATCCTGGTACTCCAGTTAGAATTGATCTCGAAAAAAAGCTAGGAAAATTATTCAGTTTAAATAGGCTGCCTAACAGTCGAGAGCTTATTAGTGATAATGGGGTAAAAAAGATTTATCATTTATTCATCGATAAATTTGCTAAGCCTTGGCTTCATCAGTTAGAAGAGGCGATATCATTAAATTTGGAGGTAATAAGAAACAATAGAAAAAATAAATTGTTATCTTCTTCTCTTTCGTTAAGGAATGTATATTTGAGGCACATTCCATTTAAAGTATTGTGGGAACTTTGTCATGCAAATGATCTCTCTGATATGAATTCCGCAGTCAAAGATTTTAATATCTACACAGATGTGATAAGCAACACCATAAAAGAGAACACCCGTTTTTTTGGAATAAGTAAAAAATATTTTGGTATTGAAACAGTAGGTGTTGGTGGAAGAAGAGGAGAAATTGTGATGATACAAAGCGTGGACGGCAATAATACACAATGATAAGTTTTTTCTTAAATTAGATTAGTGATTGGGGGAATCAATGGATGAGATAAAAGACATGTGTATTGGTGTGAGTGGTGATATTGAAAAACTTCGTTTCGTTTATCATGAAAAAAATAAAGATAGGAATAGCATCTTTCATAAAATTGGGCATTTTAGTCTGGGGGCAAGGGTATGGGATGAGTTTGATGATGAAATTGTCGCGATGGCTAATATGGGTAACATGACGATCTCTTTTCATCCAGTTGATATCAATTTTTCAGGTAAGCTTATTAAGGAAGAAATGCTTAGTTTAAAAAAATTGATAAAAAAACTACCTATTTCCTATCTAGAAGAGGATATTGGTATATGGCGTTGTGGAGATCTTTTTCTAGGACCTCATCAAACGAATCCTGCACTTAATGAGGAAGGTATTTTGGTAACTGCAAAAAATATTTTGTTTGCACGAGAGTTTTTTGAAAAAGAGATTGCTTTGGAAAACCCACCCGTGTATAGCGAATTAGGCGATATAAACTTTTGGGATTATTATGTTAAACTTTGTGAAGAATCAAAGGCTTATTTTGCTTTCGATTTAGGGCATTATATTGGGTATTGCCGAACACTTGAGTCCGATGCAACTGTTCTGCCTGATATGGATAATGTAATTTGGGATAAAATTATAACGATACATATTTCCGGGATGAAAAAATGGAAATGGAGAGGGGTATCGGTGTGGTTAGATCAGCATTCAGATCCATTTGATGAGGATTTGATCTCGTTATATAAACAGTGTAAATCATGGTGCAAACGACTAGAAAACACGTTACTTGAACAAGAAGGTGCTAACCATCAAGTTGAAAAACTAAACATTAATAGCATTTGGGAGGCTATTTATGAAACGTCACCAAGATTTGCATCTGAATGAAGATAGCTTAGAGAGAATGTCGAATCTTTATTCTGGAAGAGCTTTAGTAGAGTTTAATATCAACCAAACCATTGCAGAAAATCACTTGTTATTTGATAGAGTCAGACGGTTTTTAGATATAACTCGTGCGATTCATAAACGGTGGATTTATGTTTCGAAATATATTCTTTCTCTTTCTAATGAATGTGTTTTGATTGATGTTTTTGATGAATTTCATATAAAAGCTTCTACAAGCCATAGTATTTCAACAGCATCATGTAATATTTTCTATAACAATATAAAAAGTTCAGGTAATGAACTCTTTGTCGAATTACTGGACTACGAAGATTATGTGAATCAACATCCAAGGAGACATTATATTTATAGTAAAGATAATAAGGATGAAAAAAATATTTTGGTACCTTATGATCTAGAGTCACTCTATTTGAGTATTATGTTTTACGCTCGTGCTTCTGCTCCTTCATTTTTATATAGGACAATACTGACTGAGCCGGGTGTAATCTACAAGGAGAGCGTGTAAAGATGGTTCTTCTCACTATTGCGCGAGCAGATGCTATGTATAGTAGTGTTGCTATGAGTGTAACGATACTTGAGTTGGCTCTTATTGCAACCAATGAACATTTAGGTAATTTTTCACTAGAATTTACACTTATTTCCCAATTGGTTATTTCGTTAATTATCGAGTTTGCCTCTGGCAGTCTGATGAGTTTTAATTTTGGGTTAGCGAAAACAACTGTAATTGGATTTGGGTTGAAATTATTATCCGCATTTTTTCTTTTAGCGGGTTTTGCTTTATCTTATATTGGTTGTTTTTATCTCGCTTGGTTTATTATTATTATGTCATTTGTGTGTGATGCGGCTGGAACAGGATGCTTAAAAACGACATTCAGACCTTCATACAATATGATGAGCATTTTTAAAATCGGAGAACCAGCAGATTATGTCAATTCTTTTAAATATTATCTTTCCATCAGATTGATATTGCCATTTGTTCTTCTTGGCATAACAATTGTATTGATTGGTTTTTTTAATGAGAAAGTGGCCGCAATAGCAATTTTTTCTATGATCATGATATTAAGGTTGATACAGATTTTTCAATCTAAAAAGGATCTGGATTGTATTCATAAAGAAAAAAACAATAATAATGTATTGGGATTTTACAAATTCAAAGACTTTCTATCGGTAGTAAAATTAAACGTTCCGAATTCCCTGTTTTTTATTACAGGAAATATATTTGAATCTATAGTACTCATGTATTCCATTGGTTTATTATACAAATATCAGGTTTACCTTAATCTTCCCAATTACCTTGCATGGCTTGGCAGTTCATCTGTTGCATTTGTAATTTATCTTTTTTCCGCAGTTATGGGTAATCAAATTATGGTCAGACTTAAACGGTTCGAGACCAGTGTTCAGCTAAAACAGTCATTAGTCTTGGTTTCATTGCTTGCATCCACTTTATTGTTAATTTCTCCTCTTGGGGCTAGTCAGTTTATTGCGCTTTCATTTTTTAGTCTGATAGGTGTATCCGTTGGTCTTATTATGACTCGTATTGCGATCAATACAGCCCTTTATGAGTTTGATGAAAGGAAAAGTGTTATTTTCTTCCTCTTTGTAGAAACGATGACTACTGGTTTCATTATATTATTTGCCATAGCAGGGAGCCTATTTTTTAAAGAGAATAGCGTGATAAAGGCATTTTGCGTAGGACTTATTGTTTTTTTGTTGAGTTATTTTATCTACACCTTCTTTGTTAAATTGCCTTCTTCTTATGAGAAGAATAGCTAATGAAAATGAAGTTGCTCTATCATCTTATTCAGCATAAGGAGAGATTATGTGGTTTAAAACTTTTTATACCCGTTATCTTTCAAGTTGCTTCTTTGTTAGCTGCACTCGCTCACCCCAGTCACATAGTTTGCTATGCTCCCGGGGATTCTCTCTCTTGCCGTCGCGATGCATCTTGAAATCCATAGGGTATACATGGGGAAATACCCTTGCCCGTGACGTTAATCTCTGTGATTTTGCTCGATGTTCATGAAAATAATCCTGCAGATTTTAAAAAAACAACAAATTCTGTCGCCAAAGCGACATTCCTGCATAAAGTGTTTTAACATTTGGTCGTTAAATACGTACAATCTCGTCCCTGAATGTGTTCTCTACAGAATAGGCTTAGTTTGTCACTGATCCAATTTTATACCTCGCGGAGCCGCCTGCCAGCTTGGCTCGGTATTTTCGCGATACTGATGTTGTTCATTGCGCCAGTGATCTCCCGGTCACTGGAACATGTGCGCATTGGTGAGGCTCATTCATCGAAAGTGGTCGATTGCCATAGGGTGATGTCATCTGACGGTGATATGCCTTGGAATATGTCTCATTCTGACGTTTCTTCCGCATCATATGTTACTAACCAGCATGATGGCATGCAGATGAGTATGCATGGTAGTGGTATGTCGATGTTGGAGGATATTGCCTGTGGATACTGCGTTTTTCTGATCCATATACCTATGCTGGATTTGGCGAATACACCGCTATTTTGGTCAACTTCGCTGACTGCACGGCCACCACCGATTCAAACCGTAGCTTCCTTTCTGCCGCATTTCATCTTTTCTGATTCGTTGCCTCGTGCTCCGCCTGAACAGATCTCATCTCATTGATTTAAACGTAATGAAATGTCTTGTCCTGCTCATTATTGAGTCAGGAAAAGTGTGTTCATACCAAAAACGATTTGGTTGGATTCTATAACGTATTCCGCTGTTGATAGAAATATCTCTTCGGAAGGTGGATTCACATTAAGGAAAGATGATGTTCGAAAAAAATTCTCCTCATAAAAAAAACAGGCTATCCCATTGTATCCGTTCGGCCATGCCACTTTTTTTGCTAGCGACTTTTAATGGCTATGCGGCTGAAACCGCAGCGGATGTACACGACCATGTAAAGGGTTCAAAAACCAATGATGGGGATGTGATTACCGTAACCGCCCCTTTGTATTCTCCTTTGGCAATTGTCACCTCGCCAAAAACCCCCCGCCAACCGGTTCCGGCAAGTGACGGCTCTGATTATTTAAAAACCATACCTGGATTTGCTCAAATCCGTAATGGCGGCACCAATGGTGATCCAGTATTTCGGGGAATGTTTGGTTCTAGAATTAAGCTCCTGACTGATGGCGCAGAAATGCTAGGAGCTTGTCCCGGCAGAATGGATGCTCCTTCATCCTATATTTCGCCAGAAAGTTATGATTTGCTGACAGTCATTAAAGGGCCTCAAACGGTATTGTGGGGGGCCGGTGCTTCAGCAGGGACCATAAGGTTTGAACGTGAACATCCGCGATTTGATGAGCCGGGAGCAAAAATCAATGCTAGTGGATTGACGGGTTCAAATGACCGTTGGGATGGCAATGTGGATGCCAGTATTGGCAATGAATTGGGATATTTACGTTTAATGGCAAATAAATCCCGTTCAAATGACTACAAAGATGGTGGTGGGTATCGCGTTCCTTCACGTTGGGATAAATGGAATAGTGATCTGGCGTTAGGGTGGACTCCGGATAAAGATACATTGCTTGAGTTGACCGCAGGAAAAGGGGACGGAGAAGCTCGTTATGCTGGACGTAGCATGGATGGTTCGCAATTCAAACGTGAAAGTCTCGGTGTGCGTTTTGAGAAATCTAACCTCGGTGAGGTGCTTGATAAGGTTGAAGCCCAAGTTTATTACAACTATACCAACCATATTATGGACAATATAACTTTGCGTTCTCCGAATAGCGCCATGTCAATGGGTATGCCTTCTTCGAGTTGTAAACATATGTGTGGTATGCACATGAATATGAATCACGGTATGTCTATGCAACTGGATCGTCGCGTTGTGGGAGGGCGAGTCATGGGCACCTGGCTATGGCAAGACTTCAAATTGGAAAGTGGCGCAGATACGCAAACCAATACCCATCGTAATAAAGCAGGTAATGTATGGCAAAAGGATGCCCAATTCTATAACTATGGCCTATTTGGTGAGCTAACTTGGTATGCTACAGAACAGAGCGAATTGATAACCGGTGCCCGTCTTGATCGCAGCCGAGCAAAGAAATTTGCGGGTAATAGTGAAAAAGAGCGTAATGATACTTTGCCGAGTGGTTTTATGCGGTTAGAGCATACTTTGGCTGATATGCCTATGATGTTTTATGCCGGTATTGGTTACACTGAACGTTTCCCTGATTATTGGGAACTGTTCTCGCCTACATATGGTCCGACGGGAAGTACTAGTGCTTTTGATGGGGTAAAAAGTGAGAAAACCACTCAGCTTGATATTGGTGCTCAATATACCGGGGAACGTTTTAATGGTTGGGTATCCGCCTATGTAGGGCGTGTAAATGATTTCATTTTATTTAGATATAGCCCGACAAATGCCCGTATTAGCCAGGCTGATAACGTTAATGCCAATATCATGGGTGGAGAAATGGGCTTTGGTTATCAATTGACAGATCATTGGAAAACGGATGCCAGCCTTGCCTATGCTTGGGGAGAAAACCGGACGGATAACAAGCCGATGCCTCAGATCCCGCCTTTGGAAGCCCGCTTCGGCTTGACCTATGAACGTGGTGATTGGAGTAGTACCGGCTTGTGGCGATTGGTGAGCAGCCAGCATCGGATTGCCGTGGGGCAGGGGAATGTCGTCGGCAAAGATTTTCAAAATAGTTCAGGTTTCGGCGTACTCTCTGCCAATGTTGCCTATAAGGTTAACAAAGATGTAAAAGTGAGCGCTGGCATTGACAATATCTTGGATAAAGAATATAGCGAACACCTTAACCTTGCCGGTAATAGCACCTTTGGTTATTCAGCGAATACCTCAGTGAATGAACCCGGCCGGACGGTGTGGGCGAAAATAGATGTAAAATTTTAATGAGAAAATGGCGTCCAATTATTGGACGCCAATATTTGTTTACCCTTTTCCATATCGATGATTATTTCTTATTACCGATATACCCGTCATCTTTCAAGTTGCCTCTTTGTTGGCTGCACTCACTCACCCCGGTCACATAGTTTGCTATGCTCCCGGGGATTCGCTCCCTTGCCGCCGCGATGCATCTTGAAATCCATTGGGTATATACGGATAGACTTTGACGTAATCAACATCGAATGTTGCGGTTGTTTTATTTATCGAGCCATAACCTTGTGCTGGATAATTGCGTGGTACTTCGGAGCTTAAAATAATATATTGGTTGGCGATTGAAATTGGAACTTGATCTAACCCCGCCAGATTTTGCGGAATATCATCAATATAAAATGTATAACCACTTGGTGTCCATGCCACGGCAAATTTGTGGAATTGACCATCAGCAAGTTTATTTGTAGACAATCTCTTTGACCACTCCTTATTACCCCCATACTTTTCAATGAAAAGCCGTGAGGATCGATGAATAGAACCCCGTTCATTGGAACGGGGAATATGACAGATTTACATTATTTCGATGCATCCAGAGCTTGAGCAAGATCGGCAATAATATCATCGATATGTTCAATGCCGATTGACAAGCGAATCATATCCTGAGATACGCCGGCTTTAATTAACTCCTCATCATTTAATTGGCTATGCGTTGTTGACGCTGGATGACAGGCAAGTGATTTAGCGTCGCCAATGTTAACCAGTCGCACAATCAATTTTAGTGCGTCAATAAATCGTGCGCCGGATTGCTGACCGCCTTTAATACCGAAAGAGAGGATAGCTGACGGTTTCCCATTCACATACTGTTGAGCCAGTTTATGTTCCGGGTGGTCTGACAACCCTGCATATTTCACCCAACTAACTTGAGGATGCTCTTGCAGATAATGAGCGACTTTCAGTGCATTTTCTGTATGACGTTCCATTCTTAATGCCAGTGTTTCCAATCCTTGTAGAATAAGGAAAGCATTAAAAGGTGACAGTGCAGCGCCCATATTACGTAGCGGTACAACGCGGCAATGCCCGATAAATGCAGCCTTGCCAAATTGCTCGGTATAAACGACGTTATGGTAGGAGGGATCTGGGGTAGTCAATATAGCAAACCGTTGCTTATATTTTTTCCAGGGGAAATTGCCGGAATCGACAATGATGCCGCCAATAGAGTTACCATGCCCTCCCATATATTTGGTTAAAGAGTGAATCACAATATCAGCGCCATGCTCGAAGGGGCGGCAAAGCACAGGAGTAGCGACAGTGTTATCAACAATTAAGGGGACGCCATGACGATGAGCCACTTCGGCAAATTTTTTCAGATCAACAATATTACCGGCTGGATTACCAATAGATTCACAAAATACCGCCTTGGTACGATCATCAATCAGTGACTCCAATGCTGCAATATCATCGTGTTCAGCAAATCGTGTTTCAATACCGAATCGCGGCAATGTGTGAGCTAGCAGGTTATAAGTGCCGCCATATAACTTAGCAACAGATATAATGTTATCTCCAGCGCTAGCAATGGATTGAATCGCACAAGTGACGGCCGCCATGCCAGATGCAACGGCCAAAGCGGCTATTCCTCCTTCAAGTAGAGCAACCCGTTTTTCCAATACATCATTGGTTGGGTTCATAATGCGGGAATAGATGTTGCCTTCAACCTTTAAATCAAACAGATCGGCACCATGTTGAGTATCGTCAAACGCATAGGATGTTGTTTGATAGATAGGAACGGCAACGGCTTTAGTTGTTGGATCAGGGGAATATCCGCCGTGGATAGCAAGAGTTTCTGGTTTCATTTTCGATCTCTTCTTTTACGGTAAGATGACATATATCTTTGTTGGCTACACTCGCTCACCCCGGTTACATAGTTTTCTATGCTCCTGGGGATTCACTCCCTTGCCGTCGCGATGTATCTTGAAATCCATAGGATATATTTCCGATAATTCTTTATTAATTAAAGAAATAATTTGAAAAAGTTACTAATTATCTGATTTAGCTATGCTAGCATCTTTATTTTTTAAGAATGTGGATATTATCACAAAAGCCTTCAACGATTTCAGCCAAGTAACATTAACTATTAAAATAAAAAATGAGAACAAAATATACAAATAAATATCCAATCTTTTAGAAAGATCACAAAAATTTCTGTGAAATAGTTAGTTTTCGTTAGATTGCTTTAATTTATTTCTTCACTGTTGCCTGAATGAAAATAGAAGGTATACTCATCGTTCAGATTTTTTCAAACTTTTTTAAATGATTTTGGTCGTAATTTATTGTTAGTATGATCAATATTGGCACTAACCAATAAATTAATAGGATTCTTATGGCTAAGTTTTCAAACCGGCGGGAGTTAAAACAACTTTTATTTTTCTCTTTCCCTATCATCGTTAGTCAGATAGCACGTACAGCAATGAGTTTTGTGGATATTGTGATGTCTGGTCACTATGCCACGGCTGATTTAGCAGCCGTAACATTAGGAAGTAGTATTTGGTTTCCTATATTTGTATTAGGATATGGGACGATTATCATGCTGGCCGCAGATGTAGCTAAGCAGAAAGCGCAACATGATGACGAAGGGATTAAAGACAGTCTTAAAAATTACTTGTTTCTGGCGGTGATACTTTCGATACCAATAATTCTTTTATTAATATTAGTTAGCTGGCTACTTTCGTTTATAGGCATCGATGAGCATATTTTAGAAATCACACAGGGCTATGTTATTGCTCTGGCCTGTGGTGTTCCTAGTGTTATGATATTTAACGTTTTTCGTTCATTTCTACAAGGATTGGAAGACACAAAAATCGCAATGTATTTGTCTGCGGGTGCTTTATTATTGAATATCCCATTAAATTACATATTTATTTATGGAAAACTGGGTTTGCCAGAAATGGGGGGCATTGGCGCGGGTATTACAACTGCAATTATTAATAATCTCATTGCTGTATGCTTGGTTATCTATTTTTTGCTAAAGAAGGAATATCGGCGATATAGGCCAGATTTCAGTTTACCAAAATATAATTCTTTGATTAAAACTTTTTATATTGGTATTCCAAGTGGATTGGCTCTTTTTGTTGAAATGGTTTTTCTGGATGTGATTGCGATAACCGCTGCTCCTTTGGGGGCGCAAGTCATTGCTGCACATAATATTATGCTTAATATTACCTCTATCATCTATACCATAACTGGGGGAATTGCAGCTGCTGTAACTGTGAGAGTCGGTTCCTATATTGGTAAGAGAGATAGAACATCATTAACAGGTACTATAAAGATCTCAATTGCTTTAATTTTATCTATTTCCGCAGTTATTGGTGTTTTAATCTACTATTTCGCAGGTTCATTTATTTCACTCTATACTAACGACAATGGAGTCATAATAATTGCGCTTAACATAATCTTTCTGTTATGCCTGTTCCAATTCTTTGACTCTTGCCAGGCAGCTTTATCCGGTATTTTACGGGGTTTTCATGATACCCGCTCGGTATTTTACGCACCGTTATTCGGTTATTGGCTAGTGGGTTTGCCATTAGGGTTTATTTTGGCTTTGACAGACTGGATAACCGAGAGAATGGGAATTATAGGATTTTGGTATGGCTTGGTTTTGGGGCTTTTTGTGAACGCTATTTTGCTGTTTATCATATTAAAGGTTAGGCAGAGAGGAATGATTTCTCGGTTAATTTCTTAATTTAACCACATAGTTGATGCAGCAAGGATATAAAGAACCTGAATAATACCTATATTAGCCTAATAGTTATCATATCTACATTTAATTCTCTATACCCGTCATCTTTCAAGTTGCCTCTTTGTTGGCTGCACTCACTCACCCCGGTCACATAGTTATCTATGCTCCCGGGGATTCGTTCCCTTGCCGCCGCGATGCATCTTGAAATCCATTGGGTATATATTCGATATAATAGTTTTTTCTATTTAAATCATTTAGGTGAAATATATCTTTTTGATTTTTAGTTCTCATTGTCAAATATTTCTTGATTAATGTGAAATAGTTAATTTCAGATTAAATGGTTTCTATGATGATAATAATCATTGCATTAATTTCTTTTTAAAATAATTTCTCATTCATATATCGGTATGTATTGATTTTTTTACACTCATTATTGGTGATTCATCTAAGATTATATCTATTATAATATTATGGTTATGGTGAATATTTATTTAATAATTAAATGGTTAGCTGTATTAATTGCCATTCTATACAAATAGACAAGATTATTTTATGATAATGATTATCATTTCATTTTTTATTAAAAGTGCGTTAATATGCGCGGCAGTCTTCGGACGGTACTAAAACTATGTAATAAGCAATACTCTAACATTTAATTAGTTAACATAAGGAATATGCTATGAATAAGGTTAAAGTGTTAATTGCAGTATTAGGTACATGTGGATTAGTTACACAAGCTATAGCGGCCCCAGGTTTTGAGCAAACTCAAGATTTTGATAAGAATAAATCCAGCATTAAGGTAGGTGTGACTAGGGCGGGTGGTGCTGGTCATGCAAGCCCTGGAGGGGAACCAGGAGTTGGGGTACATTCCATTGCTGGTGGTCAAATTGTTAGTTTCTCAGGGCTTACCCGTTATGCCGCAGCGGATGCGAATGGCATTCATAAAATTTCTATGCCTGGATCGGGTAGCCACAATGGTATGGGGGTGTTTAATTTCAGTAAAGTGGCTAATGCTGATGTCTATTTTGGGGAATGGTCACAAACCGGTAAGGTGACTGATACTACTCATACCGCCTATTATTCCGGTAAAGATGTCACGACTAATTTACCTACCGGTGGTATCGCAACTTATACGGTTAAAGGAGTTAACCAATATAGTGGTAGCAATGCCCTGCATGGGACATTTACTGCGGATTTCGGTCAGAAAAGACTGACTGGTTCAATAGCAAATAGTGCGCTCACTGTTGGTATTAATTCCGTTATTAAAGCTGATGGTTCATTTACGGGTAGGGCAACCGCTGGAAATCTTGTCGGGACAAACAATGGTCACTTCTTTGGCGATAATGCATCTAGTTTAGCTGGTGTGGCTAAATTTAATGCAGATCACAGTAAAGATACTGCCTTTGGCGGAATTAAGAACCCATAATATGAGTTTGTGGTGACTGGATAAGACAAAGTTCATATGGGCTTTGTCTTATTTTTGGTTCGACAATTAAGCAGTGATATTAACGATGTTAAATACCCCAATTGTTCGTTTTGCTTTACTCATTAGCTGTTTGTTTATAAAGCCATCTCTGGTGTTGGCAGATGAAGATACCGGTAGAAGATTGTGGCATAACGTACAGCGAAATTTGCAAGATCAAGAAAAAGCGCTGGTTACAGATGAAACTGTAAATAAAAAGACAGATCATTTATCGATAGTACTTAATGGTCAAACGTTTAGTGTTGAAAATAATGTGAATGATATTGGTCAGGCGCTCTATTTAGCCATTAATCATCAACAAGTGAAGGATGTCGAGCGCTTTTTGTTGATATACCAGAAGTTACCTGGACATGATACCCAATTGGTCCATTTTGCTCAGGCAAATCTGGCGCGTTCTCAGGGTGACTTGGCAGCAGCAGAACTGCATTATCAGGCCATCTTGCAGCAACAACCTGATTTTACCCGGGTTAAATTAGAGTTAGCCAGGGTCTATTATGAGAATCAAAAAAATAGAGAAGCCAGTTTACTATTTAATGAGATTTCAGCAGTTAGTCGCGATAATGAAAATAAATTACCACCGGCAGTCATTAAGAATATAACTAATTATCAGGAGGCGATTAATTTGCGCAATTCCTGGCGTGGATCTTTCTCCGTGGGATATATCTTTAACGATAACACGAATATGTCGCCAGATAAGCCCCCTACTTGTACTGAATATCATAAAGATGTTGGTTGTATAACTGAACGTAGGTTGCCTATGGCAAAGAAGGCAAACGGTATTAGTTATGATGCTACGTTACGTAAGATATATCCACTAAGTGGTCATCATGGTGTTTTTTTACGTTCGATGACTTATGGAGAAAGCTATCGTCATCACAGTGAGGAGAATGAAAATACTACTTCTGCTTATTTGGGATATAGTTATAAAACACAACAAAATGATTTCCTAATGGGGCCAGTCGTTGAGTTTAATTATGTTGGTAATCATTCCCGTTATCGTACTACGGGAGTGAAAACCGAATGGATGCATATTCTATCTAAAAACCTGGCATTAAATTTGGAAGGTGAATATAAGCAGTTTCGTTATCATAAACTTTATAATCATAATGACGGTAATATGACTTCTGTTTATGCTACCTTATCTTATTATTTAACTGATCAAACCATTACCTTTGCGGGTGGTGATTGGGTTAATAAAACCAGTGTTGAAAAAGCGGATGATTATCAGCAAAAAGGCGTGCGAGCGGGCATTTCCACTCAATTATATCCGGGAATTAATGCAGTGGTATTTACTGCATTACGCCAACGGCAATTTGGTGATTACAGTGTACCTCTAAATGCACGTCGTAAAGATAATGAACAATTCTATGCGGCAATTGTGAGTATGCCTAAATTTGAAGTTTTTGGTTTAACTCCGGTAATTACTTATCGATTTAGAAAAAATAGTAGTAATGTTGATTGGCTCTATTCCTATAATAAAAATGAAGTGTTAGTCAAGTTTGAAAAGTATTTTTGATACTGATTGAAGTAACAAGTTATACCCTATGGATTTCAAGATGCATCGCGACGGCAAGGGAACGAATCCCCGGGAGCATAGGTAACTATGTGACCGGGGTGAGGAGTGCAGCCAACAAAGAGGCAACTTGAAAGATAACGGGTATATTTCAATCCACACTATGGCAGATAATGACTATGTATAAATTAAATAATAAATATAGCAAAATAACATTCATGCTGGCATTAGCCTACAGTATGATGCCCTATCGTTCTGATGCAGAAACACTAATAACCTCGGCTCAATCATCTAAACAGCCAGCTGAAAATAAGGCTGACCTTGGTAAAATTAACGTTTCAGCGACCAGTGAAAAAGATGAGGCAGGTTATGATGCGGTTTATGATAAAGATATTACCAATATTTACTTGGGTAAGGATTTGGTAGAACGTTATAAGGGTGCTTCACCAGCGGATGTTTTAAAAAGTGCAGTCGGCGTATTTAGTGGTGATTCGCGAAACAGTGGCGCATTAGATCCTAATATTCGAGGTATTCAAGGGCAGGGACGGGTTCCTGTTACCATTGATGGTACTGAGCAGGCAATTACCACTTGGCGTGGTTATAACGGTGCGAATAATCGTAATTATATTGATCCTAACTTGATCAGCAGCATTGAGATAGAAAAAGGCCCATCACTGACACGTGGAGTAAAAGGTTCGATCGGTGGGGCGGTAATGATCAAAACTTTGGGTATTGATGATGTGGTACCAATAGACGAACGATTTGGTATTAACTTGAAATTGGAAACCAGCAGTAATGCGGTTAAGGAACGAGTACCGCATCTGGAATTAGGGCAAGATTATCGGGATATTCCCGGTTTTAATCAGGGATTTAATTATGTTGATCCTGCGTTAGAAATTACGCCAAAAACGTCAAAAGATAATAAATTATTGGGCCTAAAAGATAATGCGATACGTCTAGCGTTAGGTACCCGACAGGAATATTTTGATTTAATGGCAGCTTATAGTTATCGCAGTAAAGGAAACTATTTTGCCGGTAAGGGGGGTGCTCATCGCTATGATGATCCCATTAATAAAAAGGATATAGAGATCCTTGATGGTGGTACCCGGTCGTATGATCCTTATTTGCCTTTTGTTGCACGTATATATCGCCCCGGAAATGAAGTGCCGAATACCTCCAGTGAAATGGAATCTTGGTTGTTTAAAAATAACTGGTATTTGGCTAACCAACAGACGATTGGGTTTGGTATCCGCGATACTAAAACGATTTACGGGGAGATTATGCCTTCGCGGCTTGGTTGGGCTCGGGCAGAAAATAACGTTTTACCACAGTGGCCGCTAGCGAATGTACATCAGCAGGCATTTAACTTGGATTATAAATGGAAACCTGACGGGAACAAATGGGTTGATTTTGATATGAAATTTTGGATTACCCGTACTATCAGCGATACCAATACTGCCGGGGGATATCCACGTGAACCGCGAGAGCGGGATGCTGTTTGGGATGTAAATGGTAAGGAAAGAGATCCAAATAAAGATGGTCGCTTGGTAGATACTGCTTCTACCAATACCCATAATAACCGTTGGGGTGTTGATCTCTCTAATGCTTTCGAATTGACCTCAAATTTAGATTTAACCTTGTCAGCTAGCCTACAACAGGAACGTTTAGGTTCCCATGATGATTATAAAGGGAAGAATTTTTCTAGTTTTCGATCACCCCCAAGAAAAGGACGCCGCCAGGAGAATAATATTGCTTTTAATTTTGACTGGCGGCCTACCTCATGGTTGGCATTAAGTGCTGGCGCTAGACGGGTAAGTTATTGGTCTAAGGATGATTTTTTAAATGAACGTTTGGCTGCCCGTGATATTGGTTATAGTAACAGTGAAAAATTGGTTGGCCAGGGGATACGATATCTGAGAACACTTACTGAGCAGGAAGCTATGTTGTATAAAAAATATAGTAATTGCGTTGATGACTGTTTTGATGATTTAGATGAATATTTAGAATATGAAGAAAAGAAGATCACAGAATCAAAAGAACGGGATTCAGTTCTTCGCCCTATGGCGCCGGTAGATGTGCTTTGGAAATATCATGACGATGGTAAGTTATATAAACAAGATAACCCTTATTTCAATGGGGAGCTTGATATGAATGAGCGCGTTATTGATCCTATAACGAATAAAGAAGTGTATAAATATGAATACAGTGCTGCTCAACAGAATAGCCGTTATATTGATGACTCTGGAGAAATACTAAATAATAGTGATAAGGGTGTTTATAAAGCGAAAAGTGAACAAGAGCGTTGGTCTAAACAACCTAAACGTAAAGATCATGCCTGGGCGCCGGTATTTTCCGCAACAGCCTATGTGAGTGATAATGCACGTATCTATACCCGCTATGCCGAAGCAGTACGTATGCCAAGTATTTTTGAGGATACCGTTGGCTTTTCTTCCGGTTTGACTGATAAGCCTACATGTGCTTTTAAACCTGAACGTAGTAAAACAGTGGAAGTGGGTTATGTGCATGATTTAAGTCAGTTATTGGGTGCGGAACGTAATGCGGATATTAGATTCGCTTATTATAATACCATCATTGAGAATGTTTTTGACCGTGACAGTAACTTTGTATTTACTCAATTAGATAAACAGAAATTATCCGGTTTAGAACTACAGGGGCGTTATGATAACGGTAATTTCTTTACCCATTTTGGTCTATCTTATAATCTTAAAAATAAAGTTTGCGATAAAACCGCATCACTTATGTTAGATCCAAGAAACCAATTTGGTGTTCCTGAATGTATTGATGGCGGTTTTCCCGGTGGTTTTTTAAGGACAACTATCCCACCTCGTTATTCTCTTAATCTGAATATTGGTGGCCGGTTATTAGATGAAAATTTAGAAATCGGCAGCCGAGTGTTATATCACAGCAGTGTGGAGAATAAGGATGAAAAATGGTTAATGAAAAAAATACCCGGTGTTTATAAAGGGATAAATAATAATCCGATGCGTTGGAACTCGGTAATGACTGTAGATGCTTATATTAATTATCAGGTTACACCAGATGTGGTTGTTGAATTATCTGGCACCAACTTAACCGATCGCTATTATCTGGACCCGTTAACGCGTTCCATGATGCCAGCGCCTGGGCGAACGTTTAAGCTTAGTGTCACCAGTCGGTTCTGACTCTTTAAGGGAGATTAGCCGGTTGCGGTTAAGAGCGCTGGCAATCTCCACAGATAACGAACGGAAAGATGGCTTGAAGTTATGATGAGAAATCGTTTTTATATTGGTTTGTTTGCTTCTTTACTGTTACATGCGGGTCTTGTTGGATTTATGGCGAGGCATTTACTGCGTGATGACAGTGCGAATAATCAATTAGTGAATTCGCCAATAATGAGTATGTCAATAGAAATGGTTGCTTCGGCAGCACCGGCCGGACAGGAACAACCGGTAGAACCGGAACCTATTCCACCCCCGTTACCGCCAGAGATAGTGGTAGCGGAATCGCCACATGAGGCAAAAATAGTCCTTAATAAGCCTGCGGATAAGCCACGGAAACAAGAACGCCCGGAGCCACCGCCAGAAAAACATGCGGATGCTAAACCGAAGAGCAAGCCTCAGCCACAGAAAGAGCCGGTAGAAGATCCTCAACCAAAACTAGCAGAGCGCGGGCGTAAACTAGGGGCAGAGCAAAATCAACCAGAGCAAACGGAGGGGAGTTCTCAGTTAGCAGGGAGAGATGCTGTGGATTCACAAGCTGGCGCTCGTCAGGCGACGACCAGTCAACCGATCACTGGCGTTGGAGCTGATGAGTTACAAAGCTATCAGTCCGCCTTACGTCGTGAAATTGAAAAACATAAACGCTATCCGCGTCGGGCTAAGAAGATGAAGCAACAGGGTATCGTACAGGTCAGGTTTAGCTTGCTGGATAGTGGTGATTTGACGAATCACCAATTAGTGCAGAGTTCAGGCGCTGATGAATTAGACCGCGCTGCCCTTGCGGCTATCCAACAAGCTCGGTCGGTAGGGCTAAAACCGGCCGGTTTGCCAAGGGAGCTTACTTTAGCAATAGAATTTAATTTGAAATAAAGGTTTGGGCAGCGAAGAGATTGTCGCTGCCTTGATAATAGTGGCGTCATGTGGGGATGGCGTATTTCGTGTTTATCATTTATCGCTTTATAAACCGTCAGCATCGGTAAATAGGTATGCTGAATCAATGGGCGTAGTTGATTAATATGTTCGTCAGATAAAAAGTCATGTGTTGCTTGTACCGAGGCTTCCCAGATTTCGATCAGTTTATTGAAATCGGCCTTTATCGCTTGCTGAATCCTCATATTCATTCTTCTTAATCTTTTATTTCTCTAAACCGATGATGAATTAACACTATCACATTTGTTGTGATGGATCGCTTCAGATATTACTCAGGCTTAGCCGTTATTCCTATCCATTATTCTTATCAGAATCTTATGCTGTCTGTTTTGTGATCTATTTCATGAAACAAAGGAGAGAATTCAATCTATTTGGTCTAATATTACTTTTTATAGATAGTTGAAATTTAACCAATTTGATTAATTGAACAATCAAGCAACACTAAACTTTAAAACCTAAAAAAACAATGCGGAATTCTCTCTATTACTAACTATAATGAGGTATTGGTTAATCAGAAAGGGGATTGCGTCATATCTCATTAACGTAGTTTCGATTTGGATTGATCATTTCAGTTGGACGGTTAGTTCAATGATAAATATAAAATAACTTCTTGAGGATCATATTAATGAAAAGGGCATTTATATTTACACCAGGCATGTTAGCACTTTCGATAAGTGCAATTTCGAATGCACACGCTTATGACCATCTATATGTTTTTGGTGATAGCTTGAGTGATGGTAGAAAAGGTCATCGATACATGATAAATGGTAAAACTAATAAGTTGTATAATGATCTTATTGCTCAACATTTAGGGACTAAACTGGAGCCTTTCGATGAAGGTGGGACTAATTACGCCGTGGGTGGATCGACTGCTGTTCCTGATGTGAACAAAGATAACAATACTCAAAATCAAGTAGATAATTATTTGGCAAGCCACGGTGGTCGTGCTGATCCTAATGGCATGTATATTCACTGGATTGGTGGTAATGATCTTAAAGCTGTCATGTTAGGGGGAGATCCGAGAATTGTTGGAAGTAGCGCGATGGAAGCCTCGGCACAGGTGCATAAGCTTCTTGATGCGGGAGCTGGGATCGTTATTGTACCTACTGTTCCTGATATCGGTAAAACACCAATGATTATGAAAGCCGTCGTTTCTCAGGGACTCACTAAGCTCCCGATTTCTCTCACTCCTGACCAGGTTGAGGAATTAAAGGATATGATCCGTGCGAGCACTAATGCATATCCAACGATAAATGAAGATACTCGCTCTCAAATTATCCAAGGGATCTTTGAAAATCTTGCGGCCAAGGCTTCAAAGGGAGATGCTAAAACAGCGGAAGAATATAAGCGACAATTACTTGATAAGTATAACGAAATAAGCAGCAAAGCCTCAGGATTGGTTAACGAGTACAATAAATTAGAAGATACCGCACTTAGCAAGAAGGGCGGCAATATTGTTCGGGTTGATGTTAATGCACTTTTGCATGAAGTCATTAATAATCCTTTACGCTACGGTTTTTCCAATACCTTAGGCTATGCTTGTGTTCGGGATAGGGATGCTAATATTTGTAGTTCTGATGATACCGGTTTTGATGCCAGTAAATCCTTTTTGTTCTCTGACGATTTTCATCCAACTCCAGACGCACAGCGTATGGTCGGTCAGTACACTATTTCAATCCTTAATGCTCCACATCAGGTTATGTCACTGACGAATACCAACAATGTGCCGGTGAAAGGAGCGCTTGCCTCTCTTGACAACCGTTTGCAGCAGCTGCGCAGCGTGGGTAACGAGCAGAGTAAAATAGGCGTATTCGGTGGTTATAGTGGAAATCACAACAGTACATTGACACTGGGTAGTGACTATCAACTCACGGATAATATTCTGTTAGGCGGGATGATCTCGCGTTATCAGGATAAGCGCTCAGTTAATCATTTCCGCGCTGATGGCCGTGGTTATCTATTCACCACTTATGGCTTATGGCGTTACTACGATAAAGGTTGGATTAGCGGCGATCTTCACTATTTGGACATGAAATATGAGGATATTACGCGCGGTATCGTGCTCAATGAGTGGCTGCGCAAGGAGCATGCTTCGACAACCGGTCATCAGTGGGGAGGACGCATTACCGCGGGTTGGGATATTCCGCTGACATCTACGGTGATGACCAGCCCGATTATCCAGTACGCTTGGGATAAGAGTTATGTTAAAGGTTATCGTGAATCAGGTAATAGCAGTACGGCTATGCATTTCGGTGATCAACGTTACGATTCTCAGGTCGGAACATTAGGCTGGCGTCTGGACACTAATTTTAGTCGTTTTAACCCTTATGCCGAAGTTCGGTTTAACCATCAGTTCGGCGATAGGCATTATCAGATTAGTAGTGCCATTAACTCAACTGAGACATCTTTCGTTAGTAAAAGCCAAAAGCAAGACACTAACTGGCGTGAATACGTTATCGGTATGAATGCTGCTATTACAAAAGATTGGGGCGCTTTTGCGTCAATATCGCGCAATGATGGTGATGTTCAGAATCACACTTATGCTTTCAGCTTAGGTGTTAACGCCAGTTTCTAATTTCTGGTTAAAAGATACACGTTGATAAAACAGTAGCTCTCTGCTTGTCGTAATAGTGTGGCTATTATCGTAGTAATGCCCGACAACGTGATCGGGCATTTTTCGTGATGATTGCCTTATATCTTGGGTTGTTTATATACCCGTCATCTTTCAAGTTGCCTCTTTGTTGGCTGCACTCACTCACCCCGGTCACATAGTTCGCTATGCTCCCGGGGATTCGCTCCCTTGCCGTCGCGATGCATCTTGAAATCCATAGGGTATAAATATCCGGCCGGACAATTTGCCAAACAAAGTTTTCCTCGTTCACTGGGGAATAACCCATTTTTTCATACAGCCACGGTGCCATCGAAGTGACGAGCATAATATGACGAAGCTGTGCTATTTGGGGATGTTCCAGGCAACATGTCATTAGCCAGCGCCCTAATCCCAATCCTCGATAGTCGTCTAAAATAAAAACATCACTAAGATAACCAAAGGTTGTGAAGTCAGTCACGATACGAGCAAATCCTATTTGCTGAGTATTTTTATATAGACCAAAGTTCAAGCTATTTTCGATCGACAACTTAACTGTTTCCTTGTCAATTCCTTCTGCCCAAATGGATTTCGTTAAAAACTGCTGTATGATCATAATATCTAATTTATTTTTATCTGTAGTGACAACATATCCATCCTTTTCCCAACGATGCAATTTTTCCATGCCAAGCTTCCTCTTAAGATAAAATGATAATAATGGGTTATGATATCTCTGTGCTTAAATGTTTTGCCGAGACTTTTATCATGGAAAGAATATAGCGATTTGAATGAATAATGCCATAGGGCCGTATGTTGCTTCTTCAAATTTTCGACTATATAGACAGGCCCTTTTGTACAGAACAGACATCCATTTATTCAGAATTGTTTGACATTAGATAGACTTAATTTTGTCTTCCGGTATATACCATCGGAGAGAATTCTTAATGGGAGACGGAGTTACCATAACTAATCCTTTGTTAGCCAGTTTCAATAACAGATAACGTGCTTTGTAGATGGTGAAATCGCATTGTTCCGCTACATCACGCGTACTAGGCCATGATTCTGGTGGGGGAGCCGCTTGCATTTTACGAATAGTACATAATTCGGATATGACATTGAGTATTTGATCCGTCTGGGAAGGTTGAGTCGAATCTTTCCGGTTTTCCATATTAACTCCAGGCTTTATTGAACCCAGTTGGATATCTTGAGTAATTAGGATAATCCAACGGTTAATTTCAACACATGAGGGCAATCTGAATGCTTTATACCCTATGGATTTCAAGATGTATCGCGACGGCAAGGGAGCGAATCCCCGGGAGCATAGATAACTATGTGACCGGGGTGAGTGAGTGCAGCCAACAAAGAGGCAACTTGAAAGATGACGGGTATATTCAGTCATAAAGAATTGCCGGGTATATCCTGTTTGGTCAAGGTTGGTTTTTATACGATGCAGAATGATTATATCGAAAAATTGAAATTTTAGATCTTTTAATTTGAAAAACAAATTGCATAAAGTATTTTATTCTTATATAGATATAATTTGCGACACTATAGATCGCAAATGATCGTATTGAAATGTTATCTAAGTATTTTGTTGTGAAATTATTTGAATTTGTATTTTTTGTTTTTATTAATTGAATTATTCTGTAATACTTGAAAGGTTGATAGGGTCATGGTTCATATATAAATATTTTTTATGATTTATTACTGGCACAAATTTTTCTAATCTTCATAAGATTAAAATAGGATTGATAATAAAATTATTTATTTAAAATATATTGTTGTTCTATGCCGGTATTGATCGTTATTAGATAATCGTAATAATTTGAAATGAAAATGAATAAAATTATAATATCGGCCATGTTAATATTGGGTGTTGTGTCTATTGCATTTATAGCACATAAAGCTGATCGAAGTTATATCACAGTGACCTTTAATGGCGCTATTATTGCTATACCTTATTCTACCGGACAGGATCTTTTGGGTAAGACTGTAAATCCTGGGAAAATTTCCAACGTAATATTGAAAAAGGCGAGAGCTTCAACCCATAAAAGTCTTGAGAACCATTTGGTAAATTGCAGATTACAACCAGTAGTTCATCAGTTATTATCCCGGGCAACATTGAAAATATTGCTGGCTTTACCTTGGGTGGCTAATAAGACGGATAAATCTCCGAAGTTGTGCCAGCGAAAGAAGCTTCATATATTCAGATTAATGATAAATTTTACTTTTTAATAGCTATTTCTTGATTATGAGACAGTTGAGGTTTGATTATTTTCAATAAAATTTTGGTGTTTAAGTTATCCTCACTATATAATTTATTTATTCATGATATCTCTCAATATTAAATTATTTTCATATCAATCTATAATTAATCTTATAAGTTTGCAATTGAATCATTTATTTATAAAAGTAATTAATTTATTGGATATTAGTTGTATATTGCTTGAGTAACAATATTGATATTTTTAATGAATTAATTCTATTGTATAAATAAGTAATATGTTTGTTAGATAAATATCAGTAAATATTAATTGAGAAATATTCTTGCAATAGATCATTTGTAAACAAAATTAAACATTAATAACGTGATTTTATTGTTGATTTATGTTAACAATAATAAATATAAAGCATCTATTTTAATGTTAATTTTTCCTTGTTAATTGTTATCGAAGAATAAATATATACCCAATGGATTTCAAGATGCATCGCGACGGCAAGGGAGCGAATCCCCGGGAGCATAGATAACGATGTGACCGGGGTGAGTGAGTGCAGCCAACAAAGAGGCAACTTGAAAGATGACGGATATAGGCTTTTAACCGTTTAATAACGTTGTAAATACCGGCTTTCCTTTAGCATTGATTGTTATCTGTTCTGTTAAAATAGTGATTTTGGTTTTGTATTTTCTAACGAAAAAAGCATGAAAAATAACAAAAACGTGAACAAACATGGCAAAACATCGTTTTTCGGACAACATTTTTTTGAGCTGTATATGGATCATGTGGAGCATTGCTCTGGGATTCTATCTGGCTGGTAATTTTTTTGGCTGTGCAGTGACAGCGATTCTCTCTTTTTTGGCTCTAATATTTTGCTTTATTCACATGAGGTCGAGATTAAAAACTATGTTTGGAAAAAAAGCAGAGGCAGCGGCTGTTGAGCCGGTATCTCAATTTGTTGATGATAAAAAGAACGCCGGTGCAGAGGCTCGTCGTTGTACTATTGTTGCCAAAAGCTCGGTATTTAAGGGCGATATTGATGTAGAAGGTGATATACAAATCTGGGGCAAAGTGATTGGCAATATCCGGGTGAAAGAGGGTGCGATCCGCATTATGCATGCTGGACGGGTTGAAGGTGAACTTAGCGCGCCAGAAATCATTATTGATGGTGACGTTGTGGGGACTTGCTGTGCAGCAACGTTGGATATTCTTGAACATGGTGAGCTGCGTGGAATCAGTCGTTGTGGCAGTATGTCTATCAAGCGCGGAGGCCTGTTTTTTGGGCAATCGGAACAGGTTGAAAACAAAACAGCATCTGAACGTGTTGTACCAATAAAAGATACCAATAATGATAAATCTAAAGATAAGGCCACGGTAAAAACAAGTGCCTGATAAACCAGGCCCGTGTGACATCTGATTCAGAGACTTTTGGCACGGGCCACTTCCTTTTTAGTTTAAATCATGTTGTTCTATTTCCTCTGATTAAAGTATATGGTTAGGTATCCTATTTGTTAATTAATATTGGGAGGAGAAGAATATGGTTGTGGTGTTGGAAACAGACAGATTAATTATGCGTTCATGGAGAGAAGAGGACAGATTACCATTTTATCATTTGAATAGTAACGCAGAAGTTATGGAATATTTTCCTGCCACTTTGACGGTGGAACAGAGTAATACTATGGTGGATAGGATTATCCAAAGATTTGAGCAGCAGGGTGGTTGGGGATTATGGGCTGTAGAGCTGAAAGAGACCGGGGATTTTATTGGTTTTGTCGGTTTGAATATTCCTGTGGCGGAATTACCGTTTTCACCTTGTATCGAAATTGGATGGCGTCTTGATAAGCCATTTTGGGGTAAAGGTTACGCTAGTGAAGCCGCACGTAAAGCATTGGATTTTGCTTTCACCCAATTAAAACTTGAGGAAATAGTTGCATTTACGACAATTTCCAATTTGCGATCTCAAAAAGTTATGAAGCGGCTTGACATGGTGAAAGATGAAAATACTTTCTTGCATCCTTCATTACCGAATGGGCATCCGCTTCATGAACATGTGCTTTACCGGATTCGTCAATAATAGCGCTATTCTCTTTTCTGGTTTTCGTTACTTTGATGTTTTATACTATTGTTGCATAGATTGTATCTTGGAAATTCAAATGAAATATGAATTAGCTGTTATGGCGGCCTTGACTAAACTAGATCATCCTAATACCCGTTCAATTGTAGAAGCGACAGGGATATCTGAACGTAAGGTGCAACAGGTTTTGCAAATATTGCAACAAGACTTAGAGGTAAAGATTAACCGTATTAGAAATGGGAAGATCAGTTATTTTGAAGTTATTTCTTGGGGAATATTTGAAAGTGGTCAGGCAATTAACTGTAAATTGAGCGATTTGGATCTGGCTAAGTTTAAATATTCCCGTCAGCAAGAGAAAGATATTAGAAGCCAAAAGAATAGAAAAACAATAATGACAACTTATAGTGAAAAAAAACATTATTTTGACCGTGTGAAATTAAAAAACTATAGAGATAGTATGCGTCTTGAAGGGATGAATATTGTTACGAATAGTTTGCCTGAAACACCGAAAGAGCAAAAAAATCTTAAAGATAAACTAATTAGAAAATATAGTTTACAATGAGGTAGTTATGGTAGATAAATATGGAACAGGGCAAGATCCCTATACATATCCGGGCATAGATACACTTATCAATAAATTAGCTATTCGTGATCCTGTTGTTCTTGAGCAGGCAGAAAGGGAACTCACTGAACTTGCTATATTGAATATTTCATTCCAGGAACCACCTTACCATTTGCTCTTTTGGCGTCAACTCCATAAACAGATATTTTCTGATTTATACCCTATGGATTTCAAGATGGATCGCGGCGGCAAGGGAGCGAATCCCCGGGAGCATAGATAACTATGTGACCGGGGTGAGTGAGTGCAGCCAACAAAGTGGCAACTTGAAAGATGACAGGTATATATGATTGGGCTGGTCAGCTAAGGATAATTGATAAATCTAAAGGGGATACCCGCTTCTGTCATGCTAAATGTATTGAGATAGAAGGGAATAGGATATTTGATATGCTAGAGAATGAACATTATCTTGTAGGATTAAACTATCAGAAACTTATTAGAAAACTTGCTGAATATTATGCAGAATTAAATGTGATTCATCCTTTTAGAGAAGGAAATGGGCGAACACAGCGACTATTATTTGAATATATTGTTATAAACTGTGGATATAAAATCTCTTTTGAATCTATAGATGCTAAACAGTGGATTGAAGCTAATATTTCTGCTTATCAATGTAACTATCAGCCATTAATAAGGATTTTTGAAAATTGTGTCTCTTAAATTATATAATTTTGAGATGATATAATAAATTATTTACTGGTATTTTTTATCTAAGATTTCTGGTGATTTCAACTTATGAGCTTGCCGATTAAGCATTCCACTTAATTTTGATTGAATTTATTTAAAGTGATTGACGGTTTAAAAAATATAAAATAAATAGAACCGTACAATGAAAGCGACAAGAACAAAACTATCCTTGTCACTTTGTTATTAAATATATTATTATCAATTGATTTAAAGGCAAATTGTCCAAAAGAAAAGGCTAATAATCATTACTGGCGTACATGTCTTAGCGCATTTACTCAGAGATTTCTCATTGTAATAACATAAATTTGCCGACGCGAAGTTAGGCGAGAAAGCGGTAATGCTCAATACTAAAAAACAAATTGATAGCTTTTTCATGGTTGGTACCTCATCAGGGGATTATGTAGAGTAAAATAATTTATCCTAGCTACTAATTATTGTTCAAGAATAGGTAATAAGTTCTCTTTTCGTATAATTTTTTGTTGTATTGTTGAAAATCTGTTGAAGTTAAGTATGGACTTTAATGATTTTTTAGCTGCTGGTATTTTGAGTAGAAATAATATACGCTTTAGTGTTTGTTTTAACTGACTTATTTAATTTAATTAAGATCATACTATAAAATTATTTTTCTTTACCAATAAGTAGGCTAGGGTTGTTATGCTTGAATATGCGATACTAAAAAAATCAAAGGCGCTAAATTTTTAATTAATGAAAACTTTATAAAGTTTCCAGACATTAAAATACCTATTGATATTACGTATGAAAATAAAAAATATGGTTTTGATATGGGGTTGTTCAACGGAGATAAATATGTCAGATTTGACTCATTGATGATAAAAGAGCATGACGATTTTCTAATATTAGAATGTGTCAATAAAACTGGTGTTATATGGTTTGTTTTTTTATTTAAAAATTATATTCCTGAAGAAATAAAAAACTGTAATTTTAGTGTTATCATTAATAATATGTTTGGTGATAAATGTGAACACCCCTTATGAGCTCAAAGCTCTTGGAGAGAAAATCTCTTAGGAGTCATTATGTCAAAGCAGAAAGCAGCCATTAAAGATATCAAAAAATTTGATACGCAGCAGGTGTATACTGCTGTGGGTGGGGCTATTGACTTGTTGATAAAAGCTGCCCCAAAAATGTTTGAGCATAAGCCAAAAGTTGAGCTTCAGGGAAAGCGTAAGAATCATCACCAAGCTGCTTAAAATTTTTTGAGTAGTCATCAATAAACCTGCCTACAGTGCGGGTTTTTTCATATCTACACCGCTTAATTGCGGTTTTTTTATTTCCATAGGAATCGAAAATGCAAACTCGTTCATTTCTTCTTGATACCGAGTCATGGGATTTAACGTTAGATGATTCTGGAAATATCGCCATTACTGATAATCCCTATTCTGTAGCGCAGGATGTCGCTTGTGCCTGTAGTACATATCTGGGTGAGTGCTGGTATGACACAGCATTGGGTATTCCTTATTACCAGCGAATTTTGGGATATTGGCCGGGAACTCAGCTAATCAACAGCAAAATGCAACAAGAAGCAATGAAGTTACCTTATGTTCAGTCTGCCACTTGTAAAGTTATAAATGGAAAGGAGAGAACTATTGCGGGCATGATGACAATAACGGACATGAACAATCAATCAACGGTGGTAAATTTCTGATGACTAACTCTGTAGTACTGACAACAAGTGTTCCAGGTGTAACCTTTACAAAGACGGGTCTAACTGTGCCCGACGAGGTTGATATTTTAAATGGGCGGCTAAATGATTTGGCTACAGCAATGGGTGGTGCAATGAGTACGAGCTTAACAACACCGCAAGGTCAAATAGCCATGAGTGATGCGGCTATCATTGCTGACAAGAACGATCAGTTACTTGCTATCGTCAATCAAATTAATCCGGATTATGCAACCGGACGTTTTCAAGATGCTATCGGACGAATTTATTTTTTAGATCGAATTCCAGCATCGGGAACAACGGTAACAGCAACATGCACTGGGTTAGTTAATACAGTTATTCCAATTGGTAGTATTGCTCAAGATAAAAAAGGGTATCTTTATCATTCACTAACAGAGGTTAAGATCCCGGGCAGCGGCTCTGTTGATGTTGTTTTCCAAAACTCAACATCAGGGCCGTTAGCATGCCAAATTGATGACTTGAACACGATTTATAGCTCGGCGCCCGGCTGGTCTGGTATCAGTAATGCGAATGCTGGCGTACCTGGCGCAGATGAGGAAACCCGCGCTAATTTTGAGTATCGTCGTAAACAATCTGTTGCTAAAAATGCGACAAACTCATTACATGCCATTTATGCCGCAGTATTAGAAGTAAATGGCGTGGCAGACGCATACGTTATTTCAAATGATACTTCGGTAGTAAAAACGGTCGGGGTATCAAAATACAGAATAGCGCCGAACTCTATTTATAGTGCTGTGTATGGGGGAAAAACTGAGGATGTCGCTAGAGCAATCTGGAAGAAAAAGCCTCCAGGTATTCCTACGAACGGAAATACAACTCACACAATTGTGGATGATGAAAACTATGTTCAGCCTTACCCCGAATATGAAATTAAATATGTGATACCCGCGCCCATTCGTGTCTATGTTGACGTCTCACTTGCGAATAGCGATTACCTTCCTGCTGATATTGAAACACAGGTTAAGTCAGCTATAGCGCAAGCATTTAACGGAGAAGACGGTGGAACGCGAGCAAGAATAGCATCTACATTATTTGCTGGTAGATATTATTCAGGCGTTTATAACATAGATACATCGAGTGTTGATATTTACAATATTACGCTTAGCCGTGACGGTATTACTTATTCAACATCAATTAGTTTTGGTATTGATGAAATCCCAACGCTTGACGTTGATAATATATCTGTGAAATTAGTAGGTTCATAAATGGAAAATGTGGGAGCAACTATTCTTGCTCAGTATGCCGCTAGTCCAAAACTCAACTCACTTATTCGAAGCTTCAATGCCGCTGTTTCCTCTGCTGAATTTATTAATACATTTTACGATCTGATTTGGAACATTGACACAGCAAATACTTACGGACTGGATGTGTGGGGAAAAATAGTGAATGTCAGCAGGCGGCTTACTGTTAATGAAAATGTAAAATATATAGGTTTTGGTGAAGCTTTACTGAATGTTCCGACAACGACAGATCCAAATCCATTTGACCAAGCACCATTTTATTCCGGGGAGTCAAAAACAAAAACTATTGAGCTATCAGATCAGATGTACCGAAAGCTAATTATGATGAAAGCCATGTCAAATATATCTGACTGTACTATACCAAACATCAACAGAATGCTTGTTTATATGTTTAGCGATAGTGGACGTGCATATATCACTGATGATGGAAATATGAAGATGAGTTATGTATTTGAATTTCAGCTATCAACAGCAGAATTAGCAATTGTTCAAACATCGGGAGCACTGCCTTACCCGGTTGGTGTCAGTGTCGCAATCGTTCAAAGGATACCAACAAATGAAATCAACTGAAAAACCTAATCTTATTGCTGTTCCGTTTGCGAGCGCCGGAGACTATAACGAGATTGCAACAAAATCAACTGAAAGCAGCTTGGCAAAAGGCGTAGCTACGTATCTGAGCGGTTTTCCCCCGTTAACGATGACAGCAATATCTGCTGGTGGAATTCCTCCATCTGGCAAGGATATGAACGGGATATTGAATGATATTACTACCGCAATACGTTATTCAATGTCTGGTGGCTTGTATTCGTATAATGCTGACTTTAGTGCTGCCATTGATGGTTATCCTAAAGGAGCCATTGTTGCCAGTTTTGATGGAAGTAAAATTTGGTGGAATGGGGTAGAAGATAACAATACAGATCCGGATAGTACATCAGTTTCCGGTTGGAAAAATCTACTAGCAGATCCTAATGGGTTATTTCTACAGAAAGCTAATAACTTATCTGATATTAATAACAAAGCGACAGCGCGTAATAATTTGGGACTGGGAGAGATTGCAACTCAAGATTTTATTCCTGACGCCACACTCACAGAAAAAGGCATCACCCAACTTACAGACAAGACAGGTAACAGTAATACCCTTGCAGCAACTCAGAAACTTGTTTCTGATGTGAATGATAATGCCAATAATAAGCTCGCTAAAAATCAAAATGGCGCTGACATCTTCAATAAAACTGAATTTGTAAAAAATATCGGTTTATCGGAAACGATGGAGTTGGCTAAAGGGGCGGTGCCGAATAGCCGGAAAATTAACGGGAAGCTGTTGGCCGGGGATATTAGTTTGAATGCTGGGGATGTGGGAAGTTATGCTAAATCTGAGAGCGATAATACTTTCTTGCGCATTTCTAGCGATAAAACCGCAACAATTGGCAGTTTACTGATTGATAGTAAAACGCCATTTCCTGAATTGCGTTTCAAATCGAAAGATGGGTATGTATTGGGGATTAACGGTTCAGAAGGGAAATTGTTGCATATCTATTCTAACGATACCAGGAATCAGCGGCGTTACAATATATTAATACCTGAGAGAAGTGGTACTCTTGCATTACAAAATGCAGCCATAAAATCCGAAAATGGCTGGTGGCAATGTGGAGATACGGGGATTATTATTCAATGGGTTAAGGTTGCATCAGGTCAGCAATCATGGATAAAAGTAAATTATCCAATTTCTTTTAAAAATAAGTTTTTTGGTTATACTGCAAGCATGTCGAGTATAAATACATCAACTGGTCACACATTAGTACGTAATGCAACATTATCGACATTTGAATATCAAGTAGGTACTCCCAACAATAATGAGAACCCAGGCAAAGTTGTACATATATTATTTTGGGGGGTATAAATGGTCTATTTTTCCAGAAAAGAATGTGCTTTTTATAATGAAGCTCATGAAGAGTGTGTTGAAATAACAGTAGAAAAACACAATGAATTGCTTGACGGTCAATCACGCGGCTTTGCTATCGTCAGAGGTAAAGAGGGTTATCCAATTCTTACAAAGCAAGCACCGTCTGTTTATCACAAATGGGATAGTGAAAAGTGGATAATATCAGAAAGTGATAAAATAAAGCTTAGACGGGAACAGCAGCAACAAGCAGAACATAAGAAACAGCAACTTATGTTCACTGTAAGTAAACAGATCGCTCCGTTACAAGATGCTGTAGATTTGGGGATGTCGAGTGATGAGGAAAAATCGCTGTTAGCAGAGTTAAAAAAATATAGAGTATTATTGAACCGTGTTGATGTTAATTCAGCGTCAGATATTAACTGGCCCGAAAAACCCTTAGAATAATGGAATCAGGGCCAATTGAACCGACCCCCAATAGTTAGATAAGTCTAATCAAAAATGGCTTTTTTGCACTACTCTGACTGAATCGCCCTTTAAATGTTGGATAACCATCCAACATTTAAAGGTGTAGTCCATTTATGCTTTAATCTATTAGATAATCATCAACCCACCAGGATAATACTTAATCCAGTCAATAGCAGCATTGGGGTTAAATGGCTCAATACTCAGTCCTTCCAGGCATTGCCAGAGTTCCTGGGTGTTCTGGGTGGTAATAACAATACAGTCCGGCATCACCCGGATTTTTAGTGGCATTCCGAAGGTAAATCCCGCCTCCTGTAACCATTTTCCTTTTAAAGAAATGCCGTTTTTAGCTACCTTGCCAAAACGTTCAGCTTGGGAAATTCGCTGAATTGTTTTATTATCGCGTTTAGCCATAATTAACTACCTCGTATAGTTAGTTGTGGTAAGCAGGGTTATCGGGTGCCAGCCCGGTAGCTCTGCGTCAGTGAAAATAGTCTCTCAATGTCGAATTATGAACTATAGGTCACTTTTATGCAATAAAAATGTGACCTATAGTTTATCTGGGCTTTTCGTTTTCAGGCAGTCCATTGAGGGCGTCATTCCAGTGTTGATCCCGTTCTATATTATTCACTATTTTGCTGATCCATGTTTCTGATTTGCCCCACCGTATAGCCAGTTCGCGGCGCGTCCAGCCTTTTCGTTTCATTTCAGACTTAAACAATTCTGGCGGTATACGTTTCAAAATTACTCCACAAATATAAACTATTTATTGACACATCATAGTATAGCCATTTCGCCGGTAGGGTGACATTAGTAAATAAAATGACCGCAAAAACTGACGGTATCAAGTGCTGGATTTATGAATAATGCCCTATGAGGCAGAGATCTGGTGAGGCATTTTATTTTGCACTATGCATTATAAAATAGAGGTAGTTACTATGCTATAGACATAAAAAAACCAACCTAATTGTGGTTGGTTTTTCCAAAAGCTCCGCGGCTCCTTTGCGTATCCTTTTGTGTCCCTTCGTTGTCCGGTCAGTGTCCAATCAACTTTGCTAACTTACTGTTTTTAAAGCTGTTGTCCTGTCACTGTCCTTACTAAATTGGTGGAGCTGGCGGGAGTTGAACCCGCGTCCGAAATTCCTACAGTTTCCTATAGATATATATAAAACATATAATTATGTTATTTTTCAATATATTACTGTGCAATAAGAAACAATTCAGAACACTGATTTTTGAGCTGAGTGGACACAATGTGGATCTTATTGGTTCTCTAACTCCAATTGTGTAAGAGGATTCTTTGTTATTGCATCTTCTAAATGATCAGGGGAGAAGTGCGCATAAATCATAGTCATTTTGATGTCTGTATGGCCTAGAATTCGTTGCAATACCAATATGTTGCCTCCGTTCATCATAAAATGACTGGCGAATGTGTGCCGTAAGACGTGAGTACATTGACCTTCTGGTAAGTCAATTCCCGCTCGTTTTACCGCCCGTTCAAAAGATTTGCGGCATGGGGTAAATAATTTACCTCGTTTCTTGGGAATCTGATTATATAGTGATTCGGAAATAGGTACGGTTCTGTTACGTTTGCCTTTAGTTTTGATAAATGTAATTCGATGCGGGGTTACTTGATTACCTTCTAATTCTTCCGCTTCGCTCCAGCGTGCACCTGTAGCTAAACAGATTTTGGTAATTAAAAGTAAGTCTTTGCTTTTGGATTCCTTGCAGGCATCCAGTAAATAGATAATTTCATCAGGATATAAAAAGGCCAGTTCATTTTCTTGAATCTTGAATGTTGGCAAACCTGATAATGGGTTAGGATAGCTAATATGCCCAAGTTTTCTTAGAGTACCAAAGACAGACGATAAATTACGGTGTTCAAGGTTTACTGTGATTGGTTTCACTGCCATGATTCTACCTTTTGAATCAGGTAATAAACCCATTAACCGCTGTTCTCTGTATTTACTAAAGTCAGCGGCAGTAAGCTGATTAGCCGTAGGATCACCTAGCCCATTACAGATGGCTGTCAGTTTTGACAGTAATCTGGCGGGGTCTGCTAATGTTCGGCCATAGAGTGAATGCCAGAGTGAAATTAACTCAGATAGTTTTCTGTTATCTTCTTTCTCTGCTATCCAGGGTTTATCTTCCATTTCACCCAAGATATAACGCTCATAAGCAACAGCTTCGCCTTTAGTTGCAAATTTCTTACGAATACGTTTACCCTTCACGCCATTGGGCCGTAGATCACAGAGCCATTCACCAGAATCAATTTTTTTGATAGACATTATAAGGCCGTATAAATAGAAATAACTTTACCTAGGACAGTAATATCATCTATATCGCAGTCGATAGGATATTTACCGCCATCCATACGTATTTTATTGCCGGGGATCAATTCCAATTCCTTGAATTGATATTTTCCTGAGAATTCGATTAACCATTTTCCATCATTGGTATTTTTTTGTTTTCTATCAATGAAATAAATATTTTCGCCATACTTGATTGCTTCAATATCACCATAGTTTTTAGGAAGGATGTCTTTATCAAAGGTGAGGGAACTAGATTGTTGGAGTTTTTCATCAACGAGCTCGAATGTGGTTAATTTCACTGTTTCAGCTATGGTGCTGTTCATGTTTCCTATACCAAATGAAAGCCACTCAATGGAAGCTCCAGTTTCTAAGGCACACCGTAAGACGATATCGTAAGGAAAATTATCTCTTGTTATACGATTCCCTAAAGATCCCTTGCTGATCGACAAATAATTAGCCAATTGGCTATATGATTTAAACTTATATGCCAAACAGATTCTATCTATCGTTTCTCTTGCATTTGCGTACTGTTGCATTTTTTCACCAAAGGCGGACTTTTTTAGTTTACGTACTTATATGGCGATCGTAATATCTCAGCTGTAAGGTACTTCAATGTAGTACTTTGAAGTGCAAGGTAATACAATCACAAAAAGTTTAGAACATGGAACACAAAAGGAGAATATGTACTATGCAGATTGTTAATTCAATACAAGCTCAATCACGTTGGGTTACGTATGATAGATTTTGTGAATTATCAGGCGTTTGCAAGAGAACGGCTAAATATTATGTTGCTACTGGTAGGCTAAAAATTAAGCCTAAGAAAAAATCAAATGAGCGTGTTTTCATTGATTGGTGGGATTGGTGTAAGGATTAGGTTTCCCAATAATCGTTCTCGTTTGGTCTTAACGTTCACATTATGTGAATAAAAAGGTAAATAACAATGTTTGATTATCAAGTTTTCAAACAAGTACACTTTGATCATGCTTGCTGGGTATTCGCCAACGCTCATAGGGGCAACTTAGCTCAAATTTCGGGAGTTATCGGAATGAATCCGCAAATGCTGCGCAACAAGCTGAACCCTGAGCAGCCCCATATGCTGACTTGTGTTGACTTGATGAAGTTAACCGATGCAACGCAAGATGCATCTATTTTGGATGGATTACTGGAGCAATTGCAGTGTCAACCATCGGTGCCGGTGAATGAGATTTGTGATTCCAACATGTCGAGTTATTTGTTAGGTGCAACGGCAGAAGTGGGAAAATTGGCAAGCACTGTTGTTTCAGGAGGTCATTTCAACCATACCCGTGTGGCTGAGTTTAAGAAGGCAGTTAATAATGCGATCAGACTATTAACTTTAGTGGGTATTACCATTTCATCAAGATTGCATTCTAATGCCTGCGTCTAGTTCGGTGGTTGATGTTGTTGTAGGTATTGGAGCATTGTTAGTGTGAGGTCAGCATGAACGCATTAAAGCAACAAGAACACCAATATAAATTGACTGGTGAATCATTTAAACCTCAAAAAGATAGGTTTATCTATCCAATCGTTCTATGTGCTTTTGCTTATTTTATTCTGTTCCTGATTCGATGAGGCTTATATGAACACGGAATATCAATTTGAATCAAGCGAACAACGTGCATTCTCAATATCTTTTGAAACGCGGGTTAATGGATTAAATAAAGTTGCTCAAGTCAGGGCACAATATTTCAAATCTGATAATAAAGAGTTAAGTGTCTTTATTAATGAGATGAGAGATAAACGTAGCGAAAACTATGTGGATAATAAACGCGTGTTAGCTGCCATTTTCTACATAGCACGTATACCAACCGATAAGCATGAGCTGGCATTGAGTGAATTAACTAGTGAAGAAATGACTAATTTGATACGAGCAATAAATCTTATCAAGGCCGCGAGTGCATTATTGCCAAATAACTTATCATTACCGAATTAAATAATAAAAATTACCGATTTAATTTTATTGGCGTCAACACGTCAGGGATTCTTTTTATCTTAAAACAGGAAATAAAGAATGGAATATACAAATATTGAAAAGTTAATCAAGCAGGTTCGGGAGGATGAGCGTAAACATTATGCTGATTGGTATTCATCCCGTTTAGAAAAGTTGTCCGCACATGTTTTGAAAAACAAAATGGAATATGCCGTCAGTGCTGCGCTTTTGAAAAGTGAATCTGAGAACATCGACCGCCAGGCGCAGGAATGGAATTACATTTGAAACTGGTTTTGAATTGCAACAGAAACATTATCGGAATGTGTGATATGGAAAAACTTTATACCATTAGGATAGGAACTTCATTTTTTGATGTCGCTGTCTCATTTAATATCGTCGGTGGCTGGCTGAATGTGAAATATACCGTTGGCGATGTTTTAATTATTCGTGAATATGATTATGACAATAATCGGTTCACGGGTAGAAATCTTCTGTCAAAAATAATCCTAATCCACGATGACCCCGAAAAAACATCCCATGCCTTATTGCGATTTGAAAGAATTAATCCCGTTGATTTTTTTCAGTATGGGAATAATAGCCATGAGTAAAACCATTAAAAATCTCAATGCAGTTCATAATTTAATATGACGTATTACAACGAAATTGATCCCTATGCAGCTCAATGGCTGAGAAATTTAATTGCTGCTGGTCATATAGCGCCAGGTGATGTTGATGAGCGTTCAATAGAGGATATTAAACCTGATGAACTCTGTAATTACACACAATGCCATTTTTTCGCTGGAATTGGAGTCTGGAGTTATGCCCTCCGGCGTGTGGGATGGTCGGACGATAAACCAGTCTGGACAGGTTCCTGCCCGTGTCAGCCTTTCAGTACGGCAGGCAAAGGAACTGGGTTTACTGACGAGCGGCACTTATGGCCTGCATTCTTCCATCTCATTGAGCAATGCAGACCTGACATTGTGTTTGGTGAACAAGTTGCGAGCAAAGACGGCCTCGGTTGGCTCGAACTTGTACAAACTGACCTGGCGGGAGCGAATTACGCCTCAGCAGCGGTTGATATTTGCGCTGCGGGCGTCGGTGCTCCGCACATCAGACAGCGACTTTATTGGGTGGCCAACGCCAACAAGCAAGCGATCATCGGGGGAGTGGTTCAACGGTCATCCGAAAAGATGGCAGAAATCGGATGTTCAACAAACTGACTTATGCAACAGAGCAGGGAATAGCTGGCGAAATGCTGACTGGATCTCTTGTCGGGATGGAAAGCAAAGGCCAGTTGAATCCGGCACATTCCCGCTGGCTAATGGGATTGCCAATCGAGTGGGACGACTCCGCGCCTATGGAAATGCCATCGTTGCGCCGGTCGCAGAAACATTCATTAGTGCATATATAGAATCCGAGAAAGAATGCAAGCTAATACGGTAGAACATAACAACGGCGCACAATCACCAATGCGCCGCCAATACAGCAAATTCCAGCCAGAGATGCCACACAGCGCAGTTCTGGCTGCGTGCGTTTCTTTGCCTTGGGATAAACCTATCCAGTCGATAGTCAGACCGTTCCCGACTTATGCTGAACAGTACCAGAAAGAAGAAGAGCACCGGACGATTGCAAAGGTGATCAAAGAACGTGCTTACGTTCAGCAGTTATTAAAAAAGCAACCTTTTGTTGTCCGTTTGGATGTTCAGTACCGGGTTAATGTTTTAGAAAAAGAGCAAGGGACGCAACGCGCCGAGGCTTTTTTGTCTAAGACATTCGTCGACCACATCTTACCTAGGGTCAATTTGGTGACCGAGCGTTACCAGATTCAGGAAATCGAGGCGGATAATGCGCTTTATATGGCGCGGTTTAACCGCATTCCTGATATGTCACGGGAAGATATCGAGTTACTGGCAAATGATATTTCTCAGTTTGTTTTTCAGAAGCTGGAGACAGCCGCCGAAGAGAGGCCAGAAGAAGGAGCGCTGAAACGGGCGCATGTCTTGTATATGAGGGCGGCAGCGATCACGAAAGCCTATCGTCAAGATGCGCCTTACTGGGCTAAGCTGACTGGTCGCTTCTTTGGTGAGACGGAGGCTATTGCCGCCATTTCTCGCATGACCTCAGATAAATGGTGGTTGGGACGGTTGCGCCGTCTGGCGGCGGAATGGCGTGAGCATTTGCAGATTTCAATCAATCGCGTCAGCAAAAAGACCAGTATCTACGCCAGCAAAACGGCTATTTCTGAGTGGAAAGAGCAGAAGCACCGCACGAAAGAATTTATCAAGTCGATGGAACTGGAAGATGAAGAGGGCAACCGCGTCAGCCTGATTGATAAATATTATGGCAGTGTGGCGAACCCGGCGATCCGTCGTACCGAAATGATGGTGCGTATCCGGGGATTTGAAAATATCTGTAATGAACTGGGCTATGTGGCTGAGTTTTACACACTGACCGCGCCCTCTAAATACCACGCCACAACCCGACACGGACACCGTAACCGTAAGTGGAACGGATGCAGTCCGGCAGATACACAACAATATTTAAGCGGTCTTTGGGCAAAAATCAGAGCCAAACTCCATCGTAATAATTTGCGTATCTTTGGTATCCGGGTGGCTGAACCCCATCACGATGGTACACCTCATTGGCATATGCTGTTTTTTATGCAGCCAGACCAAGCGGATCAGGTGTGCGATATTATCCGTGAGTATGCCTTGCAGGAGGATCGCCACGAACTGCGGACTGAAAAAGCCCTGAAAGCCCGGTTTCATGCCGAGAAGATTGATCCCGAAAAAGGATCAGCAACGGGTTATGTGGCGAAGTACATTTCTAAAAACATTGATGGCTACGCTATGGACGATGAGCTGGATGATGAAAGCGATCGCCCCATGAAAGAAGCTGCTGTGGCTGCGAGCACGTGGGCGGCGCGTTGGCATATCCGTCAGTTTCAGTTTGTGGGTGGTGCACCCGTGACGGTTTACCGTGAATTACGCCGCATGGCAGACCATGATACTGCGATGGGATTAAGCGTTGAATTTGCTATTGTGCATGATGCGGCGGATAACGGCGACTGGGCAAACTATATCAATGCACAGGGTGGCCCGTTTGTGCGTCGTGACGATTTGGTAGCGCGTCTGTGGTATGAAACACAACCGGAAACTAACACCCACGGTGAGGATGTGATCCGCATCAAGGGTGTCTTTTCGCCCTTGGTGGGGATGGATACCCCTATCTTAACCCGGTTCAAGAGCTGGAAGATTGTGCCGAAGTTAGCCGAAGCGTCAGCGGAGGCTGGTTTTAGCGGTGCGCCCGCACCGCCTAGGAGTTCTGTCAATAACTGTACGGAGGCACGAAATACGGTTAGTCAAGGAAGTGATCTGTATTTAGATGAATTCTATTACGGTTGGCATCAAATGAGTGAGAAGGAAAAAATACAGCGAGTTCATGAATCGGCAAAATTACAGAGTTTGGCGATGAGTGATGTGCTGGCACGTTCGTTACTGGAGGGGGGGAGTATGACCATAGATGGACAGCGTTATTGTTTATCTATGTTCGGTCATCTACATAAAGTTAAAAAAACGCATACTGAAACAACAAAAATGATAATGAGTAGGTTAAGTGAAAAATTGGGTATCCAGATTGATACTAATGAAATTATTCGTGACCCAAAAGGCCATTATCTGAACATGTTGAAGAAAATGGAATCAGAAACGATAGAAGTCACATAACACACTATTTCATAACATAATTACTTCACTTGTTAATTATATTTATATATACTGTATAAAAATACAGTATTGTGGGATTAAGAGGATGGTAGATTTTTTTGCTGAGTCAATTTCATTGGAACGAGTTGATTTGCTGTTACGCTTGGCTACTAATAGAGGTTGCAGTAATGATGAGCGTTATCAAGCTCTTATTTGGTGTTCAGAATTGACTACTCAATTAATTAAGCAATTTGATGAAAATGGGGTGAGAGTTAAAAAAGCCACTAGCTAGATAGTGGCTTGGCTCAAAGCTTGAATTAGGCAGCGCTAGTTTGCAATAAATCCAATGCCATTTGACGCTGTTGCGGGTTGAGGTTGTTAATCACGGTCTGCAACAGTTGATCACCTGTTTTTGCACTGGGACTTAGCGTGTGCGAAAACGTCAAATTCATAACAAATGTATAACCACATTCAACACTGGAACACGCGCAGTACAGATCAGCAATTTCACGGTGCTTCCGATTCGTCTTGCGAA